>CADEDM010000137.1 GCA_902826065.1 uncultured Acidobacteriota bacterium | reverse complement strand
CTTGAACGGCAGCGAGATCATCGCCGGCGGCAGCTGCAGCATGCCCATCGAGAGCAGCGTGGTCGAGACGACGAGGTCGATGAGCAGGAACGGCACGAACAGGAAGAAGCCCATCTGGAAGCCGGTCTTCAGCTCCGAGATGGCGAAGGCCGGGATGACGACGCGCATCGGCAGGTCGGCCGGGGTCGACGGCCGCGGCACCTTGCCCAGCTGCACGAACAGCGCGAGGTCGGCCTCGCGCGTCTGCTTCAGCATGAACTCGCGCAGCGGCGGTGCACCGCGCGTGAGCGCCTCGGTGACGTTGATCTGCCCGGCCATGGCCGGCTGCAGGGCGTCGGCGTTGATGCGCTCCCCCACCGGCGCCATGATGAAGAACGTCAGGAACAGCGTGAGGCCCACCAGCATCTGGTTCGAGGGCATCTCCTGCGTGCCGAGCGCCTGCCTCAAGAAATGGAAGACGATGGCGATTCTCGTGAAGGACGTCATGATCACGAGCGCCGCGGGGATGAACGACAGCAGCGTCAGGAACAGGACGATCTGCAGCGGCGCGGAGACCGCGCCGACGCCGTTCACGGTGAGATCGAGCTGGTTCATGCGAGTCGAGGCTCCGCCTCTGGCCGTCGTCTAGGACGGCGGCGACGACGCGGACATCGTCCGGTCGAGGGTGTCGTTGAAGGTCGCGTGCAGCTCGGTGACGAGCGAGACGCCGTTGGGCGCGACACCGACGAGCAGCCGGCGGCCCTCGACGGCGACGATGACGAGGGAGCGCTTGTCGCCCAGCGGCAGCGCCGATTCCACGCTGAGCACCTGCTTGCCGCGACGGGTGTCGTTCACGCGGCGCAGCGCCCACACCGCGCCGGCGAGCAGCACGCCGACGACGGCGAGGGCCAGGAACGAACGCAGGCCCAGGGATCCGAGCGAGGCCGGATCCGGTACGGCCTCGGCCTGGACGAGAGCGACCAACGGCGTCATTCCCAGCCGACTCCCGACGGCACGGTGATCCGGGTCACGCGCATGGAAGCGTTGTCGTCGACGACGGCCACTTCCCCGTGCGCCACCGACACGCCGTGCACGCGCAGGTCGACGTCGCTGCCGGCCGGCTGGGCCAGGCGCACGAGGCCGTGCCGCGCCAGCTGCAGGCAGTCGCCCACCGTCATCCGCGCGGTGCCGATGACGAAGTCGACGCCGCAGAGGACGTCGTACATGGGCGCCAGCAGCTCGGCGCCGGCGTCAGAACTGGACGACGAAGTCGGAGAAGAGGACATCGACGATCTCGATCTCGTGCAAGGCTTCGGCCACCTTCTCGGCGATCTGCTGCCGCAGGGCGACCTTGCCGTCGGGGGTGACGAGCGTGTCGGCGAGTTGCATGCCGAGGAGCTCGAGGATGATGGCGCGCGCGCGGGCCTTCAGCACCGGGGTCTCTTCCATCTCGGTGGCCTGCAGCGCGTCGGCGACGACGAGCTGCACGGTCACGCGCACGAAGCGGCGTCCGCCTTCGTCGGCCAGGTTGGCGACGAACGGATCGAACGGCACCAGGCCGCGCTCCTTGGGCGAGATCTCGTGGCTCTCGGCCGGCGCCTCTTCGGCGTGCGCCGCGGCCTGGGTCTTGTAGTAGTAGCCGCCGCCGGCGAGCGCGATCACCACGCCGCCGATCATCATGAGCTTGCTCTTGCCGCCGCCCTTCTTCGCGGCGTCGGCGGCGGGCGCCTCAGCCGGCGCGCTCACATCTCACCCACGGGCAGCCACTGCCAGGCGACGCCGCCGCCCGGATACGCGCCCTGAATCACGTCGATCGGGCCGTAGCCGTCGCCGAAGTCGATCTTGTCGAAGTCGGTCTGCTTGGCGTTCAGCCCCTGTGCCTTCAGGCGATCGACCACCGCCGGCAGGCTCTCGGGCATCGGCGGGTAGTCCTGGAAGATGCGCGACGCGATGTACTTCGAGGTGCCGGCGCCGGCCATCGTCGGGTTGTCGATCTTGGCGTGGTCGAAGCCGGCGAGGCGCGAGCGGTACTGGCCGGTGCCGACCGGATCCATCTTCACCGAGGCGCCGCTGCTGCCGCCGAGCGTGCCGAGCCCCGTGCCGCCCATCAGGCCGGTGAGGAACTGGCTGAACTCGGCCTTGGTGAGCTGGCCGTCCTTGTCGCCGTCGAAGCGATCCATCACCTTCGTGATGAGCTGCGCGATCGGGTCGGTGCCGGTGGCGGTGGTCTTCAGGTTCATGACGGGGCCTCTACTCCGTGGGGACATCGAACGTGGCGCCGGCCTCGGTCGGTCGGCGCCGGAAACGGGATGGGTGGGGCTGCGGCTGCGGCTGCCGGCCGCGTGAGCGGCGATCGCCGGACTGGGGCGCGGTCTCGGGCTCGGCGACGACGACCTTGTCGAGGCGCAGCCCGTGTTCGACCAGCGCATCGCGCAAGGTCGCGGTCTGCGCTTCGATCGCACGCCGCACCTCCGGGGTGTCGGCGTGCAGCGTCGCGGTGACGACGCCCTGGTCGACCTTGATCGAGGCGGTGACCTCGCCAAGGTACTCCGGGCGCAACGTGACGCGCGCTTCGCTCACGCCACCCTGGAACTGCATGCGCATCGACTTGACGATCTGCGTGTGCACGGCCTCGTGGGCCACGGCGTCGAGGTCCGGCATCACTTCGACGGTGTCGAGCACGACCGGTCCGCGCAGGGCGGGCAGGGCGAACTCGACGTGCGGCGTGACCGCGGCCGCACCGGCCGGGGCACGCAGCGTGGTCTGGAGGGCCTCGCCGGACGGCGCCGGCTCCCCCGCCATCGCCGCGAATGCGGCACGGAAGGCGGCGTGGCGTGCGGGCGTGGCCGACTCGGTCGCCGCGCCCTCGACGGGCGCCTGACGTCCGGCTGGCCCGGTCGGCGCCGAGGTGACGCCGGGCGTCGACGCGCCGGCCTGCCACGCGCGCACCTGCCGGCGGCCCGTCTGCGGCGCATCGCCGCCGGGCGTGTCGGTCGTCGCCGGCTGACCGGCGGCCACGACCTGGACGGCCTGCGCGGTCAGGCCAGCGACCGGCGTCTCGCGGTCGTCACGTGACAACTGCCGCGCCAGCGCACGCTGCAGCCGCAGCGCCCGATCATTCAGAGCCGGACGCTCGACCGGCGCGGCAGGCGCCGCCATGGCCGGCACCGCGGCGGTCGGCGGCGAGGCGGGCATCTCCGGCGACGCGGTCGCCTGCGGAGCGGCCAGGGCGCCGGTCGCGGACGTGGTCGTCGGCGCGGCAGCCTGCGGGGCGTCCGCAGGGCGTTCGGCCACCGCGGCCGTCGCCGTGTGGAACGCACGGGTGCGGGCCGGCGTCTCGCG
The DNA here is from genome assembly GCA_902826065.1 of uncultured Acidobacteriota bacterium. Classification (GTDB taxonomy): domain Bacteria; phylum Acidobacteriota; class Vicinamibacteria; order Vicinamibacterales; family UBA2999; genus CADEFD01. The sequence goes on along the minus strand of CADEDM010000137.1, from coordinate 10,032 downwards.
TATACCGCGACGACGATCCGGCCCACTCGACTCTCCGGACGCACTGATCTCGCGCGTCTCGGTGACGGCCGCCGTGGCCGTCGGCTCGATGGGCGTCGACGGCGCCGCCGCGGGCGCAGTGCCCACGGCGCTGACCAGGTCGACCGGCAGCGGCGCCTCCGCTGCCGTGCTGTCAGCGTGGGCAGTCGCGGCGGGTGTCGAGGCGGTCGCGTGCGTCGGCGTCAGTGCCTCGCCCGTCCCTGCCACCTGCGGTGCGGCGCCGGCCGGAGCCTGCGTCGCGACCTCGAACGTCGTCGGCGCGCCGGCGTGGCGTGCCGCCGCGGCCGCGGCAGGGGCCGGCGTCGACGCTGCCGACGGCTCGACGCCGTCGACCGCGCTGCCCTGACCCGCACTCTCGCCGCTGGGATCGGCCATGGAGACGTCGACCGGCTGTGGCGTTTGCACCGGCGCCATCACCGGGACGACGACCGCGGCCAGCGCCAGGGCGTTCGCCGTGGCGGCGTCGCTCGCCGCCACGCCGTCGCCATCGATGTCACCGTCGCCGTCGGCCTCGCTTTCGCGGGTGCCTGTCGATGGCCCGCATGCGCCGGCCACGGTGGCCAGCAGCGCGCCGGTGAGGTTGGCGACCATGTCGTCGAACGCGCCTGCCGCGCTCGCCGTATCGGTCGACACGGCGACCGGACCGGTCGCCGCCGTGGCCATCGCCACCGGCAGCGCCGCCCCAATCCCCGTGCCCGCCGTCGTCTGGATCCCGTTCACGACGCGTTACCCGTTAGCGCTTGAGGTTCAGCGTCTCGACGAGGAGCTCGTCGGCCACCGTGATGCTGCGCGAGTTGGCCTGGTAGCCGCGCTGCGCGAGGATCATCTGGGTGAACTCCTGCGCGATGTCGACGTTCGACTGCTCGAGCGCGCTGCCGGCCACCGCGCCGCGGCCGCCGGTGTTGGCGACGCCGACGTTGGCGATGCCCGAGGCCTGCGTCTCGGCGAAGCGGTTCGAGCCGACCTTCTGCATGCCCTGCGGGTTGTTGAAGTTGGCGATCGCCAGCTGCGCGACGACGATCGTGCGCCCCGCTCCCACGGTCGCCTGGATGTTGCCGTCGGCGTCGATCGTGATCGGGTTCATCGTGCCGGCGGCGTAGCCGTTCTGCGTCTTCGACGAGGTCGCCGAAGTGGCGGCGTAGCCGGTCAGCGTCGGCGCGTTGGTCGCGTCGTACAGATCCCACGTGAAGTTCGTGGCGGCGGCGCCGTTGGCCCACGCCGGGCTGGTGATGACGACGTCGGCCGCCGGAGCCGTCATGACGCCGGTCGGACCGAAGGTGACGTTGCCGGTGCCGATCGAGAATGGCGTGCCGGGCGTGCCGCCCGTGACTTCCGCGCCGGGTACCGAGATGTCGTAGCCCCACGCGCCCGGGCCGGTGTTGGTGTAGGTGATGGTGGCGAGGTGCTCGGCGCCGAGCGCGTCGAAGATCTGCACCGAGGCCGTGAAGGTGTCACCGACAGCGGCGGTGGCATTCAGGTTCGAGACGGTGCCGAAGCTGGTCGTCGCGCCGGGGGCGCGCAGCACGCCGGGCGGAATGACGATGTCGGTGGGCTGGCCGGTGGTGACGATCGCACCGGTCAGCGGGTCCACCTGGGTGTAGCCCTGCACCGGCAGGCCCTCGGCCGAGACCAGGCGGCCGTTGTCGTCGAACGAGAAGTCGCCGGCGCGGGTGTACGAGGAGTCGTTGCCGTTGCCGACGATGAAGAAGCCGCGGCCCTGGATGGCCACGTGCGAGTTCACGCCGGTGTTCTCGAGACCGCCCTGGGTGAAGTTGGGGGCGATGCTGCCGGTCGTGACACCCAGGCCGATCTGCATCGGGTTGGCGCTCGATCCGCCCACGTTCTGGCTGACGAGGTCCATGAACTGCACGGAGCTCGACTTGAAGCCGACGGTGTTGAGGTTCGCGAGGTTGTTGCCAATCACGCTCAGCTTCTGCTGGTTGGCGTAGAGACCCGAGAGACTTGCCGAGAAACCCATGCGTCTGTCCTTCCTGTCGGAGACCGCAGTGACGGCGCCCGTGTCATGACGGCGCGCAGGGGCGGCATGCCCCCGTGAGCCGGACTTCAAAGCCGGTGCCAGACATGCGGGAGCGGTTCAAGATCCGGCGGCGGTTGCCGATTGCAGGAGGCGGGAACTGCGATCGGGCCGAATCAGGCCGGAATTCGCGAGGGAGACGGGCGGGGCGCTGTAGACGGACGTCGGGCGGGCCCGCCGGGTGGCGGTGCGGCGGGTGCGGGAGGTGTCGGCGGGCCGTCGGTCGTGACCGGCCGGCCGGCGTTCTAGGGCTGCGGCGCGACGCCGGTGAGGATGGCCTCGAGCGCGGCGAGCTTCTGGTTCATCTGCTGGAGCTGCTCGAGCTGGCTGAACTGCGCCAGCTGCGCCAGGAACTCACCGTCGGCCTGGGGCTGCGTCGGGTCCTGGTGCTGCAGCTGGGTCACGAGCAGGTTCAGGAACGCGTTGCGGCCCAGGGCGTCGGCGTTCTTCTGCGTCGTGCTGCTGGTATCCGCGGCCGCTGTCAGCGTGGTGGGATCGATCGTCACGAGTGCCTCCGCTCTCCTGCACCAGCGCCGCGAACTTCAGGCTCGCGAGCTGGTCCATCTCCTGGATGTGCGCGCGATCGCGCGCGACCACGTACCGTCGCCACGCCCGCTCGCGCAGACGTTCGAGCACCCGCCGCCGTTGCATGGCGCGGCTGAGGGCCACTGCCGCCGCGCCCGACGCCTGATCGGCTTCGGCTGCGACACCCAGGGCCTGGTGCACGTCCGCCCTGAGGCGGACGATCCAACTTCGGTGCCATTCGAGCGTGCCGTGCGGACTGCCCGCCGTGGCCACGGCCTCGAGCGCGCGACCGGCGTCGCGCACGGCGTCGCGGGCGCCCTGCACGGCCGCGTGCGCCCGCTCGGCGAGCGCGCGCGCCCGCGCCAACTGCGTGCGGGCGGCCTCTTCTTCACGCCGCCGGAGATCGAGGACGGTCTCGGCGCGGAATCGGAACGGCCGCATCGCGCGTCGTCGCTCAGATCGCGGTCAGGGCCTGGACGGCGTCGGTGAACCCGACCAGGGTGTCGGCGGGCTGACACAGGAACGCGTTCAGCCGGTCGCGGCGTTCCAGCGCCTGGTCGATGCGCGGCGTCGTGCCCCGCACGTAGGCGCCCACGCTCACCAGATCTTCGGTGTCGCGCAGCGTCGCCAGCCATTCACGGGCCTGCGCAGCTTTGCGCCGGTGGTCGCCCTCCGTCACGTCGGGCATGGTGCGGCTGATGCTGTTGAGGACATCGATGGCCGGGTAGTGATTGCGGCCGGCGAGGTCGCGCGACAGCACGATGTGGCCGTCGAGGATGCCGCGCACCGCGTCGGCGATCGGCTCGTTGGTGTCGTCGCCTTCGACCAGCACCGAGTAGATGGCGGTGATGCTGCCCCGCCCGCGCACGTTGCCGGCGCGTTCGAGCAGCCCCGGCAGCAGCGCGAAGACCGACGGCGGATAGCCCTTGGCCGTCGGCGGCTCGCCGGCGGCCAGCCCGACCTCGCGCTGCGCCATGGCGAAGCGCGTGACCGAGTCCATCATCAGCAGCACGTTCTTGCCGCGGTCGCGGAAGTACTCCGCAATCGCCGTCGCGCCGTACGCCGCGCGCAAGCGCACGAGCGGCGGGCTGTCGGAGGTGGAGACCACGACGACCGAGCGCTCCAGGCCGGCCGGGCCGAGGTCGTGCTCGAGGAAGGTACGGACCTCGCGGCCGCGCTCGCCGACCAGCGCCAGCACCACGACGTCGGCGGCGGTGCCGCGGGCCATCATGCCGAGCAGCGTGCTCTTGCCGACGCCGCTGCCGCCGAACAGGCCGACGCGCTGGCCGCGCCCGCAGGTGAGCAGCGCGTCGACGGCGCGAACCCCGGTGCCGATTGGCGCGACCACGGGATCGCGATCGAGCGGATTCAAGGCCGCGGGCCGCAGCGGCGCGCGATCCGGCGCCTGCAGCGGTCCCCGGCCGTCCAGCGGCCGGCCGAGGCCGTCGATGACGCGTCCGAGCAGACCGTCGCCGGCCGGCAGCGACAGGATGCCGCCGCGGGTGACGATGCGATCGCCAGGTCGAATTCCCGAGGTGTCGCCGAGCGGCACCGAGAGCAGCCGGCCGTCGCGAAAGCCGACGACCTCGACGGGCAGCGTGCCGCCGCCGTCGGCGCGGCGCAGTTCGCACACGTCGCCGACCCGGGCGCGCGGGCCGGCCGATTCGATCACCAGGCCGACGACGCGGGTGACGTGGCCGAAGACGGGCGCCGGCTGCGCATCGCGCAATCGGGACCGGTAGGCCTCGAGGTTCAGCACGGCGGCCTCACGCAGCGGCATCGTCACGCAGTCTGGACGACAGGGTGGTCGCGCGATCCGGATCGTCGCCCAGCAGCGCCTGCGACAGCTCGTCGATCTGGGCGGCGACGCCGACGTCCACCGAGCCGAACTCCGACTGCACGACGCAGCCGCCGCGATGCACGGCCGGATCGGCGACGATCTGCACGCCATGCGCGTGGGCCGAGAGCGAGCCGGTCATGGCGATGGCGAAGTCGTCGGGATGCAGCCGGATGCTGGCGGTGGCGACGTCGCCCAGCCGATCCAGGGCGACCCGGGCCAAGGCCAGGAGCAGGTCGTGATCGAGCGCCAGTTCGCGGTGCAGCACACGGCGGGAGATGGCGATGGCCAGCTCGACGACGTCGCGCTCGGTGCGGCGCACCAGATCCTTGCGCAGGCCCTGCAGGTCTTCGAGCGTCTGCGCCAGGCGGCGCAGCATCGCCTCGGCGCGCGCCGCGCCGGCCTCGGCGCCGGCGCGTTCGCCCTGCGCGTAGCCCTTGGTGAAGGCGTCGCGTTCGAGCGCGGCCAGATCGACCGCCGGTGCGGACGTCATCGACGGCCCCGCCTCGACGGCGCCGTACAACGGCTGCGGCTCCGTCTCCGGCGCGACGTGCCCGCCCCAGGTGAACCGCTCGGGCGAGCTGCCGCCGGAAACGCGCTGGGCCCTAGACGACATACGGTTCGCCGGCGCCTCCACCGGTGATCACCCCTTCCTCCTCGAGTTTGCGCGCGATGGCGACGACTTCCTGCTGGGCCTTCTCGACCTCGCGCAGGCGCACGGCGCCCATGATCTCCATCTCCTCGCGCAGCATCTCGACGGCACGTTTGGACATGTTGCTGTAGAAGCGGTTGCGGATCTCTTCGCTGGCGCCCTTGAGCGCCACCGTCAGCGACTTCTTGTCGGCGCGGTTGGTGATCTCGCGGATGCCCTGGTCCTCGACGTTGGCGAGGTCGTCGAAGACGAACATCAGGTTGCGGATCTGGACGGCGAGGTCCTGCGAGCGTTCTTCCACCATCTCCAGCGCGCTCTGGCTGAGCGTGCGGTCCATGCGGTTGAAGAGCTCGGCCACGGCCTTGACACCGCCGTGCTGCTCGCGCGACGGCCCGCCCAGCGAGCGCAGGCGCTGGTCGATCACCGACGAGATGCGGTCGATCACCTCGGGCAGGATCTCGTCGATGCTGGCCATGCGCACGATGACGTCGGCGCGCAGGTCGTCGGGCAGCTGCGAGACCAGCTGCGCGGCGGCGCCGGCGTTCAGGTGCGCGAGGATGACGGCGATCGTCTGCGGGTGCTCGCCGAGGATGAACTTCGACAGCTGCTGCGGGTTGGCCTTCTCGAGCGACGCGAACCCGGCCGACACGTTGAAGGCGCGGACGACGCGGGTGATGATGCTCTGCGCCGCTTCCGGCCCGAGTGACGTGTTGAGCAGGCGCTTGGCCGTCTCGACGCCGCCGGTGGCGATGTGCCCGACGACGTCGGTCATCTCCTTGAACTCCGAGAGCACGCTCTCGCCGACGTCGGACGGCACCTTCTCCACCGACGCGACCTCGCGCGCCAGCGCTTCGACCTCGTGTTCCTGGAGGTACTTGAACACCTGGGCGCTCTTCTGCTCGCCCAGCGCCATCATGACGATGGCGGCCTTGCGGGCGCCTGAGAGCGCGGGAGCGGTACCGGGCGGCGGCATGACTTAGCGGTCTTCCTGTGCGATCAAGGCGCGCACGAGCTTGGCGACGTGTTCGGGTTCGGCATCGACGCGGGCGGCGATGCTCCTGGTGAGGCCCTGGGCGCGGTTCGGGTCGCGCTGCCCGGCAAGGGCGGCCTGCATCTCGCCTTCGAGTTCGGCGACGGTGCGGGCGCCGAGCGCGGCCGGCGCGCCAGCCAGCGCCGGCACCGGCGGCAGGACGGCGGCCGTGCCCGGGCCCAGCGCGCTGCGCAGGATCGGACGGATGACCGCGAACAAGGCCACCAGTGACAGCACGGCGACCAGGCCCCAGCGCAGCAGCTCCTGCACCGAGATGCCGAGCGTCGTCCGCATCGTGGTCGGCATCTGCTTCCACCACGGCGCCGCCGGCTCCTCGACGGTCTCGCCGCCATCCTCGAACGCGATGTTCTCGACGGTGAGCTGATCGCCGCGCTCCTGGTCGAGGCCCACCGAGGTGGCGACCAGGCTCTTGATGCGCTCCATGTCGGTGCCCTCGCGGGGCTTGTTCGTGGCCGGCTGGCCACTGGCGCCTGGCGCGCGCACGTCGTCGATGATCACGGCGACGGACAGGCGCTCGACGCGACCGCCGGGAATCACCGTGTGCCGGGTCTTCTTGCCGATCTCGTAGTTGGTGGTCTCGCTGGTGCGCCCGGCGGTGCCTTCCGTGGCGGCGACCTGGGCGGTCTGGCCGTTGGCGGTGCTCGCCTCCGGCGGCGCGTTGCTGCGCGCCCCGGCCACGCCCCCGGCGCGGCCCTGCCGTGATGCCGCGGCGGCGCTGGCGCTCGTGTCCGACGACTTCTGCTGGCTGCGCACGACCGACGCCGGATCCCAGGTCTCTTCCGTTTCCTCGGAAGTGGCCGCCGAGAACCGCGCCGACACATTGACCCGCACGTGGCCGGGGCCGACGACGGGCTCGAGCAGCGTGACCACCTTGGTCGTCAGGTCGCGCTCGAACTTCTGCTGGTGTTCGAGGTTCGGTCCGCCGGCCGCGGCGACGTCATCGTCCACCGGTTTCGAGAGCGGACGGCCGAAGGTGTCGACGATCACGACCGATTCGGGCCGCAGCGACTCCACCGCCGACGCCACGAGTCCGGCGATGCCGGCCACCGTCGTCGCCGCCAGCGGCCGCGAGTTGCGCAGCTTCAGCACCACCGACGCCTTGGCCTGCTCGGCGGTGCTGGTGAAGAGCGAGTCCTTCGCCAGCGAGATATGCACGCGGGCGCTGGCCACGTCGCTGATGGTGGCGATGGTGCGCGCCAGCTCGCCTTCGAGGCCGCGGCGGTAGTTGACGTGCTCGAGGAACTCGGTCGTGCCGAAGGTGGTGCGGTCGAAGATCTCGAAGCCGATGCGGCCGGCCGTGGGCAGCCCCTGCGAGGCGAAGTCGAGCCGGAGCTCGTCGACCCGCGTCGCCGGGACCATCAGCGTGGCGCCCCCGTCCTCGAGCGTGTACTCGACGTTGGCGGCCCTGAGCTTGGTGATGACGGCGTTCGCCGACTCGGGGTCGAGGTCGCGGTAGAGCACCGTGTACGACGGCGCGTTGGCCCAGTAGGCCGAGCCGACGACCACGGCCACGACGGCCACGAATGCACCCGCGAGGCTGGCCAGCTGCGCGGTCGAGAGGTTCGACCGCAGCCGGGCGGCGTGGGCGAGGAGCTGCTGGGGATTCACGGGTCAGCGACTAGATGGGCATGCGCATCAGATCCTGATACGCCTGCACGAGCTTGTTGCGCACTTGCACGGTGAGCTGCATCGAGACTTCCGCGCGCTGCAGGGCGAGCATCGCCGTGTGCACGTCGCCGGAGCCGTCGGCCATCGCGGCGATGGCCTGATTGGCCCCGCCGGCGTTGCTCTCGACCGACTCGAGCAGCGCCGCCAGCGACTTGCCGAAATCGCCGCCGTCGGCCGCTGCGCCGCTCGCTGCCGCGCCGGTGGTACCGGGCGCGATGAGCGCGCCGGGGTTGGAAATGGGAGCAATCGCCATGAGCGCTCAGGTCCTAGCGACCCAGTTCCAGCGCGCGCTGGATGGTGTCGCGAATGAGGTTGATGGCCGTGAGGTTGGCCTGGTAGGCGCGGGTCGCGCCCAGCATGTCGACCATCTCCTCGGGCACGTCGACGTTGGGCATCGCCACGAAGCCCTCGGCGTCGGCATCGGGATGTCCCGGCTCGTAGCGGCGGCGGAACTCCGCCTGGTCCTCGACGATGTCGTTGACGCGCACGCCGATGGCCTCGGCGCGCCCGAGCTCGCCGTCGAATGGCGAGATCGGCTCCGACTGCAGCACCACGTCGCGGCGGCGGTACGGCGTGCCGTCGGGGCCGCGCGTCGACTCGGCGTTGGCGATGTTCGAGACCGCCACCTCGATGCGCGCGCGCTGCGCGTCGAGCGCACTGGCGCTGGCGGCGATGGCGCTGGAGAGCGGCATGGGCGGCTACCTACCTTCCCTCGTTGATGGCGTAGCGCACGAGGCGGAACTTCGCCGCCAGTGCGGTCTGCGCCCGCGAGAAGTCGCCCGACGCCTTGGTCATCGCCAGCAGCTCGCGATCGACCTGGACGTTGTTGCCGTCGCGTCGCGACTGCAGGCCGTCGACCTCGGTGGTCTGGCCCTGGTCGGGCGTCCCCTGCCCGAGGTGCTTGTCGTTGGTGCGGCGCATCGTGCCCAGCTGGTTCTCGAGCGCGTCGTCGAACGAGACGTCGCGCGTGCGATAGCCGGGCGTGTCGAGGTTCGCCAGGTTGCTCGCCGCCACCGTCTGCTTGGCGACGGCGGTGTTCAGCTGACGACCGAGGGCCGCGAGGATGGAGGCGTCCGTGATCTCAGGCACGCCGAGCCAGTGAGCAAGACTGGTGCCCACATGGCGCGCGATGCCGTACAGCCGCCGAAGCGCCGGCGATCGGCCCGGCCGGCCGGGTCACGACACGGCGTACATAAGGGCATCGCCGCCGTCGCCGCCACCGCCACCGGGTGGCGTTCGTGTCGGCGCGCCGACACTTATCGTCGGTGCGGCGACGCCAGGCTGGTGGTTCCCAGGGCCGATTCGATGCGGCTGAGCGCTGACTCGATGCGAGTAAGGCGATCGCCCAATTCCGTGGCCGACAAGCCCGGACGCCCCGGCGACGACGGCGACAGGCCCTCTGCCTTCGTCAGCGAGCGGTTCTCGCGCTCGAGGGCCTCCCGGTCGACGATTCTGCGCAGGATGACGTCCAGTTGCCCGAGGGAGAACGGCTTGGTCAGGTAGTCGTAGGCGCCCAGCCGCACCGCGGAGATCGCCGAGTCGAGCGACGCGTACCCGGTGACGATCACCACGTAGCACGAGGGATTCGCCTGGCGCGCCGCCTTCAGCACCGCGAGGCCATCGGCGCCCGGCAGGCTGAGATCGGTGACGACGACGGTATAGCGGCCCTGCGACCGCTCGAGCGCCGAGATCGCCGTGCGGCCATCGCCGGCGCCCGAGACGGCGATGCCCAGTTTCGTGAAGTACGAGGCGATGACTTCGCGGACGGCGTCGTCGTCGTCGACGATCAGTGCCTCGATGCGCAAAAGTGACTCTGGTGGCATGGCAGTTGCTGCTTCCCGCCCGCTGGTAATCGGCACTTCGTGGAAAACCTGTGGGCAGCGTTTTCTTGGCCAAGGCCGCTTCGCGGCCGGCGGTGTGGCCAGGGCCGCTGGCCCGGCCGGCGGATGGGCAGACTGTGGACGAACCGCGTCGCGACCGAGAACTAGAGTGCAACCCGTTCCGCGAGAGTCTGAACCCGTCATGAGCCAAGCCGCACCCCCGACCGTTCTCGTCGTCGAAGACGAATCCGCCCTGCGCGAGCTGATCGCCGAGTCGCTCGAGGCCCAGGGCTTCGCCGTCGCCCAGGCCGCCGACGCCACCGACGCGCAGGAGCGCCTGGCCGGCTTCGCCTACGACGCGCTGGTCGTCGACCTGCGGCTGCCCGACGCCGACGGCATGGACGT
>CADEDM010000136.1:9174-13372 GCA_902826065.1 uncultured Acidobacteriota bacterium | reverse complement strand
AGAACGTGGCCGTGTTGTCGGGCCGGATCACGATCCACGAGTCGAGCTGCAGGAAGTCGCGATCGGGATACGGACCGGCGCCCGTGGCCACGGCGCCCTGCTGCAGGAACGCCTCGACGGCGTCGAGCGGCACGGCAGCCGCCGAAGCCACCAGCAGTCCGCCCGTGCGGAGGAACTCGCGACGCGTGGCCGGGGCCGCCATCACGCCATCCTCTTCGCCGCCAGCTTCACCGCGGCGTTGATGCGGTAGTAGGTCATGCAGCGGCAAAGCGTGCGCGCCATGCCCTCGCGGATCTGCGCGTCGCTGGGATGGGGCGTCTTCGCGAGAAGGGCCGCGGCCGTCAGCATCTGTCCGTTCTGGCAGAAGCCGCAGGCCGGCACCTGCTCATCGAGCCACGCCTGCTGGACCGGGTGCAGCACGCCGTCCTTCGACAGCCCTTCGAGCGTCGTGATCGCGACGTTCGCCGCCTGTGACACCGGACGCACGCACGACCGCACGGCCTCGCCGTTGATGAGCACCGTGCAGGCGCCGCACTGGCCCAGACCGCAGCCGAAACGCGGACCGGCGAGATCGAGGTCGTTGCGCAGCACGTAGAGCAGGGGCGTCGACGGCTCGACATCCACCGTGTGCCGCGCGCCATTGACGAGCAGGGAAATGGCGGCCATGCCGGCGATGATACGACCGATCGCGGCCGCCGGCGCGCGCCGGACGCCGCGTGAATCAGGGCGTGCGCGTCAGCACGTTGTGGCCGGACCCACTGTCGAGCCGCAGGCGCGTCACCGATCCGCCCTGACGCACGAACATCACGAGCGTGTCGCCGGCCGCGAACGTGTCGCCGCCGCGATACTCGAGCGGCTCGGGTCTCGCGGTGGCGCCGCCGGCACGGGTCATCGTGAGCGCGGAGCCGTTCGCGGCGATGGTGAGGGTCGTGGGACGGCCGCGGCCCCGGCCGGCGTAGGTGCCCGTGTACGCGGCGATCGCGGCGGTGAACGGCACGGCCCGGGCCGGCGCCGGGCCCAGCACGGCCTCGACGATCTGCTTCGCGGTCTCGCGCGGGTTGACCGTGCCGGCGGTGTTCTGCAGCACCACGACGACGAGGTCGTCGTCCGGGTAGTACTGGACCTCCGACAGGAAGCCGTTGATGCCGCCGCCATGGGCGATGGCGCGGCGCCGGCCGAGATCGGCGACGGCGATGCCGTAGCCATACCGCGTCGCCGTGCCGTCGTTGAGCAGGCCCGGCGTGATCATCTCCTTGTAGGACGCGGCGCTCAGCACGCGGCCGCCGTGCAGGGCCCGCGTCCAGGCGACGAGGTCGGCCGTGGTCGAGCACAGCGACCCTGCGGCGTACGGCCACAGGTGATTCAGGTAGCCCTTGAGTTGCAGGCCCGTCGGCCCTGCGTCGTAGCCGTGGGCGTGACGCTTCCGGATGGTGCGCTCGCTGCAGTAGTACGAGTCGGGCATGCCGACCCGGTCGAAGAGGCGCTGCTGGACGAACGCCTGGTAGCTTTGTCCCGATACCTTCTCGATGACGAGGCCGAGCAGGAAGAACGCCGAGTTGTTGTAGATCTGCTCGTCGCCCGGCGGAAAGTCGAACGGCTGCGCCGAGAACAGCTTGACCAGGTCCTCGCGCGGGCGCTGCAGCAACATGAAGTCGCCGAACGCGTCCAGCTCGGTGTAGCCCTTGATGCCCGACGTGTGGTTCAACAGCCGCTTCAGCGTGACCACCTGGCCCTGGGTCGGATAGTCGGGCAGGTGCTTCGTGATCGGGTCGTCGAGCGAGAGCTTGCCCTCGTCGCGCAGCAGCAGCATCGCCGCGGCCGTGAACTGCTTGGTGACCGAACCGATCTCGTAGCTGGCGTTGGCGGGTGTCGGCACGTCGAGTTCGAGGTCGGCCAGGCCGTAGGCCTTCAACACCAGCGTCGTGCCGCCTTTCACCACCGCCACCGACGTGCCGGCGACGGTGCCGGCGCTGATCGGCGCGTTGACGATGGCGTCGATACGCGACTCGAGGGACGGCGCCGGCGCCTGGGCGCGACCGGCCACGCCAGCGGCCAGCACCAGCGCCGTCATGCCCGCGATCGTGGTCACCCGCATGATGTCTCCTCCTCGTCCGCTGCCGCGCCGCTCACCCGACGCGGCGGGCGATGCGCCCGTTGACCCGGATCCACCGCACCGCGCCGCCATCGTCGCGGATGAACTCGTAGGGCATGCCGACGTACTGTCCCGACAGGGCGTAGGCGACGTCGGGACCGTAGAACGTGATCGGCGCATCGGCCTGTCCTGGCCCGGTGGCCACCACGAGTCCCGATGCGTCGCGCCGCACCTCCACGCTGCCGACCGGCGGCCGCTGATACGTCGCCACGTACTCGTCGAGCCTGGGCTGCGTCGGGAGCGGCGCCGCGTGAAACGTCATGGCCTCGTTCACGCCGCGGTGGCCGATACGCTGGCCGCGATCGAGCGCGACGCCGGCGTACGCCTGGAGAACCTCGGCCTCGACGTCCTGCACCAGCCGCCAGCCGTCGACGTGGTTCGTGAACACCGCGAACGCCAGGCCCCGCGCCGGCACGAGCTGCAGCAGCAGGCAATGCCCGTTCAACGTGCCGCCGTGCGCGAGGGTCATCACGCCGCCCACCGTGCGCGCGTGCCAGCCGACGCCCATCTCGTCGGTGGTGGCGTGCTTGCGGAACTGCGGCGTCCGCATCAGCTCGACCAGCGTCTTCGAGACGTAGGGCGCGCCGTCAGGCGTGTGCCCGTCGCCCAGGTGGACACGCGCGTAGCGCATGACGTCGGCGAGCGAGGTCAGCACGCCCCCTGCCGTGGTGCTCGACGTGGTCTGGAACGGGCGGATCACCTCGGTCCTGCCATCACGTTCGCGATGGCCGAGCGTGAAGCGGCGGGTCATCGCGTCGGTGAGGCGCGTCGCGGTGTGGTTCAGGCCGAGCGGCGCGAACACGAGGTCACGCAGCGCGTCGTGGATGTTCCTTCCGGTGACCACTTCGATCACACGGCCGCTCAGCGCGAACCCGGCGTTGTTGTAGCTCCACACGCGGCCCAGCGGCGCGAGCTGCGGCAGCGTCGGCATGATGGTGGTGGCAAAGTGGGCCAGCGCCTCGGCGCCGCGGTCCTCGGTGGTGAGCTGTCCCTCCCACCCGGGGCAGTGCGTGAGGCAGTGCCACAGCGACACCTGCCGCGTGGTCGTGTCGTCGAGGACGCGGAATCCCGGCACGTATTGCGCGAGCGGCGCGCGCAGGTCGACGCGATGCGCGTCGACGAGCCGCATGACCGCGGTGGCGGTGACCGTCTTCGAGATCGACGCGATGGTGAAGAGCGTGTCGGCGGTGACGGGCTGGGGATCGTCGAGCGACGTGATGCCGAAACCGCGCACGGTCGTCGCGCCGTCGGCGATCACGCCCAGGCCGACGCCGGGCACGCGGTAGTCGCGCATCTTCGCGCGGACGATCTCGGCGACGCGCTCGAATCGTGCGTCGCTCGTCGTCGACGGCTGGCGGACGAACGCCGGCGTGGAGACGTCGGGGCGCCAGAGTGCGGGCACGGGGGCAAGGCCAAGGAACGCGCGACGATGCATGCGCGGACAGTCTACGATGGCCGCGCGTCGCCACTCCGGGGCGGGCAGGAAGAAAGGATGCGCGGATGACATCGATGGCGGAGATCGCGGGACTGGTGCTGGCCGGCGTGCTCACGCTGCCACTGGCGCTGGCGATGGCGGCGGGAACGCGCCCCGGCCCGGGCGCGGGGGCCCAGCCGGTCGCCGACGCCGCGGCGCAGATTCGAGGCGCACGCGCGGCGTCGAATGCCGCCATCGCGGCGCACGATGTGGACGGCATCGCCCGGCACTGGCTGACGGACGTGCACATCGTGACGTCGACGAGCGCGCAGGGCACGGGGCGCGACGTCAACGCGACGCGGATGGCGCAGCAGTTCGCGCGCCGGCCCGACACCGTCTACGTGCGCACGCCGGTCGCCGTGGACGTGTTCGCCGCGTGGGACGTGGCGTCGGAGCGCGGCACGTGGACGGGGCGCTGGACCGAACCGGACGGCGTGGTCGACATCGCGGGCACCTACCTGGCGCAGTGGCGCCGGGTCGACGGCACGTGGCGCATCCAGTCGGAGCTCTTCGTGCCAACCACGTGCCGCGGCTCGAAATACTGCGACACGCGCCCCTGAATCGGGGCCAGG
>CADEDM010000136.1:0-9074 GCA_902826065.1 uncultured Acidobacteriota bacterium | reverse complement strand
ACGTCGTGCCCGACGGCGATGGTCGCGACGACCTTGTTCGTCGCCGGATCGACACGACTCACGGAGTGGTCGCCGCGGTTCAGCGTCCACACGCCGCCCTCGCCCACCACGACGCGTCCGGGGCGCGGCCCGACGGCGATGGTCTCGACCACCTCGTTCGTGTGCGCGTTGACGCGCGTCAACGTGCCACCAGCGGCGCTCGTCACCCACACCGTGTCGTCGGCGCACGCCACTCCGGACGGCTCGCGCGCCACGTAGACCTCGGCCACGACCTCGCGAGTTTCCGGGTCGAGCCGCGAGATCACGCCCTTGGCGTCGGTCGCTACCCAGACCGAGCCCACGCACGCGGCGATGCTGCCCTCGGCATCGACCGCGGCGAGAGCGGCCGTGGTGACGTCGCGCGACGTCTCGTCCACGCGCGCCAGGGTCCGCGCCGCGCACTGCGGCACCCACACGGCCTTGCTGCCGCGGGCGGGCGTGGCGCAGGGGGGGCCGCCGGGCAGCGCGACCGGCGTGGCGGCGACGTTCTTGACCGGGTCCACCGCCACGACGCCGGCCGCGGTGGCCACCCAGAGCGCCTTCTCGACCACCACTGCGCCCGGGGTCAACGCCACGGGAAGCGTCGCGTCGGCCTTCAGCCGGGTGAGAGGCAGCTCGTCGGCGGGCCTGGGCGCCGCCTTTTCGGCCTGGGCCAGAAGGGCTGCCCTGGAATCCGCGAGCAGCAGCGTGAGGGCGAAGGACACGGCGCGTCGCATGTGCGTAGGGATTGTAGAACTCATGCGGAGGCATAATACGAAGCGCCCGATGCGAGCCGCGCCGCTCATCCGCCATCGCGTGCACTGGCTGGGGGCCGCCCTGGCCGCGCTGGGGCTGTCGGTGGCCGTGACCGCCCGGCAGGCGCCCGCGCCGGCCCAGACCCCGTCCCAACCCGCCGCGACGTTCGCCCCTGAGGATTTCGAGAACCGCGTGCGCCCGTTGCTGGCGAGCGCCTGCTACGCCTGCCACGGCGACGCCGCCATGGGCGGCCTGCGGCTCGACTCGCGTGAGGCGCTGCTGCGCGGCAGCGACACCGGGCCGGTCGTCGATCTGAAGGATCCCGACGGCAGCACGTTCCTGAAGGTGCTGCAGCACGCCACCGGCTATCCGGCGATGCCGAAGGGCCGCGCCAAGCTGCCGCCCGCCGAACTCGAAGTGCTGACCGCCTGGGTGCGGGCCGGTGCGCCGTGGCCCGCCGCCGCCACCGCGGCAGCGCCCACGCCCGCGGCGTCGCACGAGAAGGTCATCACTCCCGAACATCGCGCCTACTGGGCGTTCCAGCCGCTGAAGGCCGCGGCGCCGCCCGAGGTGAAGAACGCGGCGTGGGCCAGGACCGGCATCGATCGCTTCGTGCTGGCACGCCTCGAGCGCGAGGGCCTGACACCAGTGCCGGCGGCCGACAAGCGGACGCTGCTGCGCCGCGTCACACTCGACCTCACGGGCCTGCCGCCCACGCCCGACGAGATCGATGCGTTCCTCGCCGACGCGTCGCCCGGCGCTCTGGAGAAGGTCGTCGATCGGCTGCTCGCGTCGGAGCGCTACGGCGAGGCGTGGGGCCGCGTGTGGCTCGACGTCGCGCGCTACGGCGAGGACGACTACCGCAGCCTCGATCCCGAGGGCCGCGGCTACAACCCGTACCCGAACGCCCACCTCTACCGCGACTGGGTGATCCGTGCACTGAACGACGATCTGCGCTACGACACGTTCGTCACCGCGCAGCTCGCCGCCGACCTGTTGCCGGCGCCCGATCGCGTGCGCAACCTGCCCGCGCTCGGGTTCCTCGGCCTCGGCCCGTGGTTCTACGACAACGGCGCGGTCGAGATCACGCGCGCCGACGAACGTCACGATCGCGTCGACGCCGTGAGCCGCGGCCTGCTCGGGCTGACGGTGGGCTGCGCGCGCTGCCACGACCACAAGTACGACCCGATCCTCACGAAGGACTACTACGCCATCGCCGGCGTATTCAAGAACACGGAGTACCACGAGTACCCGCTGGCGCCGAAGGCGGTCGTCGAGGCGCACAAGGCTAAGGAGAAGGCGCTCGAGAAGAAGCGCGAGATGCTCGGCGAGTTCCTGCGCATCGAGGGCGAGCAGCTCGCCGCGTCGCTGGCCTTCCAGACCACGAAATACATGAAGGCGGTGTGGCAGGTCACCGGCGAGCCGAAGAAGGAGAAGGCCGAGATCATCGAGCGCGAGAAGCTCGACTACGAGCTCTTCGATCGCTGGCTCGAGTTTCTGACGCGCCCGCCCACCTTCTACCCCTTCCTCAAGGACTGGCAGGCGATGGTCAAGAAGGGTGGCACGGCCAAGGAGGCCGACACCCTCGCCACCGCGTTCCAGGAGCTGCTGGTCGGCCTCGTGCTCGAGGAGCGCGAGGTGAAGAAAGAGAACGACATCATTCGCGCCCGCGCGTTGCCGACGGCCAAGCCGAAGGAACCGGCGAACCTGCCGCACGAGTTCAAGACCAACGACGACTTCTGTCCGGGCTGCGGGCTCGAGTTGCGCAGCATGGGCAAGGAGCGGACCGCGCTCTTCCGCGACGTCTTCGTCATCGACCTGCGCACCGACGTGATGGTGATGGGCCAGCGGTCGACTCCGGGACTGCTGCGCTTCCGCGGCTGGGGGCTGGAACAGCGTCTGGGCCAGGACCGGCGCGCCACCATCGAGGTGCTGCGCAAGGACATCGAGGCCGCCGACAAGGCGATGCCGCCGAAGTTCACCTACGTGCACGGCGTGCAGGATCTCGAGACGCCGGACGACATCAAGGTGCACGTGCGCGGCAATCCGATGCGCCTGGGCGACACCGTGCCGCGCGGCTTCCTCACCGTGCTGGGCGCGAGCGAACGGGCCACGTTCTCGAAGGGCAGCGGCCGGCTGGAACTGGCGCAGGCGATCCTGGCGCAGCCGATTTCGATGCGCGTGATCGTGAACCGCGTGTGGAAGGAACACTTCGGCACCGGGCTCGTGAACACGCCGAGCAACCTGGGCCTGAACGGCGAGACGCCAAGCCATCCCGAGCTGCTCGACTACCTGGCGCAGTACTTCGTCGACCACGGGCTGTCGATCAAGGCGCTGCACAAGGAGATCCTGCGCAGCGCCGTCTATCAACTCAGCGCCGACGACAACGCCGCGGCGCGGGCGAAGGACGGCGGCAATCGTCTCTACTGGCGCGCCAACCGGCGCCGCATGAGCGCCGAGCAGATCCGCGACGCGGTGCTGGCGGTCTCGGGCACGCTCGACACGAAGATGGGCGGGCCGTCGGTGACGCTCACGCCGCTCAACGCGCGACGCACGATCTACGGCAAGGTCAGCCGCTACAAGCTCGACGACTTCCTGCAGCTCTTCGACTACCCCAGCCCCAGCCAGACCGCCGAGCAGCGGTTCAGCACCAACGTGCCGCTGCAGCGCCTGTTCTTCATGAACAGCGACTTCGTGCAGCAGCACGCCGAGCGCGTCGCCGAGAAGGTCGCCGACGAGACCGACGACGCCGCCCGCATCACCAAGGCCTACCGGCTCGTCTTCGGCCGGGCGCCGTCAGCGCAGGAACTGGAGGCTGGCCGCACCTTCCTCGCCGGCGAGGCGCTGCAGCAGTACGACGAACGCCGCGCCGCGGCGGCGACGCCGAAAGTCGGCGCGCCCGCGGCCGAAGGGTCGGTGGATGCGGCGGCGCCCACGGACGCCCCTGGTGCTGGCACGCTCGAGGAGCCACCGCCGTCCGCCGGCATGATGGCCGGGGTCTCGCCGGGCAAGGACGCCCCGCCCGACGAGAAGAAGAAGATGCTGCCGGTGACGGCGTTCGGCCGCTACGTGAAGGTGCTCCTGAGTTCGAATGAGTTCGTGTTCGTGAGTTGACGCGCATGTCACGCCACCGATCGCTCCCGCCCGTCACCCGCCGCGATGCCCTGAGCCGTATCGGCAGCGGCTTCGGCATGATGGCCTTCGCCGGCATGCTCGGCGACTCGATCGCCGCCGCCGGAGTGGCACCCACGAAGGCCGCCGCGAAGACGTTCAAGGGCCTGCACCATCCGGCGAAAGCCAGGCACGTCATCTTCCTGTTCATGAACGGCGGGCTGTCGCAGGTCGACAGCTTCGACCCGAAGCCGATGCTGGCGAAGTACCACGGCCAGCCGCTGCCCGGTGGCCAGGTGGCCACCGAGCGCAAGACCGGCGCGCTGATGCAGTCGCCGTTCACGTTCACGCGCTACGGCAAGAGCGGGCTCGAGGTGAGCGAACTGTTCCCCCACGTGGGCGCCTGCGCCGACGACATCTGCGTGATTCGCTCGATGCACACCGACATCCCGAATCACGAGCCGTCGATGTGCATGATGAACACGGGCCACATCCAGGTGGGCCGGCCGTCGATGGGGTCGTGGCTCACCTACGGGCTCGGCACCGAGAACCAGAACCTGCCCGGCTACGTCGTGCTGTGTCCTGACGTGCCCACCACTGTCGGGCCACCGCTGTGGAACAGTGCATTCCTGCCGGCCGTGCACCAGGGCACGTTCATCCCCGACAAGGTCGAGCGGCCGGATCAGGTCGTCGGCAAGGACTTCGACCCCAAGAAGCTGGTCTCGTACATCACGAACAAGGAGTTCACGCTGCAGGAACAGCGGCGCGAGCTCGACCTGCTGAAGGCGCTCGACGGCCTGGGAAACGCGCCGAAGGATCCACAGCTCGACGCCGCCATCAGCGCGATGGAAACCGCCTACCGGATGCAGACGGAGGCGCCGGACGTCTTCGACATCCGCAAGGAATCGAAGGCGACGCTCGATCTCTACGGCACCGGCAGCACCGCGCGTGGCTGCCTGATGGCGGTGCGGCTGGTCGAGCGCGGCGTGCGCATGGTGCAGGTCTACTACGCCAAGGGCGACCCGTGGGACGCCCACAGCGACATCCAGCAGCACCGCAAGAACGCCAAGGACTCGGACCAGCCGTTCGCGGCGGTGATCAAGGACCTGAAGTCACGCGGCCTGTTCGACGAGACCATCGTCGTGTGCGGCTCCGAGTTCGGCCGGACGCCGGTCGTGGAGGTGGGCGGCATGGCCACCGCGCAGAGCGGCCGCGACCACAACCCGTTCGGCTTCAGCGTGTGGGTCGCCGGCGGCGGCTTCAAGGGCGGCATGACGTATGGCGCCACCGACGACTTCGGCTTCAAGGCCATCGACAAGCCGGTGCACGTGCACGACCTGCACGCGACCATCCTGCACCAGCTGGGCATCGACCACACGCAGCTGACCTACCGTTACAGCGGCCGAGACTTCCGCCTCACGGACGTCTCCGGCACCGTGCTGCACGACATCCTCGCGTAGCTTGACGCGAGCGCCGGGCCGCGTGAGGTGGCGCGGCCGCGTGGCCGGCCCTCCGCAGGAGTCACGCAGCCTCCGGGCCGGGCCGGCTCTCCGGTTGCGCTATTGCGACGGCTCGTCGGCGTCGGCGCGCTTCTTCTGCATCACCACTTCGCTGCCGCCGTGCGCGAACTCGACCCGGTCCATCAGCTGGTTGATCAGGTAGACGCCACGGCCGCTCGGCTTCAGGACGTTCTCGCCTTCGAGCGGATTGGGCACCGCCGAGACGTCGAACCCGGGGCCGGGATCGCGCACGACGATCACCAGCTCGCCCTTCGCGTCCGTCGAGACCACGCACTGCACGTGCTTGGTCGGATCGCCCTTGCAGCCGTGGCGGATGGCGTTGGCCAGCGCCTCGTCGAGCGCGAGCTCCACCTGCATCAGCTCGGTTTCGTTCCAGCCCTTGCCCAGCAGCAGTTGCTGGACGCCTTCGCTGACCTTCGGGATCGACGCCGGTGACGCCGGGATGATCAGGTTCAGCTCGCAGGTGGAACAGAACGGCATCAGGCCGCTCAGCTTGTCGACCTTGTCGAGCGACTCGCGCATGTCGTCGACCAGCGCCGCCTGCGCCGCCTCCGCGCGATCCCGCTCGCCCAGCGCGCCGGCCAGATCGTCGAGATTGCGGCGCAGCTCGAGCAGCGACTCGGCCTGCCGCCTGAGCGCGTCGAGCGCGCGGAGCTGCGCGTCGGTGAGCTTGCGCGGCTTCACGTCGACCACGCACAGCGTGCCCAGCGCGTAGCCATCGGGCGTGACCAGCGGGGCCCCGGCATAGAAGCGGATGTTGGGCTCACCGGTCACGAACGGGTTGTCGCGGAATCGCTCGTCGTCGGTGGCGTCGGGCACCTGCAGGATCGTGCCGGGCTCCTGGATGGCGTGCGCGCAGAACGCCACGCTGCGCTCCGTCTCGGGCACGTCGAGTCCGACCTTCGACTTGAACCACTGGCGATCCGAGTCGATCAGGGTGATGAGCGACATCGGCGTGTCGCAGATGTGCGAGGCCAGCATCGTCAGGTCGTCGAAGCGCTGCTCCGGCTCGGTGTCGAGGATCCGGTAGCGGCGCAACGCCGCGAGGCGGGCCTGTTCGTCAGTGGCAGTGGCCATGGCGGGGGACGCTCCCGGGCCGGCGGCGGCGACGAGGCGCGATCAGCGGGAGCCGGCGGCGCCGGCCAGCCGCAGCTCCACGGTGGCCACGGTCCTGTCCCACGCCACGGTCATCGTGGCGCTCGACTCGCTGACGTTCACGAAGCCGATCGTCAGCTGCTCCACCGCCGTGTCGCTCTGCCGCACGGTCATCGGCGCGCGCAGCACGTCGAACTTCGCTTCGTAGTTGTAGGAGCCGTAGAGCAGCACCTTGTCGTTCGGGTCGTACTTCGGCTGCCGCGGCTGCGTGCTGAGCACGAGCGTCCAGGCGCCGGGCGTCAGCTCGGCAAAGACGTTGTAGACGCCGGGCGCGATCGTCTTCCCGCCGATGGCGAGCGGCGCCTGCGTGGTGAGGCGCGTCGTGTCGTTGGCGCCCACGCGCCACACCGGCGATCCGTCGCTGATGGTCTTGCCGTAGTCGGCGCCCGCACCGAAGATGTTCGCGCGGCCGCGGAGCAACGGCCGGCCGTAGTCCACGACGAGCCACTTGCCGTCCACGTAGCGCTGTCCGCCAGTGGGTGTCTTCTCCCAGCGGCCGCCCACCTGCACCGACGCCTGTCCCTGCGGCGACGGCGGCAGCTTGACCTCGGGAACGGTCTGCGCGTCGAGCGAGACCACGACAGCAGCAAGAATCACGGACAGGAACACAGGGACACGCATGCAACAGCCTCCAGGAGTACTTCAGGATAGCGCGGGCCGTGCCGCTTACGCGCGCCGCTTCTGCATCACGACTTCGCGGCCGCCGTCGGCGAACTCGACCTTGTCCATGAGTTCGTTGATGAGGAACACGCCGCGGCCGCTCGGCTTGAGCAGATTCGCGCCCTGCAGCGGATTCGGCACCTTCGCCACGTCGAACCCGGGGCCCGGATCGCGCACGACGATCACGAGTTCTCCGGCGGCATCGGTCGAGACGACACACTGCACCTGTTTGGTGGGGTCGTTGTGGCAGCCGTGGCGGATCGCGTTGGCGAGCGCCTCGTCGAGCGCCAGTTCGACTTTCATCAGCTCGTAGTCGCTCCAGCCCTTGCCGAGCAGCAGTTGGCGCACGCCTTCACTCACCGTGGGAATCGACGACGGCGTGGCCGGGATCACCAGATTCAGCTCGCAGGTCGAGCAGAACGGCATGAGCGCGCCGAGCTTCTCGACGTTCTCGAGCGAGGCCCGCAGCTCGGTCACGAGCGCCGCCTGGGCCGCCTCGGCGCGATCACGCTCGCCGAGCGCCGCCGCCAGCTCGTCGATGTTCCGCTTCAGTTCGAGCTGCGATTCGACCTGCCGGCGCAGGGCATCGAGCGCCCGGAGCTGGCCCTCGTTCAACCGCCGCGGCTTCACGTCGATGACACAAAGCGTGCCGAGTGCATGTCCGTCGGGGGTGATGAGCGGCGCCCCGGCGTAGAAGCGGATGTTCGGCTCACCGGTCACGAACGGGTTGTCGCGGAACCGCGCGTCGGTGGCGGCGTCGGACACCTGCATGATGCCCGGCTGGCGGATGGCGTGCGCGCAGAAGGCCACGCCGCGCGAGGTTTCCTCCACGTCGAGCCCGACCCGCGACTTGAACCACTGGCGATCCGAATCGATGAGCGTGATGAGCGAGATCGGCGTGTCGCAGATCTGCGACGCGAGCAGCGTGAGGTCGTCGAACCGCTGCTCGGGTTCGGTGTCGAGGATGCGGTATCGATGCAGTGCCGCGAGTCGCGCCGGTTCGTCGGTGGCCATGGGGACGGCTCCTGCCCGCAGTGTATCCGGTTGGCCGGGCAATGCGGGCCGCACTAAGGCGCAGGTGCGGCACACGCGGCGTTGCCGGCGGCATCCGTGGCACAGACGCGAAACGCTGTGCCGGCATCGAGCCCGGCTGGCCACTCGGCCATCCAGAGATACTCGCCGCGCCAGCCCATCGCGACCGGCGGACGCGACGTGCCGGGGAACTCGACCACGACGCGGCGCCACTCGCTCGCAAGACTCGGGCTCTTGCGGTCGTGGACACGCGCCTGGACACGCGCAGGGCCGGCCGCAGGGCTGACGCGCCCGACCAGCGTGATCGACGGCGGCACGGTGTCGCGCGGCAGCCCGCGCCCGGCAAAGACGCGCTCCTGCACGGCCGTCTTGTGTTCGCCCTGCGCCTGCACGACGTCCATGCGGCCGTCGCCGTCGAGGTCGGCGAGCGCGAGGCCGAGCGTGCCGGGGGTGTCCTCGCCGGCAAAGACGTCGAGCCGTACGGTGAGGTGCCCGCGGCCGTCGTTCACGAGCAGGCGGTCAGGGCCGGTGAGCGAGCCGATCACGACGTCGGCGTCGCCGTCGTTGTCGGCGTCGAGGAACGCCGCCATGTTGTCGTCTTCGCCGACGTTCGCCGCCGGCGGCCACCACGTGGCCGTGACGTCGCGGAAGCGGCCCTTGCCGTCGTTCCTGAAGACGTGCTCGCGACGGCTCGACTGGTCGTCCGAGGCGATGTCGCCGTCGTTGAGCGTGACGAGGTCGAGGAAGCCGTCGCCGTCGAGGTCCATGACCTCGAACTCGTAGTTGTTCGTGTACTGCGGCAACGCGCGCGGGTCATCGGCG
>CADEDM010000135.1 GCA_902826065.1 uncultured Acidobacteriota bacterium | reverse complement strand
GAGGGGCGTGAGCTGTATGCCGGCGTGCTGGGCAACGATCGGCTGCGCGTGTTCCCGGTCTGGGAGATGTCGTTCGCGCAGATGCCGGAGAACGCCTGGCACATCGCGACCGAGCGGGTGAAGTGGAGCGCGAAGTACCAGAAGAAGCACGGCATCGACACCGGGGAAGCGGCGCTCACCTACGGCGCCGCGGCCCGCGTGCAGCATCTGGCCAAGCGCGTCTTCCGGGCGCTCGATCTCACCGGCTACGCCCGCGTCGACCTGCGGATGGCCGCCGACGGGCGGCTGTTCGTGATCGAGGCGAATCCGAACCCGCAGCTCGCGCAGGGCGAGGACTTCTCGCAGTCGGCGAAGCTCGCGAAGGTGCCGTACGGCGAGCTGCTCGAGCGGATCATGGCGCTCGGACTGCAGTGGCAGCCGGAGCGGACCGCCTGAGCCGGTCACGCGGCCGTTGCATACTGCGCCAGCCCCGATTCGTGTCCTCCCGGCCTGCGGCTCGCGGCGGACGTCTGAGAACCCATGCGCCATCCGGGCCTGACCGTGCGGACGATGGCGCCCGTCCTCGCGGCGTTCGCGCTTCTCGCGCTGGCCTATACGTGGCCGCTCGCCCTGCACCTCGACGAGGTGGTGCCGCGCGACACCGCTGATCCGCTGCTGTCGACGTGGACGCTGTGGTGGAACGCGCGCGTGCTGCCGCTGACCGCCGCGTGGTGGCAGGGGCCGATCTTCTACCCGGCCGCCGGCACACTGGCGTTCTCGGATCACCGTCTCGGCCTCGGCCTGATCGCGACGCCGCTCCTGCTGGCCGGGGCCGCTCCGCTCACCGCCTACAACGTCGCCTTTCTTCTGACCTTCGTGCTGTCGGCCACGCTGGCGGCCGGCCTGGCGTGGCGGCTGACCGGAGCGCGCCTGCCCGCCCTGGCCGCCGGCGCCATCTTCGGCTTCCATCCGTTCCGCGCTGCTCACCTCGAGCACCTCGAGTTGCTGGCGGCGTTCTGGCTGCCGGCAGTGTTCTGGGCGTTGCACGCGTGGCACCGCCGGCGATCGTGGGCGGCCCTGACCGCGGTGGCTGGCACGCTCACCGCGCTGGCCTACACGAGCGGCTACTACTTCTTCTACGGCGGAGTCGCCGTCGCAGCCTGGGTCGTGTGGTTCGAACGCCGGAGTGCGCCGCGTGATCTCCTGCGGCTGGCGGCGGCGCTCGCCGTGCCGTGCCTGCTCGTCGCGCCGGTGCTGTGGAGCTATCGCGAGGTCCACGCCGCCTTCGGCTTCACCCGGTCGGTCACGGAGATCGAGTTCTTCAGCGCCGACCTCGCCGATCTCGCCGCCCCGCCGTCGATGCTGGCCGTGTGGCGGCTGCCCTGGGGCGCCGTGCATCCCGAGCGGGCGTTGTTCCCCGGTATCACCGCGCTCGGCGTGCTGTTGTGGACGGCATGGCGCTGGCGGTGGCATCGCGCCGCGACGCCGACGGCGAGCCGGGCGGCGAGCGCGCGGCGGCTGTTGCTGGGCGTGGCGCTGGTGGCGCTCGCCGCCGCGTTCGCCGCCGGGCTCACCGGCGGCGTCGCGTTCGCGCTGGGGCCGCTGTCGGTGTCGGTGCGGGTCGCCTACAAGCCGCTGTCGATCGCCGCGGTGGCACTGCTCGTCTGGGGCCTCACGTCGTCACCAGTCCGCGCGGCGTGGCGCGCGCAGTCCGCGCTGGCCTTCTACGTGCTCGCGACCGCCGGGCTGTGGATACTGGCCCTCGGGCCGACGGCGCGCGCCTTCGGCGAACGCGTGGCCTACAAGGCGCCGTACGCGTGGCTGATGCTCCTCCCGGGCTTCGACAGCGGCTTTCGCGCGCCGGCGCGCTTCGCCATGGTCGCGGCGCTCACGTCGGCCGTCGCGGCCGCGCTGGCGCTGGCACGATGGCGCGCGCACTACCCGGAGGGGCGGTATCGGATGGCCGCGGCCGTGGTCGTGGGTCTCGCCCTGGCCGACGGCTGGATCCGGCCGCTGCCGCTTCACACGCCGCCGGCGCCACTCGAACTGCCGGCAGCACTGCGCGCCGACGACGTCGTGCTCGAACTGCCGAGCGGAGTCATCGAGGACGCGGCGGCGATGTATCGCGCCACCATGCACGGGCACCGTCTCGCCAACGGGCTGAGCGGCTACCACCCGCCGCACTACGTGGCGCTGAGCGAAGCCTTGCGTGATGGCGACGTCGAAGCGCTGGCCGGACTGCCGGCCGCCGACGAGGTCGTGGCGTTCGTGGCGCGCGACGCCCGCGGCGATGCCGTCCGCGACGGCCTGGTGCGCGCGCCCTGGGCGGCCACGATCGCCGAGACGTCCACACATCGTGTCTTCCGCTTGCGGCGCGCGGTGCAGCGCCCGGGCGAGAGCGGGTCCCCGCTGTCCGTGGCCGGCGTCGACGTGTCCGAAGCCGGCGGCGACGCTGCCCGCCTCACCGACGGCGACGACCGGACGGCCTGGGCGACGGCCTCGCAGCGCGGCGGCGAGACCGTGGTCTTGGACCTGGGGCGCCTCGTCGACGTCGGTGGCGTCGACCTCGCGCTGGGCCCGTTCACCGCCGAGTTCCCGCGCGAACTCGCCGTGGACCACTCGCCGGACGGCTCGGCCTGGACCACCGCGTGGCAGGCGCCCACCGCGCCCGCGGTGGTGGCGAGCGCGATCGCCACGCCGACGGCGCCGGTCGTCGCGGTGCGCTTCACGGCGGCACCCGCGCGGTTCATCAGGATGCGCCAGGTCGCGACGTCGACGCGGCCCTGGGCGATCGCCGAAATCCGTGTGCTCGCGCCCTAGCGGAACACGACGCCGACCGTCGCGCGCCAGAACTTGAGCCGCGCCAGGTCGTTGCTCACAGTCGACGTGTCGGACGACGACACGCTCTTCAGATAGCGCAGGTCGAAGCGCAGGCCGACGACGTCGGTGAGGAAGCCCACGGCGCCGACGCCGAGCGTGAGACCCAGGTAGTCGTTGTTCACCGGGTTGAAGCCGATCGGGTCGTTCGCCGCGGCGTGCATCCAGCCGAGTCCCGCGACCGCATAGGGGCGCAGGGACTCGCGCGTGATCGAGATGGGCAGCGCCAGCAGCAGATTCCCCGAGAGCGTGGTCACGCCGCTGCGGCTCACGATCTGCGTGCCACACTTGCACTCGAAGAACCGCGACTGGTGGGCGATGTCGATCTCCACTCCGGGGCCGGCGTCCATCACCAGCACGCCCGAGATGCCGACCGACGACGACACACGTTGCGCACCGTCTTCGACATCGAGGTCGAGTTGATTCCCCCCGCCCTTGAACTTCACGCCGAGGAACGGCGACACGAAGATGTCGCCGCGCGCCAGCGAGGGCGTGCACAGAACGGCGCCCGCGACGGCAGCCGCGGCCAGCAGGCGGGAAACGCGCACCAGGGTGAGGCCCTTAGAGGAGGAACAGCTTCAGGAACAGCTTCACGTACAGCGACGCCGTGATGTCGCCGGTCGCCAGCGTCTCGGGCGGGGCCAGCCCGTCGCCGTTGGCAAGCATGATCAGCGTGAGATTGCGGCGGGGAATCTTGAGCAGCAGCGACGAGCCGGCATCGCGCACGTTGCCGACCTGCCAGATCAGGCGCTCGCCGTTGTAGGTCTGCACGAACCAGCCGAGGCCCATCGGCAGCGCCGAGCCGCCGCTGGTCGTCACGTTGGTCCAGGCGATTTCCCGCAGGTCGGGACGCAGCAGCTGGTTGTCGTCGAGGGCCAGGTCGAACTCGGCGAGGTCGCGCACCGTGGAGACGAGGCCGGTGGCAGCCGTGACGGTGTCGGCGGGGTAGTCGCTGCGCGAGGAGCGCCCGCTGCGATCGACGCGGTAGGGCGCCGCCAGGCGCCGCAGCACGGCCTCGTAGTCGCGCAGCTTGCCGTCGTCGAAGTAGTCGTGGTCATTGGCGCCGATGGCGGCCAAATCGCGGCCCGGCACCGAGTCCTTCATGGCCAGGCGGTCGAAGACCTCTTCCGCGACGGCGCGCCGGAACGGCCGCTCCGAACAGTCTTGCGCCACCGTCGCGAGCGTGCCGAAACGGCCCGGGTCGTAGCTGAACGTCTCGCCGGGGACGCCCGCCGAGGTGTGGGACAGCACGTGGCCGATGGTGGCGCCGGCCTCGGGCAGCGACGACCAGCGGCGGATCGGGGTGTTGATGTCGAGCGCCGCGCGCTCCACACATTGGCCGAGGACGATGGCGGCGAACGACTGCGTCAGGTCGCCGATGAGGTAGGGGGTGTCGGCCCGCGCGACGATCGCGCGCTCCACGTCCTGGCGGCCGATGCCGGCGTCCCACACCACGCGGCCGTTCTGGACGACCGCGACCGACAGGCCCGGGATACCGGTTTCCTCGCGCAGGGCGCCGAGGTAACGTTCGAAGAGGGCGATCGGCAGACTCTGAGCCGAAGGCCGGGGCGAAAGGGCCACGACCGCCATCAGCGTGAGCACGCCAGCGCGGAGGGTTCGCATCGGGATCGGACCGCAGTCCGTCCCAAGCATTCTAGCACCCGCTTTCCGCCTCACGACCATGCGTCGCGGCGGGCCCGGCTGAAGCTCCCGATAGATGCGCCGATTCGTGCTAAAGTAGAAGCCGGTTTCCGTGTCCATACTGCCCGTGTGCCGACTCCGCGCCGTCGCCCTCGCGGCGATCGTGTCGCTGGTCAGCGTCACCTCGGCCGTAGCCGACACCCTCCGTATCGTCCCCTTGGTGCGCGACGGACAGGTCCTGGTGACCTGCCAGCTGGTCGACGGCTACACCAAGGACGTCCACGACGTCATCCAGAGCGGCCTCAAGACCACCTTCACCTACAGCGTCGAGCTGCGGGTCCGCGTGCCCATGTGGGTCGACCGCGTGGTCGACTCGACGGTCGTCACGACCACGGTGCAGTACGACTCGCTGACCAAGCGCCACCTGATCTCGCGGTCGCTCGACGGCCGTGGCGACGAAGCCAAGGTCACCGAAGACGAAGCCATCGTGCGCGAGTGGCTCACCCAGTTCGATCGCCTGCCGCTCTTCAAGACCAACCGGCTCGAGGCCAACCGCGAGTACTACGTGGTGGTCCGCGCCGCGGCCCGACCCTCGAGCAACGTGCCGTTCTGGCCGTGGGGCACGAGCGTCTCGGGCATGACGAAGTTCACCTTCATTCCGTAAGCTGGGCCGTCGCGGCCCTCCTCCTTGCGCCGTCACGGCGCGCGCTCCTTTGGTAGAGTAGGCGGCGCTCGAGTACGAGCACTCTTCCTACGAGGATTACCCATGGCACAGTGGAACTACGCGTGGCGCGGCCTGGCGCTCGCCGGCGCGATCAGTGTGGCGCAGAGCGGCACCGCCGCCGCTCAGGCCGCGAACACCCCGGTGAACGACGCGCCGAATCCCTACACGACCGTCGAGAATCATTTCAAGCTGCCCGAGGGCCGCACCTGGGGCTCGACCAGCGCGGTCGACATCGACCCCGACGGCAAGTCGATCTGGGTCGCTGAGCGCTGCGGCCAGAACGGCTGCTACGACCGCGCGACCGGGCAGATGTCGCCCCTGCCGGTGATCCTCAAGTTCGACGAGAGCGGCAAGCTGGTGCGGAGCTTCGGCACCGGCATCGCCGTGTTCCCGCACGGCATCCACGTCGACCGCGAAGGCAACGTGTGGATCACTGACGGCCAGGACAACATCCCGCGCCGCGCGCCGAACGCGCCTTCCGACGCGCCGATGCCGCCGGCGCCGGCGAAGGTGGTGGGCCATCAGGTCTACAAGTTCAGCCCCGACGGCAAGCTGCTGCTCACGCTGGGCAAGCCCGGTGGCAACCAGCCCGGTCAGCCGACGGATCCGGCGTCGTTCTACCAGCCGAACGACGTCATCACCTATCCCAACGGCGACATCCTCGTGTGCGAGGGCCACGGCAACGCGGCGCCGGCGCCGGCGCGCCTGATCCGCTTCGACAAGAGCGGCAAGTTCCTGCGCGAGTACGGCAAGATGGGCAGCGGCCCCGAGGGCGAGTTCATGCAGCCCCACGGGCTCGCGTTCGACTCGAAGGGCCGGCTGTTCGTGGCCGACCGCTCGAACAACCGCATCCAGATCCTCGACGCCGAGACCTACAAGACGCTCGAGACCTGGTACCAGTTCAGCCGCCTGAGCGGCATCTTCATCGACAAGAACGACATGATCTACGGCGCCGACTCCGAGTCGGGCTCGGTGAACCCGCCCCACGGCGCATGGCGCCGCGGCATGCGCATCGGCTCGGCGCGCGACGGCAAGATCATCGCGTTCATCCCCGATCCGACCAGTGTCGGCGAGACGTTCTCGATGGTCGACGGCAAGCCGGTGATGAAGAAGGCCGATGGCTCGGCGGGGGCGACCGGCACGCTGGCGGCCGAGGGCGTCGCCGTCGACGCCGCCGGCAACATCTACGGCGCCGAGGTCGGACCGCGTGCCGTGAAGAAGTACGTCCGCAAGAAGTAGGACGTGATGCGGCTCGCGCGGACCCTCGCGCTCGTCGTGCTGTGTGGAGCGGGCGCCACGGCCTCGGCCGGCGGCGCCCGCGCCATTTCCGCCCAGGCCGCGCCCGAGCGCCCGGCGTCGCCGGCGCGCCTGCTCACCACGGCGCGACAGATGGTGCTCGTCACCACGCCCGACTGGAACGCCGTGCAGGGCCGCCTCGAGATCTTCGAGCGGGCCGCGACCGGCGCGTGGGCGCCGGCCCGCGTACGTTCCGCCAACCGTGGCACCGCGGCGCCGACGTCGATCACCATCGTGGTGGGGAAGAGTGGCACGGCCTGGGATCCCGCGATCGTCGCGCCGATTCCCGGCCCGGTGAAGGCGGAGGGCGACGGGCGGTCGCCGGCCGGTGTCTTCGCGCTGCGCACCGCGTTCGGGTTCGCGCCGGCGCGCGACGTCACGCGGCTCAAGCTGCCGTACACCGAAGTGACGCCGACGCTCGAGTGCGTCGACGACCCAGCCTCCGCGGACTACAACCGGCTGGTCGATCGAGCGTCGGTGACGCCCGACTGGACCAGCAGCGAGAAGATGCGGGAGATCAGCCCGCAGTACCACTGGGGCGTCGTGGTCGAGTACAACACCCAGCCGGCGATCCCGAAGCGCGGGTCGTGCGTGTTCCTCCACATCGGCGGCGATGCCGGGAAGGGCACGGCGGGATGCACCGCCATGGCGGAACCGGTGCTGACGGCGGTGATGGAGTGGCTCGACCCGGCGAAGGCGCCCGTGCTCGTGCAACTGCCGCTCGCGGCGCGCGCCGCGCTGAAGACGGCGTGGGGCCTGCCGGACGACACGGCCGCGGCACCGAAGTGAACCGCGGCCGGAGCCGTCCCGGCTTACGCTCTCACTGCTACTTCACCGCGGCGTCCAGCCCTTCGGTCAGCTCGATGTAGGTGCCGAACGGATCGGTGAAGAACGCGATGCCGATGCCGAGGGCGGCCACCTTGCTGTAAGGCCGATCGAACTTCACGCCGGCGGCTTCCAGCTTCCTGCAGAACGCCTCGAGGTCCTTCACCTCGAAGCCGACGTGATCGAGTGCGCGGCCCTTCGTGCCGGCCACGGCGTCGGGTGAGGGCGAGAACGTGAGGTTCACGCCCGGCAGGTCCGCCGCCTGGAACGTGCCTCGCATGCCGCCCTTCGCACCCAGCATCTGCACGTACCACGCCTTCATCGCGTCGACCTGCGTCGCGTAGTAGTGGATGTGGTGCAACGTGATCGCCGGCTGCTGGGCCTTGACCTCCGTCAGTTCGACCTTCACGTCGTCCGGTGCCATGACGTAGGCGATCGTCGAGGTGCCGGCGGCGTTGGTGGCGACACCGTCGACGACCTTCGACGTGGTGGGCGCCTCGGCCTGGGTCACGTCGGCGAAGCCGGCGGCACGCACCCGCGCGAGCACCGCCCGCACGTCGGTCACGGTGAACCCGACGTGGTTCACGGTCGTGCCCTTCGTGCCGCCCGCGGGCGTGCCCTGCCGCAGCAGCACGATGACGTTGTGGAACTTCACGGCGTCGGTCGTGCCGAGTTTCGCCGCCGTACCGCCGAGGCCGTCGACCCAGAACTTCCGGTGCGCCGCGACGTCGGTCACCGTCAGGTGATGGTGCCCGTAGACGACCGGGCCGTCCTTCATGGCCACGAGCTGCGCGGAGGCGGGTGCTGCCGCACCCGCGACGACGAACGTCGCGAGCACGGCCGCGAGGGCGCGTGACGGGCTACTTCGCCGCGAAGCAGTAGAAGTAACCATTGCCGCCCGTGGCGATGAGGTTCTGCTGGCTGCAGCCCTTCGACGGGTGCGCCGAGTTCCACGACGTCGGGTTGGTGCCGCCGCCGACCTTGTCGAAGTGGCCGACGAGCGCGCTGCCGTCGGCGTTGCTGGACCAGTTGCCGCAGGTCGTGTCGCCCGTGCCCGTCGCCAGCGTGCCGTCCATGTTCGAGCCGGTGAGGATGTCGTGCTGGTTCGGCGTGTCGCCGCGGCCGTTCACGGTGCCGCCCTTCTCCGTGAGCGAGTTCTCCTTGCCGAGCTTGTTGTTGTCGCTGTGCAGGTCGGCCACGTTCTGCGCGACCATCACGCCCTTCGCGTTGTACCAGGGACCGCTGCCGATGCGGTCCTTGGCATTGACCGCCGCCTGTCCGCCCTGCGCCGCGACGCTGAGATACGCGCGCCACTGACGGTTGCCCGCACCCGCGGCCTTGGCGAGCGCCTGACAATGCGCGTCGGCGCCAGCGAGGCCGCCGAGCTTGGCGCCATCGCCCGAGCCGGCGCTGGTGATGAAGAAGCCCAGGGGCTGCTGGGCCTGGGTCTGCACGCGCGCCGCACCGGCCGCGAGTCCCAGGGCCACGAGCGTCATTCCGCACAACATCGTTCGCATCGTCTCCGCTCCTTGTGTCGTCGCCACGCCGGGCCGGCGTCGCGGGTCGCCAGTCTACGTTGCGGGTGCGCAACGATGCCAGCAGCCCGTCTGTGCGATGCGTCACGGAAATGGGGCGAAACGTCTTCTCATGTCACGGTTTTCCGAGGATTTCGGCGTGTAGAATGACCCAATCGGACCGTGCGGCGCCGGCCTTCGAGGCGCCCTGCGGCAGGAGTGGTTCTGATGCAGCGGTACGTTCTGACGGCAGCCTCGATGGTGGTATGCGCGGCGGTGGCCGTCGCGTACGGCGATGGCGCTCCGCGCGCCGCGCGCGGTCCCCGTCCCGCGCTGTCGCACGCCACGGCGCAGGCGGCCACGCCCGCCGTGCAGACCCCGGCCGCGGCGGCGCCCCGCCCGGTGCGCGCGGCGTCGACGGCGGCGGGCGCGACGGCGGCCTTCGACGCCGCCCACTACACCGCGACCGTCAAGCAGTACTGCGCGACCTGCCATAGCGATCGGGGCAAGGCCGGTGGCCTGACGCTGGCGGCGTTCGATGCCGCGAAGGTCACCGAGAACGTCGACCTCACCGAGAAGATCATCCGCAAGCTGCGCGTCGGCATGATGCCGCCGGCCGGCGCCAAGCGGCCCGAGGGCACGGCCATCACCGACATGGCCTCTGCCTTCGAACAGCAGATCGACGCCGCCGCCGCCCGCTCGCCGCATCCCGGCGGCCGCTCGTTCCAGCGCCTCAACCGCGCCGAGTACGCGCGCGCGGTCAAGGAGCTGTTCGCGCTCGACGTCGATGTCTCGGCGCTGCTGCCGGCCGACACCATCGTGCACGGCTTCGACAACGTCATCGACGGCCAGACCTTCTCGCCGGCGCTGATGGAAAGCTACCTGCGCGCTGCCAGCAAGGTGACGGCCCTCGCGCTCGGCGATCGCGACGCGGCGGCCAGCGAGACGCTCTACCGCGTGCCGAAGACGGCGTCGCAGCTGCAGCGCATCGATGGCGCCCCGTTCGGCACCCGTGGCGGCGTCTCGGTCGTCCACACCTTCCCGGCCGACGGCGAATACCTGTTCCGGATGGAGCTGCACGGCAACGCCTGCGGCTACCTCTTCGGCGGCCCGGCGCAGAACGAGCAGATCGAGGTCTCGGTCGACGGCGAGCGGCGCGCGCTGCTCGACATCGACCCGAAGATGTACGAGGGCACGACCAGCCTCATCCTGAAGACGCCGGAGCTGCACGTCACCGCCGGCGCGCACCGCATCACCGCCGCGTTCCTGCAGCGCTTCGAGGGGCCGGTCAACGATCTGATCGCGCCGATCGACCACACGCTGGCCGACACGCAGATCGGCGTCGCGTTCGGCATCACGACGATGCCGCACCTGAAGGATCTGGCGGTGGCCGGGCCGCAGCGCGTCACCGGCATCTCGGACACCGACAGCCGCCGCGCCGTCTTCACCTGCCGGCCCACGTCGACCCGCGCCGAACAGGACTGCGCCACCGAGATCGTCCGCAAGGTCTCGACGCGCGCGTTCCGGCGCCCGGTGACCGACGTCGAGTTCGCCGACCTGATGAAGTTCTACCAGGCCGGCCGTGACGAGCGCGATTTCGAAGGCGGTGTCGCCGCGGCAATGGAAGCCGTGCTGGCCAGCCCGCAGTTCCTCTTCAAGCTCGAAGCGCCGGCGGCCGCCGCCTCGACCGCGCGCCGGGCCGGCAATCCATATCGCGTGCGCGACATCGACCTGGCGTCGCGGCTGTCGTTCTTCATCTGGGGCGTCGGCCCCGACGAGGAGCTCTCCCGTCTGGCCACGCAGGGGCGCCTGAGTGCGCCCGGCGTGGTGGAGCAGCAGGTGAAGCGCATGCTGGCTGATCCACGCTCCGAGGCGCTGGCGTCGCGCTTCGCGGCCCAGTGGCTGCGCCTGCGCGACGTCGAGGAGGTGCTGCCCGACGCGCTGCTGTATCCCTACTTCGACCGCACCCTCGGCCGCGCGATGATGAAGGAGACCGAGCTCTTCTTCGCCAGCATCGTGCGCGAGGACCGCAGCGTGCTCGACCTCATCACCGCCGACTACTCGTACGTGAACGAGCGGCTGGCGCGTCACTACGGGATTCCCAACGTCACCGGCACCGAGTTCCGCCGCGTGAGCCTGCCGCCCGAGCGCCGCGGCATCCTCGGGCAGGGGAGCGTGCTGGTGCAGACGTCGGTGGCGGATCGGACGTCGCCGGTCATGCGCGGCAAGTGGGTGATGGAAGTGATGCTGGGCTCGCCGCCGCCGGCGCCGCCGCCCAACGTGCCGACGTTGGAGGAAACCGGTGGCACCGCCAGCGGCAAGGTGCTCACCGTGCGCGAGCGCATGGAGCAGCATCGCAAGAACCCGGCCTGTCAGTCGTGCCATCGCGTCATCGACCCGCTGGGTTTGACGCTCGAGAACTTCGACGTCACCGGCAAGTGGCGCATCAAGGACAACGGCAATCCGGTCGACACCGCCGGCACGCTCTACGACGGCACGCCGATGGAAGGCCCGGGCGGCCTGCGTACGGCGCTGCTGAAGAAGCAGGACGCGTTCCTGACGGCGTTCACCGAGAGCTTCATGACCTACGCCCTGGGCCGGCGGCTCGAGCCCACCGACATGACGGCGGTGCGCAAGGTGTTGCGCGCGGCCGCGCCGTCGGGCCAGAAGCTGTCGGCGTTCGTCCAGGCGATCGTCACGAGCCCCGCATTCCAGATGAACGTCGAGCCGGCGGCCGAGACGGCCACGCCGGCCGTGCATTGAGTTCGACCCGGGTCAGAGTTTCGAGGAGTTCCGTATGCTGCTGACGAAACGCCACCTGCCGCGCCGCACCCTGCTCAAGGGCATGGGCGCCGCGCTCGCCCTGCCGCTGCTCGACGCCATGGTGCCGGCCAGCACCGCGCTGGCGCAGACGCTGCCGGGCAAGAAGCGCCTCATCGCCATCGAGATGGTGCACGGCGCGGCCGGCAGCACCGCCTTCGGCGCCAAGCGCAACCTGTGGGCGCCGGCCGCGACCGGGCGCGACTTCGACCTCGGCCCGACGTCGATGGCGCCGCTCGAGAGCTACCGCGACTACCTGACCATCGTCAGCAACACGGACGTGGCGAACGCCGAAGCGGTCATTCCGCCAGAGATCGGCGGCGACCACTTCCGCTCGGCGGCCGTGTTCCTCACGCAGTCGCACCCCAAGCAGACGCAGGGGTCCGATCTGCACGCCGGCACGTCGATCGACCAGCTGGTGGCGCAGAAGATCGGCCGCGACACCCCGATTCCGTCGATGCAGCTGTGCATCGAGAACGTCGACCAGGCGGGCGGCTGCTTCTACGGCTACTCGTGCGCCTACACCGACTCGATCAGCTGGGCCGACCCCGAGACCCCGCTGCCGATGATTCGCGACCCGCGGCTGGTGTTCGACCAGCTGTTCGGCATCGGCGCCACGCCCGAGGCCCGCGCCGAGCGCCGCAAGCGCGACCGCAGCCTGCTCGACTTCGTGCAGCAGTCGGTGTCGCGGCTGCAGAAGGACCTGGGTGCCACCGACCGTGCGCGCCTGTCCGAGTACCTCGACAACGTCCGCGAGATCGAGCGGCGCATCCAGAAGGTCGAGGCGCAGAACTCGAGCGGCGAGCCGCGCGAACTGCCCGGCGCGCCCAAGGGCGTGCCCGACTCGTACGAAGAGCACGTCAAGCTCATGATGGACCTGCAGGTGCTGGCCTTCCAGGCCGACATCACCCGCGTCTTCGCCTTCAAGATGAGCCGCGACGTCTCGAACCGCGTCTTCATCCCCGAGGTCAACACCGGCTTCCACATCGCCTCGCACCACGGCGAGCGCGAGGACCGCATCCTCGACTTCGCGAAGGTGAACAAGTACCACGTCGGCCTGGTGCCGTACCTGCTCGAGAAGATGAAGGCGACGCCCGATGGCGACGGCGGCAACCTGCTCGACAACTCGCTGGTGTTCTACGGGTCGCCGATGGGCAACCCGAACGTGCACAACCACAAGCGCTGCCCGCTGTTCATCGCCGGACACGCCGGGGGCGCCATCAAGGGCAACGTCCACATCAAGGCGCCCGACGGCACGCCGATGGCGAATGCCATGCTGACGATGCTGCGCGCCTTCGACGTCGACGACGCGCAGTTCGGCGACAGCAAGGCCGAGATGGACCTGAACCAGGTCGTGTCCACCACTCTCGCGGAGAGGATCTGACGATGCGCAACGGGCTCACGAGTCGATTGGCCGCGGGCGCCGCGGCCCTGGCGCTGGGCGGCGCGATGGTCGAGGCGCAGGCCGTGCGGCCCGCCGCCGCGCCGGTGGAACGCAGCCGCAGCGTCGTCGCCGACGCCGCGATGGCGAAGGACCTGACCCGCGTACGTGAGCTGCTCCGCGCCGGCTCGGATGCCAACGCCGCGCAGGGCGACGGCATGACCGCGCTGCACTGGGCGGCCATGAACGGCGACGCGGCGCTCACCGAGATGCTGCTCGTGGCCGGCGCCAACGCCCGCGCCACGACGCGCATCGGCGGCTTCACCGCGCTGCACCTGGCCAGTCAGGCCGGGCGCGACGCGGCGGTACCGGCCCTCGTCAAGGGCGGCGCCGACCTCGACGCCCGCACCACCACCGGCGCCACCGCGCTGATGCTGGCCGCGGCGTCCGGCAACGCCGTCATCGT
>CADEDM010000134.1 GCA_902826065.1 uncultured Acidobacteriota bacterium | reverse complement strand
GGTGGCGTTCAACTGGGCGTCGCCCTCTACGGCGTGGCCTACCTCGCAGGCATCGCGTTCGTGCTCTCGACCACGAAGGAAGACTGGAAGGCGTGGAGCTACGCGCCGGCGATGGTTGCGGGCGCGTGGCTCGTCGTCAGCCTCACGCCGCTGCTCTTCCTGGTCTACTACCCTCTACTGCGGACGAAGTGGACCGCGCTGGGCCTCACCCTCGCGCTCGCCCAGTGGTCCGCGATCCGGCGGTGGTCAGGGGGCGGCTGGTGGCTCGCGGCGGCCGTCGTTGGCTGGAGTGCGTCGCAGTGGCTGCCGGCGTCCGTTGCCGCCGTGGTCGGCCCCGGCCAGTTGTATCGATACCCCATTGCGGAGTCCGCGGGCATCTACGCGATCGTGGGCCTGCTGACCGGACTGGCCGTGATCTACGAGCTGCGGAACGGCAAGGTCTTCGCGGGCTGACGTCCTGGCAGCAGCGCTGAGCGTTCAGCGCCGTTCGACGAACGCATCTCCGACGCGCGCCGCCAGCGCGGACGTGTTCGCGTGCGCGATGTTCGACGTGACCGCAACCAGCAGGCCGCGATCGGGCCGCGTCACCAGCGACATCACGGTGCCGCCGGCCAGTGCGCCGTCGACGCTGCTGAAATCCGTCGCCAGCGCTGCACGCACGATGTCCGACGGCGTGGAGTAGAACGCCATCCGGTCCGCGCAACAGGCCAGGTCGCGCATGTACATCAGGTCCCGGCCTCGGCGGGGGTCGTTGTCGGCGGCACTGGGCACGTAGAACGTCGCGCGCGCGCCTGGCAGCGGATACTCCGAGGCCATCAGGCCGAGCGGTTGCCAGATGGCGTGGCGGAGGATCGTGAAGGGCGGGAAGTCCTCCTCCGGCTCGCCGACGTGTTCGGGGCTCCATTCGGTGGCGGCGTCCATGCCGGTGTCCGCGAGCCCGAGCGGTCCCGCGGCGGGGGCGATCACGGCTGCCGCTGTGCCGATGTTGAAGCGCGTGGCCGGCGTCATGGGCGTGCGGGTGCCCACGTCCCGCCAGCCGAACCCTTCGGTCCATACCAGGGCGCCGCCGGCTCCCACTGCCACGGACACCCCGGGCAGGTTCTGCTCCAGCACGGCCGCTCGTACGAGTTCCCGTGCGCGCTCCACGGCGGACGCCAACTGCGCCGGAGGGGTCGCGCCCACCACCGACGCGACGGCCGCTGGCTGCGCGAAGAGCGGCACCGATGCCGCGACGCTGCGGGTCAACAGTGCGGCGAACGCGGCCGCCACCACGCCCACGGCAATCGCCGTGCGGGCGGCCCAGGTGGGCAGTTGATTGCGCGCGGCCCTGACGCCGAGCACGAGCAAGACCGCCATGAGCAATAGGCCGATGCCGCCAGCACCGGGGGCGTCGTCCACTTCGCCCACGTAGATCCCCATGGCGCCGATGGTCAGGCCGAGGGCGATGAGGACGAAGGCTTTCACCGGGTTCGTGACGCTCGTGTTCATCGCCGCAGTGTCACCGAGGGATGGGCGAGGAGTCGTCACCGAATTGTGAGCGGCCGTTGAGATTGCAGTGACGCTCTCGCAGCCGCCTGCCGAATGGCTCTGTCGGGCGGCTCTTCCATCTGGCCAGGGAGCCGTAGGCGTTGTACAACTCCAGTCCGCCGTCGTACGACTGTGACGTCGAGTTTCGCGACCCGAGCAGGAGGGTGCTGCGATGAAGTGGGAGATTGTGCTGCAGGCCGCCGGCGTCGTCGTCGCCGCGGTGCTCGGCGTGAGCCAGCTACTCGTCCGGCTGCCGAAGTCCAGGACGACGCTGAAGCACGACCTGGAGGTCCTCCGGCTCCTCCCCAAGGCGCATCCTCAACGTCAGCTCATCGAAAAGCAGGTGCAGATCCGGATCGACCACGTCTACGGGGCGCGACCGCGCTTCGTCGTCCATCAGTGGCCAGACCTCGCCATTGGAGCGTTGCTCCTGTTCGCGGGCGTGGTGTGGTCGCTGTACTTGCGGGGCGCAGGCTTCAGTTGGTGGCTCGTGCTTTCCGGGCTGATCGCGTTCATGGGGCTGGGAGGCGTGTTCACCGCGTTCGAGGAGCCAAAGAGCCCTAAGCGGCCGTGAGCTCGAGCCACCCGCGCACCCTGAGCCAGCGCGGGCGTATACTCCGCCGCGGGAGTCGCGTATGCGCCACACCTTGGTGCGAACGTCGTCGCTCGTCGTTGCCTTCCTCGTGTGCGCCGGCCTGTCTCTCCGGGGAGAGGGTCCGCCGCCACAGTCCCGCCCCGCGACCGCTCCTGCGGATGCCGGCCCCGCCACTCAGGGCGCGGTGCTGTTCCGACAGGAATGCGTCTTCTGCCACGGCGTGTCGGCGAAAGGCGGGATGCGCGGTCCGGACCTCACGACCGGTGCGTGGAGTCACGGCGGCTCCGACGAAGAGCTGACCGCCACGATCAGCGGTGGGGTGCCGGGCACCGCGATGCCGGCCAACAACCTTCCGCCTGTGGAGATCGCGCAGATCATCGCCTACCTGCGCACGGTGCAGCAGCCACCGACCCCGTCCAGGGGCGACGTCGCCCGCGGCGAAACGCTGTTCTTCGGCGGCGGACGCTGTGGCGCCTGCCACATCGTGCAGGGACGCGGCGGCCGCGTGGGCCCCGAGCTGACGCGGGTGGGCTCGGCCCGGTCGCGCGGCTATCTCATCGAGTCGATCCGCGAGCCCGGCAAGTTCCTCACGGAGCACGACGGCACCGGCGAAGCGGGCGCCCGTCGTTACGACACAGTGGTGGCCGTGACGAACGCCGGCCAGACGATCACCGGCGTCGCCATGAACGAAGACACGTTCACCGTGCAGATCATGGACACGGCGGACCGCATCCACAGCCTCGTCAAGCGCGACTTGAAGAGCTTCCGCCACGAAGAGCGGTCGATGATGCCCGCCTACGGCGCCGCGCAGGTGAACGACGCCGCGCTCGACGACCTCGTGGCCTACCTGCAGACACTGCGCACGCCGACGCCGACGAAGAAAGGCGGACCGCAATGACCGTCGCCCACCGTCTCGTCGTGGCCGCCGTCCCGCTGGCGCTCGGTCTCGCCGGGCCGTCGCTCGTGGCCCAGGTCACGAACGATCGGCTTGCCGGCGCGGCGAAAGAGCCGCAGCAGTGGCTCACGTACTCTGGTACCTACGACGGCAAGCGGTTCTCGCCGCTGGACCAGATCACGCGCGCGAACGTCGGGCGCCTGGCGCTGCAGTGGGTGTTCCAGACCCGCGTGCGCGGCAGCCATGAAACGACGCCGCTCGTCATCGACGGCGTGATGTACCTCACTACGCCGCAGAACCACGCCTACGCCATCGATGTCCGCACCGGCCGTCCGCTCTGGCACTACCAGCGGACGCTGCCGGCCACGTTGTCGCTGTGCTGCGGCCCACAGAATCGTGGCTTCGGCGCGCTGGGCGATCTGCTGTTCCTCGGCACGCTCGACGCCCACGTCGTGGCGCTCGACATGAAGACCGGTCGCGTCCGCTGGGACGTGGAGGCCGCCGACGCGGCCGGCGGTTACAGCTTCACCGGCGCGCCGCTGGTCGTGAAAGACAAGGTCATCATCGGCGCCGCCGGCGGCGAGTACGGGATCCGCGGGTTCATCGACGCTTACGACGCCGCCACCGGCAAGCGTGCGTGGCGCTTCTACACGATTCCCGGCGAAGGGGAGCCCGGCAACGACACCTGGTCCGGCGATTCGTGGAAGCGCGGTGGCGCGCCGGCGTGGGTCACCGGCGCGTTCGATCCCGCGCTGAACACGCTCTACTGGGGCACCGGCAATCCGGGACCGCAGATGTACGGCGCCAACCGCAAGGGCGACAACCTCTACTCCGACTCGCTGGTCGCGCTCGACGCCGACACCGGCGCCCTCAAGTGGCACTTCCAGTTCACGCCGCACGACACCCACGACTGGGACGCCACGCACACGCCGATCCTCATCGACGACACGATCGACGGCACGCCCCGCAAGCTGGTGGCCGTCGCCAATCGCAACGGCTTCTTCTACACCCTCGATCGCATCACCGGGAAGTTCCTGCGCGCGCGGGCCTACACCAAGGCCACGTGGGCGACGCACATCGACGAAGAGGGACGGCCGGTGCTGGTGCCGAACATGGATCCGTCGGCCACGGGCACGCGCGTGTGTCCCAGCGGTACCGGCGGCACCAACTGGCATTCGCCGTCGTACAGCCCGATCACCAGGCTGATGTACTTCTTCAGCAACGAGCGCTGCGACACGTTCATGGCCGACGACGATCTCGAGCCGCCGCATCGCGCCGGACGTCCCTACATCGGCAGCGCGTTCTTCCCCGATCCCGGTGAGCCCGAAGAGGGCGCAGTGCGCGGGGTCGACCCGAAGACCGGCAGCATCCGCTGGGAGTTCCGGCAGTTCTCAGGATCGTGGGCCGGGGTTACGGCCACTGCGGGCGGGCTCGTATTCAGCGGCGACGGGCAGGGAAACTTCATCGCCCTCGACGCGGAGTCGGGACGCGACCTCTGGCACATGCCGCTCGGCGCCGAGATTCGCAGCGCGGCCATCAGCTACGCCGTCGATGGGCGCCAGTTCGTCACCATCCCGGCCGGCGACGCGATCTTCACCTTCGCATTGCCGCCCGCGGCTCCGGCGCCGCGCCGTGCTCCTGGCCGCTGACGCAAGGGCGTTTGTCCGTCGACCGGCTGCTCGACCTGACATTCATGACAGCGCCCAACCTCAGCAGCTGTGGCATCATCCGCGGCTGAACTGCGTTTCGGAGGTCAACCAGAGCACAGCTGAGGAGTCACATCATGGCGAACTTGGACGCGGCGACGCTCGCGGGATTCACGGCTGGCTTTCACGGGGACGTCCTGCGTCCCGGCGACGGGGAGTACGACGCCGCTCGCACGATCTGGAATGCCATGATCGACAAGCGCCCGGCAGTGATCGCGCGTTGCTCCAGCACGGCGGATGTCGTTCGCAGCGTGAACTTCGCGCGCGACAACCGGCTCGTGCTCGCCGTGCGCGGCGGCGGTCACAACATCGCCGGCAGCGCCCTGTGCGACGACGGCGTCGTGATCGATCTCTCGAACATGAAGTCGGCCCAGGTCGACACGGCCGCGCGCCTGGTCACGGTCGAAGCCGGCGCCACGCTGGCGGATCTGGATGCCGCCACGCAAGCGCACGGCCTGGCCACGCCGACCGGCATCAACTCCACCACAGGCGTCGCGGGCCTCACCCTGGGCGGCGGATTCGGCTGGCTCAGCCGCAAGTACGGCCTGACCGTCGACAACCTGGAGTCTGCCGAGGTGGTCACGGCCGCCGGCGACGTGATCCGCGTCAGTGCGAGCGAGCATCCGGACCTGTTCTGGGCGCTGCGCGGCGGCGGCGGCAACTTCGGCGTCGTCACCCGCTTCACGTTCCGGCTCCACGCGGTAGGTCCGAATCTGTTGAGCGGACTCGTCGTCTATCCCTTCGCCGACGCGAAGTCCGTTCTCAGGCAGTACCGCGAGTTCGCCACACAGGCGCCGGATGACCTGACCGTGTGGGTCGTGATGCGCCAGGCGCCGCCGCTGCCGTTCCTGCCGGCGGAGGTCCACGGCACGGAAGTCGTCGTGCTCGCATTCCTGTATGCCGGGGATCCGTCGCACGGGGATGCGGCCGTCGCGCCATTGAGCCGATTCGGCACGCCCGTCGGTGCGCACATGGGCGTGCAGCCCTATGTCAACTGGCAGCAGGCGTTCGATCCGCTGCTGACGCCCGGCGCGCGCAACTACTGGAAGTCGCACAACTTCGCCACGCTCGACGACGGCCTGTTCGACGTCCTGATCGCAGCGGTCCGCACCTTGCCCACGCCCTCGTGCGAGATCTTCATCGCCAGCCTCGGGGGCGCCACCTCGCGGCAGGCTGCGGACTCGTCGGCGTACGGCCAGCGCGACGCACAGTTCCTGATGAACGTCCACGGCCGCTGGGACAGCGCGGCCGACGACCAGCGCGGCGTGGAGTGGTCACGCCGTCTCTTCAAGGAAGCCGCGCCGTTCGCGAGCGGCGGCGTCTACATCAACTTCATGACCGCTGAAGAGGGCGACCGCGTGCGCGCGGCCTACGGACCAAACTACGACCGATTGGCCCGGGTGAAGCAGCAGTACGATGCGGGCAATCTCTTCCGCACCAACCAGAACATTACGCCGGCGTGACCGGCTGACGGCGAAGATGGACGCGTCCGCGCGCCCGGACGGCTCGCGGCGGTCACAGCGAAACGTTGTCACCCTGTAAGGTCTGCCTTCAACCGCTGCGGTATGCTCGGACCATGAGATCCACAACGAGCGTCGTCGCACTGTTTGCGCTACTGGCCGCCTCCGCAGACCTCGGCGCCCAGAAGGCATCCAAAGCGCTCGACGCGAAAGAGTCCGAGCGCGTCACCGACGCCGTCACCGTGCTCAATGAGGTGATGGGCGCCGACGACTCGTCGATTCCCCGCGACCTGCTGCAGAAGGCGGTGGCCATCGCCGTGTTTCCGTCGCTGATTAAGGCCGGCTTCGTGGTGGGCGGGCAGCACGGGCGGGGCGTCCTAAGCGCCCGCGGGCTGGACGGCTCCTGGTCGTCGCCGGCGTTCCTCACCGTCACCGGCGGCAGCTTCGGCCTGCAGATCGGCGCGCAGGCCGTGGACCTGGTGCTGGTGGTACAGAACCGCCGCGGCCTCGACAACCTGCTGAACAACCAGTTCAAGATCGGCGCGGACGCGTCGGTGGCGGCCGGGCCGCTGGGACGCGACGCCTCGGCCAGCACCGACATCCAGATGCGGGCGCAGATCCTCAGCTACTCGCGCACGCGCGGCATCTTCGCCGGCATCACGCTCAACGGCAGCACCA
Source organism: uncultured Acidobacteriota bacterium (assembly GCA_902826065.1). Taxonomy (GTDB): domain Bacteria; phylum Acidobacteriota; class Vicinamibacteria; order Vicinamibacterales; family UBA2999; genus CADEFD01. Next base: position 6,684 of record CADEDM010000134.1, on the reverse strand, counting down.
TCCGCCAGGACCGCGACGCCAACGAGCGCTTCTACGGCGTGGCCTACCGCACGCGGGCGATCGTCGTCGACCGCGTCGGCGGGTCGCCGGACCCCACGCCTGACTGGAAGATGACGCTCACGAAGTACGCCGGGGGATCCTAGGTCCCGACGCAGGCATCAGCCGACTTCACGATCTGGCGATCTCACGACCGCCGATTCGCAGAGGCCGGTGTCCAATCCGGCATGACACTCCGCGTGGCGGCCGTGCTGCTCGCGTGTGTCGCGGTGCTTCCCGTGCAGCCGCGCGCACAGCGTCGGGTGCCCGGCGACGTCTTCCCGTCGCTGGTTCGCGCCAACGAGCGCTTCGGCCGCACCTTGTTACGGCAGATGCATACGAGCGCGCCGACAGGCAACACGGTGGTCGCGCCGCTCTCGGTCACGCTGCTCGCCGGCGCGTTCGCCTTCACCACCAGCGCCGAGCCCCTGCGCCGCCAGTTCGAGGCGGTGTTCGGCTGGAACTGGGCGCCGCACCAGGTGGCGGTGAAGATGCTGCGCCAGGCGTTCGCGGTGCCGGCGCCCACCCGCTACTTCGATGGCGCTCGTCTCGCTGGCGAAGGCGTGTGGTTGTCGAACCAACTGGCCTATCGCGACAGTGGCGTCCTGCCCGCGGACTTCCTGACGACGGTGCGGGACGGGTTCGGCTTCGAGACATCGGCGGTGGGCGGCCGGCGGCCATCCGCAGCCGACATCGGCGCCGACGGCCGGCCCTCGCTGGCGCCCCGTCTCGACGGGGCCAACGACGTGGCGGTGCGCTCGGGCGTGTACGTGCGCACCACCTGGGCAGGCAACACCTTCTCGACCGGCAATCCACGTCAGGGAACGTTCACGAACGCGGCCGGTGTGCAGGCGCCGGTCACCGTGGTCGAGAGCGAGGCCGCGACGTATCGCTACGCGAAGACCGACGTCTTCGAGGCCGTGGCCCTGCAGGCGTGGCACGCCTACATCGTGTTCGCACTGCCGTCACCCGGCACCACCATGGCGTCCCTGCTGGATGCGATCGTCATGTCACCCACCGCGATCGACGCGGATCTGGCGCCACGCGGCGGCACGGTCACCATGCCGCCCTTCCGCCTGCGTGTGGAGAACGACCTGCGCCCGCCGCTCGAAGCCCTCGGCGTCCGCGCGCCGTTCCAGAACCTCGCGATCCGGGGTGCCAGGCAGCCAGTGATCCTGCGCGAGCTCCGCCAGGGGATCGACCTGCGCGTAGACCGGAGCGGCATCCGCGCCGACGCCGAAACCGTGGGCGGTGGCATCTATGGCGGACTCGAGGGGGCGTCCGAGCCGTTCCGGATGGTGCTCGACCGTCCGTTCGTGTTCTTCATCCGCGACGAGATCAGCAACAGCCTGCTGTTCGCCGGTGTCGTGAACGAGGTCGTGGCCCCGACGAGAGACTAGAACGAGGACGTGCGCGTCACACCCGCAACGCCTCCGACGGGTCGACCTTGCTGGCCCGCCACGCCGGCAGCAACGTTGCCGCCACGGCCACGATCATGAGCAGCACCGGCACCACGACGAAGGTCACGCTGTCGCCGGCGTTCACGCCGTAGAGCAGCCGCGTGATGCCGCGCGACAGGAACCACGACACCAGCAGCCCCGGCACCAGGCCGGCGATGGCCAGCACCACGCCCTGGCGGACGACCATGCCGCGGACGTCGGTGTCGCGTGCGCCGAGCGCCATGCGGATGCCCAGTTCGCGCGTGCGCTGCGTGACCGAGTAGGCGAGCACACCGTAGAGCCCGACGGCCGCGAGCAGCAGCGCAAGGCCGGCGAAGATGCCCAGCAGCCACGCCGCCATGCGCGGCGCCCACAGCGCCTGCCGCAGCACGACGTCGTAGGTGCTCACGTTCTGCAGCGGCAGGTTGGGCTCGAGCTGCTGCAGCTCGCGGCGCACCGTGCCCAGCACCGGCGACGGATCGCCCGCCGCGCGCACCTGCACCACGACCTGCGCGCCGAAGTTCTGCTCGATCGGCAGGTAGAGGTACGACGTCGGCTCCTCGCCGATGAAGTTGTACTTGATGGTGCGGGCGATGCCCACGATCTGCCACGGCGTGTCCATGCCGAAGATCTGCAGCGTGCGGCCCAGCGGATCCTCGTTCGGCCACAGCTGCGCCGCCATCGCCTCGTTGATCACAGCCACCGGCGTGCCGCCCTGTCGATCGGCCGGCGTGATGCCGCGGCCCTTCACGATCGGGATCTTCGTGGCGTCGAAGTAGCTGCCAGACACCTGGTTGACCTGCGTCATGCGGCCGTTGCGCGGGTCTTTCGGGTCCTGCCCGTCGCGGAAAACCGTGCGCCCGAGGCCGCCACCGAAGAGCGGCACGGAGCTGGAGAGCGTCACGGCCTCCACGCCGGCCACCCCCTGCAACCGTTCCTCGACTCGGCGATAGAGCTCGCGCGTGCGCGCCTCGTCGTAGCCCTGCGTGCCCGGATTGATGCCCAGGATCGCGAAGCGGCTGCCGTCGAAGCCGGTGTCGATCTCCTGCGCGTTCGACAGGCTGCGCAGGAACAGGCCGGCGGCGGCCAGCGCCACGAACGACAACGTCACCTGCGCCATCACCAGCACGTTCTTGACGCTGATCAGGCGGCTGCCGCTGGGCGCGCTGGTGCGGTCCTTCAGCTCGGTCACGAGGTCCGCGCGCGAGCCCTGCAGCGCCGGCGCCAGGCCGAAGATGATGCCGGTCAGCACCGAGACACCGGCGGTGAACAGCAGCACGCGCGTGTCGAGGTTGAGGTCCACGGTGCCGGGCTGGATGAACACCGGGCGATAGGCCCAGATGGCCGTCCGTGCCCAGTAGGCCACGGCGATGCCGCCCAACCCGCCCAGGGCCGCGAGCAGCACGCTTTCGGTGAGCAGCTGCCGCACGAGTCGCCAGCGGTTCGCGCCGATCGACAGCCGCACCGCGATCTCCTGGCGGCGGGCGGTGGCGCGCGCCAGCAGCAGGTTGGCGACGTTGGCGCAGGCGATCAGGAGCACCAGGCCGACGACCGCCATCATCAGCGTGCCGGCGAGCACGAGTTGCTGCTGGAACTGCGGCGGGAACGTGCCCTCGGTCAGCGGTCGCACCCGGAGCGAGCGGCCGCGGAACTCCGTGGGATAGGCGTCTTCGATCGCCTTGCCCAGCGCTTCCATGTTGGCCTGCGCCTGCTGCATCGTGACGCCGGGCTTCAGGCGTGCCACCGTCTCGTAGAACAGGGCGCGGCGCGAGTTGAAGAAGTCGATGTTCGGCCCGGAGAGCATCTCGCGGTACATCGACAGTGGCACCCACATCTCGGGCCCGCCCAGCGTGGCCGTGCCGCGGAAGCCTTCGCCGGTGACGCCGATGACCGAGAACGGCCGCCCGTTCAGCGTGATGGACTGTCCGACGATGCCGGGATCGCCGCCGAAGCGGCGCTGCCACAGCCCGTAGGTCATCACGACCACGGGCGACGCGCCCGGCGTCGAGTCCTCGTCCGCGCGGAAGGCGCGGCCGGCGGCCATCGGAGCGCCCAGGACCTCGAAGAAGTTGCCCGACGCGAGCTGCCCGAACACCTGTTCGGGCTCGCCGCCGCTGCCCGCCAGCGCCATCGGCGCGAAGCCGGCCACCGCCACCGCCTCGAAGACGGCGTTCTTCTCGGCCACGTCCATCCCGTTGATGCGCGAGATGCCGCCCAGCGGCTGCACCACGCCGTCGCGCAGCTCGGTCGTGACCACGCGCGCCAGCGTAGAGGCGTCGCGCACCGGCAGCGGGTTGAGCAGCACCGCGTTCACCAGCGTGAAGATCGTGGTGTTGGCGCCGATGCCCAGGGCCAGCGACAAGACGACCACCGCCGTCATGGCGGGATGGCGGGTGAGGAGTCGCACCCCGAACTTCAGGTCCTGCAGCAGCGTGGCCATGCCGGAATCCTTTCGACGTGCCGTCGTGACGGAGCGTTAGACACCGTCGGACATCGATTGGACGGCCGGCTCGGCCGGCAGGTTCACCTCAGGCCGCGATGGCGTGATGGTCGCGCAGCGCCAGCCAGCCCCGGGTCACACGGTAGATGGCCCAGATGCCGAGGCAGAAGAGGCCGATGCCCCAGACCACGAAGCCCACCAGGATGAGGGTCAGCGGCAGGCCGGCGATGATGATCGCGCAGGCCCACAGCATGGCGAACCAGAAGGTGCGGATCTGCCAGGCGAAGTGCGACTCGAGCCAGGTGCCGGCCGCCTGGCCGCGTTTCACGTAGTTGATGATGACCGCGATGATGGACGGCCAGCCGAACAGGAACGAGCCCACCACGCTGGCGGCGCCGAACGCGCCCAGCGCCAGCCCGACGGCGTGCAGGGCGTAGGTCACGTGCGAGATCGTCACGAGTGACGGATCGGGCTCACGGGAGGGGGTGGCGTCGATCATCGGCGTCCTCCAGCCGGCCCGTTGTTGAAGACACCGCGGGCCGGGGGCGTCTACAAAGTTTGACGCACCCCGGCCCGCGTTGTTCCGCCAAGACGGCTCAGGTGCCGCCCGGGCGGATCGAGCGGCGTCTCCGCCACTACCGCGCCGACGCGGTCTTCGCCGTGGTGCCCTGGATCACCGCCGCCCGCTCCAGCACGCGCGGATGCTGCACGCCCACCGCCAGCACCGTCGCGATCTCCTTGCGTGCGTCGGCCTTGCGGCCGTTCTTCCACAGCGCCCAGGCGTAGGCTTCGCGCGTGTAGACGTCGCCCTTCTTCGCGATCTCCTTCTGCGCCAGGGCCAACGCCTCCGCCGGCTTCTTCCCGGCGCCGGCAAGGTAGGCGATGAGCTCGCGGTTGGCGTTGTCGTCGCCGTTCATCTCGGCGCGAGCGCCCTGATCGAACGCGGCGTAGCTCTTCGCGGCCTGCGCCGTCATGCCCGCCCGCGCCTGCGCTTCCGCCAGCTCGAACAGGTTCTCGGGATGCGGCGCCACGGTGTAGCGGCGCTGCTGCAGGTCGGCCGCTTCGCGGTGCCGCTTCTGGGCGGTGCGGACGTCGGCGAGTGCGCCCAGCGTGTAGTGGTAGTCGGGGAAGAGCGTGAGCGCGTCGTTCAGCGCCTGCTCGGCCGCGGGATAGCGTCCGCGCACGTATTCCAGATGGCCGATCTGCGTGAGCACCCACGCGCGGTCTTCGGTTTCCTGGAACGGCATGCGGTTCACCGCGCCCTGCATCAGCTCGATCGCGCCCTCGACGTCTCCGAAGAGCTCGCGCAAGTACGCCGCGCGCGTCAGCGCCGGGATGTTGCCGGGGCGCAGGTCGAGCATCCACTGCGCGGACTTCTCGGCGTCGTCGTACTTGCCCAGCTCGATGTTGGCGTCGGTGAGCATCCCGTAGACCATCAGGTCGTCGGGCACCTTCTTGTTGAGCGCGGTCGCGAGCTCGAGTGCCGCGGCGAAGCGATGCTGACCCAGCAGCGCCCACGTCCGCACCTTCAGCGCCTCGAAGTTGTCGGGCGCGATGGCCAGCGACGCCTTCACGGCTTCTTCCGCCTGCACGTAGTAGAGCGGGTCGGCCGTTTCGCGCGCGCGCTGCGTCAGCGCCATCGCGAGATCGCTGTGCGCCTGGGCGTGCTTCGGATCGCGGGCGATCTTCTCTTTCGCCATCGCGATCTTCTGCGCCGCGGGCGACGGTCCGCCGGCGAGCAGGGCGTTAGGACGCAGCGGCTGGGCGGAGAGCGTCGAGGCAGTGGCTGCGATCGCCACGGCGGCCAGGTAGCGGAATGTGCGCATTGTCATGTCTCCCAATGGAACAGGGGCCTGTCCCGGGACAGGCCCCTGTTCGGTATCGCTACAGTCCCGGCGGGCAGACGCCCGTGCAGCCAGGCTCGCCCGGGTCGACGTGACGGCTGTTCCGGCCGTCGTGCGCCGGGGGGATGAACGGGAACGTCGACTGCTTGGGCTTGTCGTTGACGTTCACGCCGTCGCCGATGCGCGTCCCGAACTGTGCCGGGTTCACCAGGATGCCGGCCACCGCGCGCGCCGAGATGTCGGTGACGTCGTCGTCGGGACGGCGGCCATTCGGGAAGCCGGCCGGGTCGTTGTTGTTCTGGTCGTTGTCGAGCAGTGTCAGCAGGCCGAGACGCTGCTGCTGGGCCGCCGGCGTCGGCGGGATGCCGGTGTTGACGCGCAGCAGGTCCGCCACCGGACCACGCGGCGTGCTGGCCGGAATCGTCGGCCCCGTGTAGAGCACGAGCGGCGCCAGGTCGAGGCGATCGCCGGCCGGAATCGGCACGCCGATCGACTTGAAGATGTCGGCCAGCAGCGGCTTGATCAGGAACTGCCCGAACTGGATGTCGTTGGTCGGGTCGTCCATGCTGAAGCGATCCTTCGACCCGGTGCCAATGAGCAGCTCGTTGATGAGCGGATTGCCCATGCGCTGCACCTGGCGCCACGGACCCTGGCCCAGGTTCCCCGGGCCTTCGGCCGGCCGCCGGCGCACCGTGATCTGCTGCCGCGACGTCGTGCCGTAGGTGCCGAGCACCGCCAGCGGATCGGTGTTGGGATGCGTGCGCAGGTCGCGCGTGAGCAGGTTGATCGGAATCTCGATCGCGATCGTGTTGACGTTGTAACCGGCCACGTCATCGGGCGCCACGTTCACGGTGTTGTTGTCGTCGTTGGCCTGCGACAACACGCCGCCGCCGGCTTCGGGCCGGAAGTTCAGCGAGTCGAAGGC
>CADEDM010000133.1 GCA_902826065.1 uncultured Acidobacteriota bacterium | reverse complement strand
CTCGAGCGCCAGGCCGATCGGATCGATCATCCGGTGGCACGACATGCAGGCCGGGTTCTTGCGGTGCTGCTCCAGGCGCTCGCGCACGGTGCGCATGCGGCCGCCGTCGGCCTCGGGGGTCTCGTCGAGCGCCGGGATGTTCGGCGGCGGCGGTGGTGGCGGCGTGCCGAGCAGCACTTCCATCACCCACTTCCCACGCAGCACCGGCGACGTGCGCTCCGCCTCGGACGTCAGCGTGAGGATGCTGGCGTGCCCGAGCAGGCCGCGCCGCCGATCGTCGGGATACGCGACCTTCCGCATCTCGGGGCCGATGATGCCGGGGATCCGGTAGTGGCGCGCCAGGCGCTCGTCGACGAAGGTGTAGTCGGCGGTGAACAGCTCGGTGATGGGCCGGCGCTCGCGCATCACATGCCGGAACAAGGCCTCGGTCTCGCGCCGCATCGAGGCCTTGAGCTGCTCGTCGACGTCGGGATAGAAGCGGACGTCGGGGTGGATCTTGTCGAGGTCCTGCAGCCGCAGCCACTGCGCCGCGAAGCGCGACGCGAGCACGTCGGCGCGCGGGTCGGCCAGCATGCGGCGCACCTGCGCCTCGAGCTCCGCCGGGCGCGACAGGCGTCCGGCCTCGGCGACCTTCAACAGCTCGGCGTCGGGCGCGGCCGCCCACAGGAAGAACGAGAGTCGCGACGCCAGGTCGACGTCGGCGAGCGCGTAGCCCTGGCCGGCCTTCGCGCCGGTCGGGATGCCCTCGAAGCGGTAGACGAAGCGCGGACTCGCCAGCACGCCCTCGAGCGCCATCCGCACGCCTTCCTCGAAGCCGTGGTCCGCCGCGCCCTTGCGGTAGAGCGCCATCAGCGCGTTGACGTCCTTCTCGGTGGCGCTGCGGCGGAACGCCTGCGACGCCAGGCCGCTGATGATCCGCTGCGCGCACTGGAGCTGCTGTGCCGCCGCCTCGGGGTGGCAGGCGAAGATGCGCTGGCGCGCCGGCGTCTCCGACACGCCGGTCGGCGAGAACGGCCCGGTGATGGCCATGTCGCGCAGGTGCGGCAGCGTCGTGAAGCCGTAGGCGTCGGCGATGCTGGTGCTGGCGATCGACCACTCGAGCGGCGTGATCAGATCCTGCACCGGCCCTTCGAAGCGGGTCAGGAACGCCGCGGTGACACGATGCGGCCCGGCGGTGATCCGGATCGGCGGCGTGGCGAGGTTCACGCCGTCGGGATCCGACGAGTTCATCCAGCGGTCGACGTCGAGCAGCGCGACGCGTGCGCCGTCGATCGAGACCTCGACCTGCTCGGGCTTCTCGGCGGTGTGCAGCGCGGCGCGGCCGTTGCCGTACAGCGCGCCGGTGGTCTCGTGGTAGAACGACACGCGGAAGCGGTAGTCGCCGTCGGCCGGGAAGGTGTGCGGCACCGACAGGCCGCCGCGCGTACCGAACGGCGCGCCCTCGACCTGCTCGCGCTGCGAGGCGGTGCGGGGAATGAGGAACGAGACCTCGCGCGCCGTCGCGGAGCGATCACCCACGGCGAGGCGGCTGATCTCGGCCGCCGCGGTCAGGTACGACTGCATCACGGTCGGCGACATCACCTGCGCGTCGGCGATGTTGTCGAAGTTCGCCATCTTGCCGTCGAGCGGCAGGTACTCGCCGGCGTTGACGTCGAGCCCCAGCAGGTCCTTGACCGACTGCGCGTACTCGGCGCGGTTGAGGCGCTGGAACGATCGACGCCCGGGCGCCGCCACCTGCACGGCGCGGGCGTCGGCAGCCGTTTCGAGCGCCGTCGCGAGACCGTCGAGCGCGGCGTCGTCGGGGCGCCGGCCGCCCGCCGGCGGCATCTGGCCGGCGCGCACCTTGCGGATCATCTTCTCGGTGGTCTCGGGCGCGTCAGCGGCGGCAGCCACCGAGTAGCCGGTGAGACTGAGACCGCCCGCCTTGGCGCGATCGTTGTGGCAGGTCACGCACGACTGATCGACGATCGCCTGCGGCGTCGTGGCCGGCGCCGCGGCCGCCGGCTGGTGCGACGCGACGAGGCGCGGCGCGTCAGATCGTGCGGAGAGCACGGCGCCCAGCGCCAGCACGCTCAGCAGACACACTCCCGGCGACTGCATTGCTTTCAGCACGCGGAGTCATAGTAGCAGCTTCGACCACGCCGGGACCGGGTCGCCGGGCGCGGGACGAGACGTGACAATCCGCGACAATTCGCGAGACGCCAGCCCGGCTGCCAGCCGGCTGCGGAGGGCGCGCGACGCCGCGCGTCAGTAGAGGACGGCGCCTTCACCGCGCTGCGCGATGAGGCGTTCGAAGTGCGCGACGAGCAGGTCGCGGCGCGCCATCAGCGACGTGACCTCGTTCTCGAGCAGCGACGCAGCGGCCGCCTTCTCCAGCTGCGGGCGGGTCAGCGCCTTCATCGTGGTGAACAGCTTGCGATCGCAGGTCGGCAGGGACGCCGGCGCGCGCAGGTCGGTGTCGAGCCGGAAGGCGCGCGTGAAGTCCAGCATGATGAGGTGCCAGTCCTTCGTGTAGACGACGTTGCCCTTGTTGCGATCGGTGTCGCGCACCAGCTCGGCAAAGACGATCATCCGCTGCCGTTCCTGTCCGAACTGCCGGGAGTTCGGCGGCTGCGCGTCCTTCTTCTCGCGCTCGGCTTCGTCCATCATCACGTCGTCGATCCACCATGACAGCGCGCCGGTGCTGCCGCCGATGGTGCGCTCGACGGTGGCCGGCATCATCGGGCCGAGGCCCAGCAGCACCGCCAGCCGCCACGCCGCCAGGTTGTAGCGGTAGTGGTCCACGAAGCGCAGCTCGCCGGCGCGCTTCTTCCCGTCGTAGCGTGGCGACTGCGCCACCGCCTGGAAGGCGGCATCGTGCGTGAGCGTGCCGTCACTGAGCGTGACGCGCAGCGCGCCGGTGATGCCCTTGCCGATCGGCCGCGACTTCACGACCTTGGCGTCGGCGAGGAACTTCAGCTGGGCCTCGACCGATGGCGGCGCCTGCGCGCGGGCCGCGCCCGTTGGGGCGACGGCCGCGAGGACGGCCAGCAGCACGAGGCGGCGTGTGAGTCGGCGGGCCATGCGGTCGTGGGGCGACGGCTCCCGCGCGCAGCGCGTGCCGTCGCTCAGTCGGCGGCCGGTTTCGCCGCCGGGCGAATGATGGCATAAGCCGGCAGCCCCACGGCCTTGAATCGCTTCATCAGGTCGACGGCCGGCGGCTCGTCGGGCTGTTCCGCCTGCACCTTGATCTTCACGTAGCCGTCGAGGGCCTGGGTGATGCCGGGATCGGCCAGCGTGGTCTTGTCCATCGTCAGGCAGTTCTTGCACCACGTCGCCCACATGTCGATCAGCACCGGCTTGCCCTCGCGGGCGGCGACGGCGAGGCCGTCGGCGAGCGACGCGTGCCAGCCGGCCTTGAGCTTCTCCTCCACGCTCGACGACACCTCGGTGGCGTCGACGAAGCGGTTGGCGAAGAGACCGTACGACAGGTAGCCGTAGTAGACCGCGGTGCCGAGGATCAGCACGCCGAACGCCTGCTTCACCCGCACCATCCACGGGCCCGGCTTCGGCAGCGACGCCAATCCCGCGCCGGCGATGGGCCACGGAATCGCCATGCCGATGCCGAGGAAGAAGGGCAACGCCAGGGCCGCGCTGGTGCCGGTCGCATAGAGGTTGCTCGCGAACAGCACCACCTGGATCACCACCGGCGCCACGCACGCACCGGCCAGCAGCGCCGCGACCCCGCCCATCGTGAAGGCCAGGCCGAAGCTGCCGCGGGCGCCGCCGGCGCCGACGCCGCCGCTGAAGCGCGAGAAGTCGATCTCGAAGACGTCGAACATCGCCAGCGCCAGGGCCACGAACAGCACCGCGATGCCGAGGTTGAACCACGGCGACGCGTTGATGGTGCCGAAGGTGCTGGCGGTGAGCACGACGACGAGGCCGAGCACGCCGTAGACGAACGCCATCGCGCCGCCGTAGCTCAACCCGAGCAGGAAGCCGCGGCGGCGCGACCCGGCTTGCGCGCCGGCGCCGATGATCGCGAGATTGATCGGGATCATCGGCAGCACGCACGGCGTGAGGTTCAGCGCCAGGCCACCGACGAGCACGAGCAGCAGGATGGCGAGCGGGCCGCGCCCCTCGAAAAGCCCGCGCTCGGCCACGCCCTGCTCGGCGTTGCGGATGAAACTCATGAAGTCGGTGGTGCCCAGGTACCCGCCGGTGGTCGCGACGACGGTGAAGGCCTCGAGATTCGCGGCGGCGATCGCCGGGCCGGCGGAGGGCGCCGGGTTCGTGGCGAACGTCGGCGCGGCGACGCCCGGCGTCTCCCCCGTGCCGAACGCAATCGCGCCGAGCACGTCGTCGTGCTGCGCGGTCACGGCCGCCGTGGCCGGGGCGATCGTCAGCGTCCACTCGCCGGTGGCCCGCGCCGGAGCGAAGCACACCTTGTCGTTGCAGGCCTGGTAGTGCAGCACGAACGGCACGCGCTGCGGCCCCGGCGTCAGCGACGGCGCCAGCCTGAACTGGGCGCCGATCGTGAACTCGCGATCGAACACGAGCAGCGGCTCCGGCAGCCCTTCCTGCGGGAAGTCGACCGCCTTCGGAAACACCACCTCCACGCCGGCGACGCCGGTGGGCGGCTGCAATTCGATCTCGGTCGGGATCAGGGACGGATCGCGCGGCTTGTTCGACTGGACGTGCAGGCCCTCGGGCAGCGTCACCCGCACGGCGGCCTTGACGGTCGTGCCGGCGCGCACCGGCTCGCTCTCGACCACCGGCACCAGTTCCACGGGAATCTTGCGCAGCTGCGCGTGCGCGGCCGGCGTCGCGACGACGAGCGCCGCTGCCAGACACAGCGCGAACACGCGCACCTGCCGGAGGACCACGGAAGTCATGTCACGACGATAGCACTCCGCACGCGGCGTCGCGATCATCAGCCCTTCGATTCCGGGCGCTGCAAAGCGTGTCGGCCGGCGCCGGGCTACCACTCCGCCGCGAGGTCCGGCATGGTGGCGCGGGCGACGGCGCGAATCGCGGTGCGCACCTCAGGCGTGAGGTGCTCGTAGCGCGGCGCCGCCAGCTCGCCGCTCAGCACGCGGCGAAGGCGGGCCAGCACGTCGGCGCGCACGCCGGCCGGCAGGGCCCGGAACTGCGCACCGTCGACGAGATAGCTGAGCGGATAGCGGAACAGGCGTGTCGACAGGTCGAAGTCGCGCAGCGATCGGCCGTCGGCGTCACGGCGCGCCCGGGCGGCAAAGGCCCGTGCGAACTCGCCGCTGCCTTCGAGTGGCGCGGGCAGCGGTTCCTCGCCGGCAAAGCACAGCGCGTCGACGAGGTCGGCGACGTCATGGTCGAGTCCGTCCGGGGCGTCCGCACGCGCCACGCCCGCCGCGACGAGGCGCGCCTGCCACGCCACGCGCGTGAGCAGATTGGTCACCTGCGTCTGGTGCTCGAGCACCAGCAGCGCCACGACGTCGCTGGTCGGCCGCAGGTACTGGCGCGGATCGAGGAAATGGTGCAGCGTGGCGATGTTCCGCGGCACCTCACGGACGAGCGCATCGGGCGCATTCGGTGACGACGCGACGGCATTGGCGCGGGTGCGCGGCTCGCCGCGGCGTGCCGTCACGTACCACCCGCCCCACCGCTCCCAGAACGGCGTCGTCAGGTCGGTGATGATGGCCGAGTCGTCGCGCAGCGGCGCGCCGGAGGGCCCGGGCACGACCGAGCCGACGTAGACGCCCGGCACGCCGGCGGTGTTCGGCCCGTGGTGACAGCGGAGACACGCTTCCGTCGTCGCGGGCACGCCCGGACCGGCGACGTCGGCAAGCTCGTAGAACCTCGGCCCGCGCAGGGGATCGACGGCGATGATCTCGACATCCGGCGTGCCCGGCACGTGCGCAACGTAGACGTCGTCGGCGAAATAGACCGCCCGCGGCCGCGACGGCGAGATGTGGGCGGCCTGCACGCTGGTCCGGGAAAAGACCAGCACCTGCGACTCCGGGGAGACCTCGAGGGCCGCGAGCACCGCCGCGAGCCGGGCGTCGCCGCTGGCCTCGGGGGGCAGCGTGAGGTCGCCGCGCGCGAGCCGCGCCGCCAGGCGTGCCACGGCGTCGCCACCGGGCGGTATCGCGCGCACGACCGGATGCGATGCGGCAATCGTCGGCTTGTAGCGCGGCGGCGGGGGAAACGTCGGCTGGGCGCGGACCACGGCGAGCGCCATCGCGGCCGCACCGAGAGCGACTCCACTGTTCCGCACGAACGAGCGGCTGACAACCGGCGGCTGGCGGCCAGCGGATCGCGTCGTCACGCGATCACGCTACCCGAAATGCGCCCGGGCGCGTGGCGTTCCACGCCGCTACCCGCTCGCCGCCAACCGTTGCACCGGGTTTCTGTCCTGAATCGGGCAACGCCGCTCAGAACTCGAACCGGAATCCGAGCTGCAGCACGCGCGGGTCCAACGTCGCGGTGATGCGGTTGAACTGCGCGCCGTTGATGATGTTGAAGTTCGACACCGGGTTGCCGTTGGCCAGGTTGTAGGCGTCGAGCATCACGGCGACACGGTACTTGCCGCCCAGCATCACCGTCTTGTCGATGCGGACGTCGAGGATCGGCACCTTGTCCGAGTACTGGCTGTCGAGGTCGTCGAGGAAGAAGTTGACCGTGCCGGCGTTCGGCAGGCTGGTCGTGATGACGCGGGTGTAGCCGTAGCCGCTCTGCAGCCGGTAGTTGACGCCCAGCCCGATGTCGTAGCGGAACACGTAGCGGCCGGCCAGGCGAGCCGACCAGTTGGTGGTCTGCTGCCGGTTCGACACGTCGGGGCGCACGTTCTGGAAGAAGCCGACGTTCAGCGGGTCAGTCTGCAGCGGGTCGGTCGTGGCGCTGATGGTCGCCGCGCCGTTGCCGCCGCGCAGCTCGTCGCGCCACTGGTAGTCGAAACTCGACTGCAGGAAGAACCCGCCCGGCCAGCGCTTGTTCATCCCGACCTGGATCGTGTCGTAGTCGTAGCTGGCGTCCGGCCAGTTGCCGTAGACGTTCTGCACGACGCCGCGCAGGCTGTCGGGGATGTCGAACACGGTGAAGGTCTGCGAGCCGGTGGTGACGGTGCCGCCGTTCGAGAACTCCTGGATCGGCACCGTGACGGAGCGCGGCACCGTGTACTGTCCGAGGCGCGCGACGTTGGTGACGCCAATCGAATTGCGCACCATCTTGCGCACGTAGGCCACGCGCACCGACGACTCGCCCCAGAACTGGTGTTCGAGCGCGCCGCTGATCTCGTTGGCGTAGGGCGCCTTGAAGTCCTCGTCGATGACGGTCGTGATCCCGCCGCGGCTCGACACCAGCGTGCCCAGCTCGGCGCGGCCGTCGTAGACGCGGTTGCCGTTCAGGTCGTTGAACTTGTAGATGCTGTAGTTCTCGCCGCCGGGGTTGCTGTTGTTGCCGAGCACGGTGGTGAGCTCGTTGTAGAAGCGGCCCACGAAGGCCTTGACCACCGTCTTGCCGCCGCCAAAGGCGTAGTTGACGCCGAAGCGGGGCGCGACGCCGTGCTTGGCCTTGAAGCTGCGGCCCTCGGTCTCGCGGGTCGGAAAGATGTCGGCCAGCACCGGGGCGCGCTTCCCGGGCTCGTACGATCCGGTCTGCCGGTCGTAGCGCACACCGGCGAGAATCGTGAAGTTGGGGGTCGGGCTCCAGCGATCCTGGAAGAACGCCGTGACGATGGTGTTGCGGTTGTCGGGCCCCGTCCACGTGTCGTAGAGCGTGTCGCGGGTGCCGACGTCGACCAGCTCGATCTCGTCGACCAGCCCGTTGCGATCGCGGTAGCGGATCGGCCCGGAGTTGCCGTTGATGACCGTACGCTCGATGTCGACCACGTAGCCGCCGCCGAACTTCAGGTCGTGGCTGCCGATGCTGCGCGTCGGCAGGTAATAGGTGGCCGTGAGCAGCCCCTGGGGACGGAACGGCTTGTTGTCGAACGCGTCCCAGCCCGCGCCGCTGTTCAGATTGGTACCGGTGTCGAGGCGCGGCGGCCGATCCGAGAACGGCACGTTCGGCTGCATCGGCCAGTCGAAGCCGTGGAAGCCGTAGCGGACGTCGGTGAAGAACCGGTTCGACCAGACGCGCTGCCACTGCAGCTTGCCGGTCCAGTACGGGCTGTCCTGCTCGAGCACCGACTCCTTCGGCGTGGTCGCCGAGAGGCCGCGCAACGGCTTGTACTTGTAGCCCCACTGGTAGTGCCCCTGCAGCGTGTCGTTCTGCGACAGCTTGTAGGTGAGCTTCACCGGCACCTCGTGGAAGATGCCGAGATCGGTGGCGATGTCGCGGTTGATGCCCGAGACCACCTTGTTGATGCGGAAGTAGTTGTAGGCGGCGAAGAACCACAGCTTGTCGCGCATGATCGGGCCGCCGACGTCGTGATGGGTCTCGACGAACAGCAGATTCGGATTACCGGTGAAGCCGCGCGCCGCGCTCTCGTCGTCGACGTTGTTCGACGAGAAGCGCTGCGGCTGCCACTGCACGTTGTTGAGGCTGCGGAAGGTGTTGCCACCGCTCTTGATGGTCAGCGCGATGGCGGCGCCCGGGCTGTTGATCTCGACGTCGCCGCCGGCGGCGCTCACCGCGATCTCCTCCATCGACAGCGCGTTCGGATAGTTGCCTTCCGACTGGATCCCGTCGACGGTGAACTGGCTCTGGCCGCGCACGCCGAAGCCCTCGTAGCCGATGGCCTGACTCTTGTGGCTGCCGCCAACGTCGTACCCCTGCATGCGCACGCCCGGCGACTGCGACAGCACCGCCCACATGTCCGTGGCGGACGGAATGCCGGCGAGCTTCGCGGCGTCGAAGGTCGCGCCCACCGACGTGGTGGTCAGGTCGACGACCGGCGACTCGCCGGTCACGGTCACGGATTCCTGCAGCGTGGCCACTTGCAACTGGCCGTCGACCGTGAGCGTCTGGCCGAGGCGCAGCACGATGCCTTCGCGACGCAGCGTCTGGAAGCCGGTGAGCTCGAAGGTGAGGTCGTAGCTGCCACCCGGCAGCGCAACGAACCGGAAGCGGCCGTCCGCCTCGGTCACAGTGGTCTGTCCGCCGATGAGGGCCGTCGAGCGCGCCGTCACCGTCACTCCGGGCAGCACTGCGCCTTGCGCGTCGCTGACCGTGCCGAGCAGTCGTGCTTGTTCGATCTGGGCCTGTGCAGGCTGTGCCCAGGACAGCATGGTCGCCAGTACGACCAAGACTCCGAGCCGTCTTGCCGTCATCTCGCTACCCTCCCTGACTTCACACGCGTCGGGGTACGGGTGCACGGCCCTCGAGCCGCGCAAGCGTCCCAGGCGGAAACCGTACGGCGGACTCTAGCAGCGGGCGTCCAGCTCGTCGATGTCGGCTGGGCGCCCGGTCTTCGACGTCGGGTCGTGCAGGGGGAGAGCTGTGATTCTACGGCGTCGAACGACGATACGTACCGACCAACACGCCCTTGCCGCGCACGCGGCCGGCCATGGCCGAGACGACCGCGGCGTGCGTCTGGGCCGGCGACGCCCCGACGGCCGGCACGTCGAGCCACGTGTCGAGCGCATACAACTCGAAGAGATAGTGATGTGGCGGGCCCGACGCCGGCGCCGCCGGGCCGCGATAGGCGGGGCCGGTCGCGCTGATCTGGCGCAGGCGGCCGGGCGGCCGCGGCGGCACCCCGGGGCTGCGGGGCGGCTCGGGCGCGTTGCCTTCGGGCACGCCCGCCGGCAACGACGCCTGCGACGCCGGGATGTTCCACACCAGCCAGTGCAGCCGCGACTCGCCGGTCGCGGGAACGGTCTCGTCGAGATCGCGCATCACGAGCACGAAGCTCTGCGTGCCGTCAGGCACGCCGGTCCAGGAGAGCGGCGGGGACACGTCGCGCCCGGACTGCGCGTGGGCGGCAGGAATCGCACCGCCGTCGCTCCACGCCGAGGTCGTGAGCGTCATGGCCTGCACCGGGCGCGGGCGCAGCGCCATCGGCGCCGCTATCGGCGGCGCCGGTGGCACCTGCGGCACCGCGACAGCCGGCAGTGGTTGCGGTTGGGCCGCGAGGATCGCGGGCGTCGCGGCAGCCGTGCAGGCGCACAGGACCAGCGCGCGGGGCGTGAGCATCGTGCGCCTCACTGGAACGCCGCCGGCTGCGTCCTGCGCCAGGCGTCGTAGCGCATCCGCAGCGTCTTCACCGGGTTGAGGTTCTCACCGGCCGTGATCTGGCCCGGGCCGCGATCGCCGCCCGGCTGCGACACGGTGAGGTACATCGCGTAGCGGCCGTCGTTGTGCGACGCGCCGTTCGTGTCCTTCGTCTCGGCCAGGAGGATGTAAGCGACGTGGGAGGTGCGGCCATCGCACGGCACGGCGGGCGTCGAGCCGTCACTCGGCCACGGCGGGCAGACGCAGCGGCTGTCGCCGCCCGAGCCATCGGCCGCCTCCATTGCCGCCATCACGCGATCGGTCAGCGCGCCCTTGGCGGCGAGAAACGCCTGCACCGCGTTGGGCACCACGCTGCCGGGGCGCAGGATGTTGCCCTGAATCGAGTAGGAGATCTGCGTGCCCGGCACGCGTCCCTGCACGTCCTGCGAGACGTAGCCGTTGCCGAGTCCGGAGTGACCGGCGTGACGGCCCTGCAGGTCGACGATGCCGAACTGGCGCGTCTGGAAGGCCGGATCGACGCTCAGCAACTCGATGATGCGCGCCGGGTCGGTGCCCTTCTGCAACTCGCGGAACACCAGCATCTGGTTCTCGTGCGTGCCGTCGACGGCGGCCTGGCATGCCGCCACGCCCTTCCCCGGAACCACGACGGCCTGGACGCCCTTCAGGAACTGGTCGTCGCGATCGACGCACGTGGCCGAGGCGATCACGACGCGGCCGGTCGCCTGATCGACGGCGATGACCGACCAGGTGGCACGTGCGGACGCGGGCAGCGCGGCCAGGAGGGCCAGGGCGAGACAGACGACTCTCATGGACGGCAATTCTACGGGATGCGCGCCGGGGACGAACGGGCTGCACGGCCCGTGTGCTGCTGCTAGACTCGCGGCAGGTCGGCGATGCCGCGCGTCAGCTTCACTCCGCATCTGCAGCGCTTTCTCGACGCGCCGCCGGCCGAGGTGCCGGCGACGACGGTGCGCGAGGCGCTCGACGCGATCTTCACCGGCAATCCGCGGCTGCGCGGCTACATCGTGGACGAGCACGGCCGCCTCCGGCCGCATGTCAGCGTGTTCGTCGGCGACCGTCCCCTCGTCGATCGCCTGACGCTCGCCGATGCCGTGACCGCTGAGACCGAGATCTTCGTGCTGCAGGCGCTGTCGGGTGGAGCTCCGGCGGCGCCTGGCCTGGGAGCCTGCACATGACGCCATCACTCTGGGTCGCGACTCGGAAGGGCCTGTTCCATCTGCGCGCCGACGACGGCTGGCGCGCCGGCACGCCATCGTTCCTCGGCGATCCGGTGTCGATGGTGCTCGACGACGAGCGCGACGGCGCCGTGTACGCGGCCTTGCATCTCGGGCACTTCGGCTCGAAGCTGCATCGGTCCGACGATCGCGGCGGCACCTGGAAGGAGATCGCGGTGCCGTCGTACGCGGGGCTGCCCGACATCTCCAGGCCGGCGGGCCCCGGGGGCGCGCCGCCGCCACCGGAACCACCGGCGCTCAAGATGATCTGGAGCGTCGAGGCCGGCGGCACGTCGCAGCCGGGACGGCTGTGGGCCGGGACCCTGCCCGGCGGCCTGTTCCGGTCGGACGATCGCGGTGAGACGTGGACGATCGTCCGCAGCCTCTGGGATCAGCCGGCGCGCGCCAAGTGGTTCGGCGGCGGCTACGACTGGCCGGGCGTGCACTCGGTGCTCGTCGATCCGCGCGATCCCCGGCACGTCGTCGTGGGCGTCTCGTGCGGGGGCGCGTGGGCCACCGAAGACGACGGCGCGACGTGGCAGGTGCGTGCCACGGGCATGAAGGCCGACTACATGCCGCCGGAACTGCAGGGCGATCCCGACATCCAGGATCCGCACCTCGTGGTGCGCTGTCCGGCGGCGCCCGACGCGCTGTGGACGCAACACCACTGCGGCGTGTTCCGATCGCGCGACAACGGACGCCAGTGGGAGGCGGTGACGGCGGCCCGCCCGTCGGGCTTCGGATTCGCCGTGGCCGTGCACCCGCACGATCCCGACACGGCCTGGTTTGCACCGGCGGTGAAGGACGAACGCCGCGTGCCGGTGGACGACAAGGTCGTGGTGTCGCGCACGCGCGACGGCGGGACGACATTCGAGGTGCTGGATCGCGGCCTGCCCGCGCCTGCCTTCGACCTCGTCTACCGTCATGGCCTCGTCGTCGACGGCACCGGGCGCGTGCTCGCGATGGGCTCGACGACCGGCACGCTCTGGATCTCGACCGACGGCGGCGACTCGTGGGCGACCGCGTCCGCGAACCTGCCGCCGATTTACGCGCTGCGCTTCGGCCACTGAGTGGCGCTGAACCGCGGCTACGCGTATCGCTATCAGGCCGGGCCCGCCGATGCAGGGTGCGGCCTGGTGGCCGTGCTGGCCACGCGGTTCCCGCATTCCACCCTCGCGACGTGGCAGCGGCGCGTCGACGACGGGGAGATCACGGTGAACGCCGCGCCGGCCTCGGCGGCGACGACCGTGCACCCCGGGCACGTGGTCGTGTGGCAGCGCCCGCCGTGGGACGAGCCCGAGGTCCCCCGCGACTTCGACGTGATTCACGACGACGCCGACCTCGTCGTGATTGCGAAGCCCTCGGGTCTGCCGACGATGCCGGCCGGCGGCTTCCTCGACCACACGCTGCTGGCGTTCGTGCGCGCGCGCTGCGGCGACGTCCATCCGGTGCATCGCCTGGGTCGCGGCACGTCCGGTCTCGTGGTCTTCGCGCGCACCGCGGCCGCCGCCTCGGCCCTCGGCGCCGCGTGGCGGACGCGGGCCGCGACGAAGATCTACCGCACGCTGGTCGCCGGCGCGCCGCCGTGGACGTCGCTCGAGATTGCGACCCCGATCGGCCCGGTCCCTCATTCCGGACTACGCACGGTCCATGGGGCCAGTCCCTCAGGTCGGCCCGCGCAGTCGCAGGTCCGCGTCATCGCGCGCCGGAGCGACGGCACCGTCTGCGAGGTGGCGATCACCACCGGGCGGCCGCACCAGATCCGGATCCACCTGGCGGCGGCCGGCCACCCGCTGGTCGGCGACCTCCTGTATCCCCCGGGCGGGGTGCCCGCCATCGACACGCCGGCACGGCCCGGCGACGGCGGCTACCTGCTGCACGCGCATCGCGTCGCGTTCGCGCACCCGCGCGACGGCGCGTGGCAGACGTTCGTGGCGCCCCTGCCGCCGGGACTCGCGACGCCAGACGACGCCTGACGCGCCTGTCGGCTGCGGCTGAGATTGCGCGTAGAATGTCGGCCGCACCTCCGAGGGCTCCCATGCGCATCCATCCCTTCGCTTCCCTCGCGGCCGTGGCGGCCGCGCTGTCTCTGTCCCCGGCATCGCTCACCGCGCACTTCAAGCTCGTCGAACCCGCCTCGTGGATCGTCGAGAGCGAGCGCGGCGATCCGCAGAAGTCGGCCCCGTGCGGCGCCGACCCCAAGGCGGCGATGAGCAACGCGGTCACCAAGGTCGCGGGCGGCTCGATGCTGCACCTGAAGGTCGTCGAGACCATCTATCACCCGGGGCACTACCGGGTGGCGCTGTCGGTCAACTCGCGCGACGAGCTGCCGCCGGATCCGATGACTTTCGAACGCACGACCGAGAAGGGTCCGCGCTCGGTATGGGGCGTGATCCAGAGCCCGCCGCAGCTGCCGGTAATCGCCGACGGCCTGTTCCCGCACTACAGCAAGCCGGCCAGCCCCGCGACCTACG
>CADEDM010000132.1 GCA_902826065.1 uncultured Acidobacteriota bacterium | reverse complement strand
GGCTGTGGGCGCACATGGACACGGCCGACATGGCCGTCGGCTCGCGGCCGATCACGTCCACCGGCATCACCTGGGCCCGGCGGCCGGCGAAGTGGTTCCTCAACAAGCTCGCGAGCTACCTCGTGGGCCAGCACATCCCGGATCTCAACTCGGGGCAGCGCATCATGCGGCGCTCGGTGCTGCTGCAGTTCCTGCCGCTGCTGCCCATGGGCTTCTCGTTCACGAGCACGATCACCATGGCGATGCTGGCCAACGGCTATCAGGTGATCTACGAGCCGATCGAGTACGCGGTCCGCACCGGCACCTCGAAGATCCGGCCGCAGGACTTCGGGAACTTCATCCTGCTGGTCGTGCGCGCGATCGTGCTCTTCAACCCGTTGAAGGTGTTCCTGCCGGCCGGCGCGCTGCTGTTCCTGATCGGCGTCGGCAAGCTCATCGAGGACATCTACCTGATGAACCTGTCGGAAACCGCGGTGATGGCGTTCCTCTCGGCCATCGTCGTCTGGTCGGTGGGCCTGCTCGCCGACATGATCGCCCGCCTCCAGCTCACGACGCGCGGTCCCCAGGCCTGAGGCCGCGCATGCTCCGGTGGATCGTTCGCGCCGTGGTGTCGGTGTCGGTCGTGGCCGTGCTGGTCACGCTGGCGTCGACGGCCGGCCTGCGTGAGGCGTTCGGCCGCGTGCGGGGATCGGTCTGGCTGGCGAGCCTCGCGGTGTTCCTGGCCGGCCATGCCCTGAACGCCGCCAAGTTCCGCTGGCTGATCCCGGCGCCGCGGCCGTCGCTGGGCCTGTGCCTGCGTGCGCACTTCGCAGGGCTCGTCGCCAACCTCGGCCTGCCCGGCGTCGCCGGCGGCGACGTGGTGCGCGCCACCTATCTCGTGCCCTACGGTGTCAGCCCGGCCGGCGTCACGATGGCGGGCGTGCTCGATCGCCTCATCGACACCGCCACGCTCGCCGGCCTCATCGGCCTCGGCGCCATCGTCGCCGGCGTGCCTCAGGCGCTGACCCAGGCGATCACCGTGCGCTGGCCACTCGTGATTGGCGGCAGCGCGGCGCTCGCCGTCGTCTCCGCCGCCGGCGCCTCGTGGTGGTGGCGACGACGGGCGCGCGTCGGATCGGGGGCCGTCGGCTTCGCCGTCGATCCCGGCACGCTGGTGCCCCTCATGTTCGCCGCCGCCACCGTGACCGCCGTCGTGCAGTCGGCGTTCGTCATGGTGAATGTATGGATGGCCGACGATCTCGGGCTCGCCATCGGCACCGCGCCGTGGTTCGTCGCCTGGCCGCTGTCGAAGATCATCTCGATCCTGCCGATCAGCCTCGGCGGCATCGGCGTGCGCGAGGCCGCGCTCGTGTCGCTGCTCGCGCCCTACGGCGCGCCGAGCGCGCTGGTGTTCGCGTCCGGGTTGCTGTGGCAGGGCGTACTCATCACCAGCGGCCTGCTGGGGCTCGCGCTGGGCCACGCCATCGGCACGCCGGCGCCGCTGGCCTCCTCGACTGTCTCCCGCTCATGACCGCATCGTCCGCTCATCCCCTCGTCATCCTCGGCGGTGGCCCGGCCGGCCTCGCGGCCGCGTATCAATTCGCCCGCCGCGGCTGGCGCGACGTCACCGTGCTCGAGCGCGGCCCGCGCGTCGGCGGCAACGCCGGATCCTTCGTGATCGACGGCATCCCGGTCGACTTCGGCAGCCATCGGCTCCACCCCAGCACCGCGCCGGCGCTGATGGCCGACATCAAGGCGCTGCTCGGTGACGACCTGCTCGACCGGCCGCGGCACGGACGCATCCGCCTGCAGGGACGCTGGGTGCACTTCCCGCTGAAGCCGGTCGACCTGGCCCTCCGCCTGCCGCCGGCGTTCGCGTTCGGCGTGCTCGGCGACGCGCTGACCAAGCGCTTCGCGCACGAGGTCGATCCGCCGACGTTCGCGTCGCTGCTCGAGAAGGGCCTCGGCAAGACCATCTGCCGCGAGTTCTATTTCCCGTACGCGCAGAAGCTGTGGGGCCTGCCGCCCGAGGCGCTCGACGCCGAACAGGCGCGACGCCGCGTCGCCAATTCCTCGCTGGGCAAGATGGTGCGGCGCGTGTTGAATGCCGTGCCCGGGCTGAAGCCGCCGGGCGCCGGGCGCTTCTTCTATCCGAAGCACGGCTTCGGCCAGATCGCCGACGCCTTCGCCGCGGCCGCTGCGACGGCCGGGGCCCGCATTGCGCTGAACGCCGACGTCCATGCCGTGCGCGGCGAGGGCACGCGGATGACCGGCGTCGACGTGACGATCGACGGCGCGCGGCGCACGCTGCCGGCGCGCCAGGTCCTGTCGACGATTCCGTTGACGGTGCTGGCCCGGCTGGCCAGCGGCGTCACGCCGCCGCCGCTCGAGGCCACGAAGGGCCTTGGCTATCGCGGGATGGTCCTCATCTACACCACGCTCGAGAGCCACCAGTTCACCGAGTTCGACGCGCACTACTTCCCCGAGGCGCACCTCCGCATCAGCCGGATGTCGGAGCCGAAGAACTACAGCCTCACCGAGCGTCCGGGTCGCACCGTGCTCTGCGCCGAGTTGCCGTGTGCCGTCGGCGGCGCCGAGTGGACGATGAGCGATCAGGATCTGCTCGAGCTGTTTCGCGGCGACATCACCCGCGCCGGGCTCGGTCCGCTCCCGCCGGTCGCCGGGGTGTTCGTCGCGCGCATCCCGCAGGCCTACCCGCTCTACACCGAGGGCTATCGGCTGGCGTTCGACGCCCTCGACGCGTGGGCCGGCGGCCTCGACGGCCTGGTCACGTTCGGCCGCCAGGGCTTGTTCGTGCACGACAACACCCATCACACGATGGCGATGGCCTACGCCCTGGCCGACTGCGTGCGTCCCGACGGCACACTCGACCGCGCCGCCTGGAGTGCGGCCCGCACCAGCTTCGAGGCGAATGTCGTCGAAGACTGACCCGGCCGGGCGCAGCGACGGCGCGTGGACGGCCGCGATCGTCGCGGTGCTCACGCTGGCGGCGTTGCTGCGCGTGCCGGGCCTGAACACCGAGCTGTGGTACGACGAGATCGCGACGCTGCTCGCCTCGGTGCGGCAGCCGCTCTCGACGATCCTGACGGCGTTTCCGGGGGTCAACCAGCATCCGTTCTTCAGCGTGCTCTCGCACGGGAGCGTCGCGATCTTCGGCGAGCTGCCGTGGAGCGTGCGTCTGCCGGCCGTGGTGTTCGGCGTGGCGGCCGTGTGGACGGTGTGGGCGGCGGGCCGCCAAATGCTGGGCCGCGTCGAGGCGCTGACCGGCGCAGTGCTGGTCGCGACGTCGAGCCATCACGTGTGGTTCTCGCAGAACGCGCGCGGCTACACGATGCTCGCGACCTTCACGCTGCTCTCGACGGTGGCGCTGCTGCGGCTGATCGAGCGGCGTGACCGGGGCGATGCCGTCCTCTACGTGGCGTGCGCGGTGCTCGGCGTCTACACGCACCTCACCATGGCGTTCGTGCTGGTGGCGCACGTCCTCACCGTGGCCGGCGCGTGGGCCTTGGGCGTGCCGTCGGTGCGACGCGCGTCGCCGGGGCGCCTGATCGGCATCTGGGCGCTGACGATCGCACTCATCGCGATCACGTATGCGCCCTACGTCCCCGATCTGCTGCGAACGTTCGCCGAGAAGGCCCCGCCGCAGGCGGCGCGGGTCGCCACGGCCGGGCGCGCGGCCACCGACCTGCTGCGCGGGGTCACCGAGGGATTCGGCGTGCTGGGGCTGCTCGTCGCCATCGCCGGCGCGATCACCGGCGGCCTGTGGATGCTGCGCACGCAGCCGTTCGTCGTCGCGCTGCTGGTGATGCCGGCGATCACCACCGTGGGCATCACCGCGGTCATGGGGCAGCCAATCCGGCCCCGCTTCCTGTTCAACCTGTCGGGAGCGGCAGCGCTGTTCGTCGCCGCCGGGCTCGTGCTGCTGGCGCGGACGGCGGCGCAACGCCTGTCGAGGACGTCTCCGGCGGCGTTTCCAGCGTGCCTGCTCGCGCTGCTGCTCGCCCTCGCTCCGGGGGCCGCGTCGGCGCTGGCCCGTAACGCCGCGGTACCGAAGCAGGACTTCACGCAGCCACTGGCGCTGCTCGACCGCGCCGCGGCCGCGGGCACGACGGTCGTCGGCGCGGGGGCCATGTGCGTGCCGCTCCGCTACTACGCCCGGCCATGGCCGTGTCTCGAGACCCACGACGCATGGCGGGCCGAGGTCGCGCGCCACCGCTCCGTGCTCGCCGTGCACACCCTCATCGAGTTCTGGCACGACCCGGCGCTGATCGAGACGCTGGCGCGCGACTGCCACGACGTCCGCCGCTTCTCCGGCACGCTCGGCGGCGGCGACGTCGTGGTGTGTGAAGCGGCCGGCGGCGCTGTGAATCGGCCGCCGCGCTGAGTCGCGTCAGACACGGGCTTTGAGCCGGCGCGCCGGCGCCTCCACGACCTCCCAGAGCAGCGCCGCGAGCGCCAGCGAGACGCCCCACGCCGCGGCCGCGCGCAACCCGAGCGACAACTCCGCGCCCGGCGCCACGCGCGCAACGGCGCGGTCGACGACGATCGGCGCCAACGCGTGCACGAGGTAGACGCCGTAGCTCACCCGTCCGACCCACACCATGGTCCGATGCGCCAGGATCCGTCCCGCGACGCCGTCGAACCCGAGGGTGGCCCCCCACACGACCGTGCCGAAGACCAGCGCCTGCAGCAACTGCCGCCACGCGGCGACCGCGGCCGGAAGCGCCACGCCGCACGCCTCGACAGCCGCCAGACTCACCCACCCGGCCAACCCGAGGGCGCCGGCACGCGCGAGGGTCTTCGACGCTGATGACGGCCCGCTCGACCATGCCCGCCAGGCAATCCACGCCCCGACGCCGAGCGAGTCCGCGCTGCCCCACGGCACCAGCGCCCAGAACGGCTCGCCAAGTCCGGCGGCGGCGGCCACGCGGTGCGAGAGCGGCCCGGTGAGCACGGTCGCGAGCAACGCCGGGCCGAGCCACCTTGGGGGCGTCCAGACCACGAGCCACGGCCACACGAGATAGAACTGCTCCTCGACGGCCAGCGACCAGAAGTGGCTGAAGTGGCCCTGCCACGCCGAGTGCAGCGCGATGTAGACGTTGGAGAGGTACGCGGCGTGCCAGGCCCACGTCGTGCGCGCCAGCGGCACGTCGGCGAGCCACGCCGCAGCGAGCACGGTGTAGAACGCTGGGAACAGGCGCAGGACACGCCGGAGATAGAAGCGCCCAATCGCCGCCGGTCGGCCCGGCGCCTCGCGCACGCTGAGCAGGATGCGCGTGATCAGGAAGCCGCTGAGGACGAAGAACAGGTGCACACCGGCGCCGAGCGGCACGCCGAACTGCCAGCCCGGCAGCCAGTGTGACCACGCGACGGCGGCGACGGCGACGGCGCGCAGTCCGTCGAGCTGGGGCGAGTACGGGGCGACGGCCGCTCGGGCGGCGTCAGTAGCCACGTGCGGGATCGACCAGCCACCGCAGCGGCTCGCCGCGGTCCCACCGCCGCAGGTTGTCGGCGAACACGGCCGCCGCGTCGTCCCAGTGGTCGCGCCGGAACCCGGCCGTGTGCGGCGTCAGGATCAGGTTCGGCGCCTGCCACAGCGGCGAGTCGGGCGGCAACGGCTCCTGGCGCACGACGTCGAGCGCCGCGCCGCCGAGGGCGCCGCTGCTCAACGCGGCCACCAGCGCCGCTTCGTCCACGAGCTGGCCGCGGGAGATGTTCACCAGCCACGCGCCGCGTTTCATGCGCCCGACGCGGGCCGCGTCGAACAGGGTTTCGGTCTCGGCGGTGAGCGGCGCGGCCAGGACGATCGCGTCAGCCGCGGCCACGACCGCGTCGAGTGCATCCACGCCGCGCACGGCGATGCCGTCGGGTCCGCCCTCCTCGGGCCGGCGCCGCACGCCCGTCACCTGCATGCCGAAGGCCCGGCCCATGCGCGCGATGGTGCTGCCGATGGCCCCCAGGCCGATGACCGCCAGCTCGAGCCCGCGCAGCGGCACCGGGGCCAGGTCGCCGACGAACTCGTTCTGCGCCCAGCTCCGCGCCCGCTGACGATCGAACGCGAACGGCAAACGATGCCCCAGCGCCAGCAGCAGCGCGAATACGTGTTCCGCGATCGGCGTGTCCTGGACGCCGCGCGTGTTCGTGACCGCGACGCCGCGGGCCGCGAGGGCCTCGAGACACAGCGTTCCGGCCGCCACCGCCGACGTGTGCACCCAGCGCAGGTGCGGCGCGCCAGCCAGTTCCTCGGCCGACAGCAGCCAGGTGCAGGCGACCTCGCAGCGCGCGAGCCCCTCCTCGCGGGACTCGGGCGTCAGCGCGTGGACGAACTCGTGGTGCGGGAACGCCTGCCGCAGCCGGTCGACCTGCGCCGCCGGCATACGCCAGGGCACCACCGCGTGCGGCACCGACACCAGGACCGTCATCGTGGCCGGCGGCGCGTGGCCGTGCCGGTGCGCCGATAGTGCCCTGAGCGGCCGCCGCGCTTCTCCTCGAGTTGCACGGTCTCGATCACCATCCCTTTGTCGATGGCCTTGAGCATGTCGTAGACCGTCAGCGCCGCCACCGACACGGCGGTCAGCGCTTCCATCTCCACGCCGGTCTGGCCCGACGTCCGCACCGCGGCGCGAATGCCGATGCCGCGCGGCGTGTGCGTGAGGTCCACGTCGATACCGGTGAGCACCAGCGGGTGGCAGAGCGGGATGACGTCCGAGGTGCGCTTCGCGGCCATGATGCCGGCGAGGCGGGCGGCCTGCAGCGGATCGCCCTTCTTCAGCTGGCCGGCGCGCACGGCGCGGCGCGTCGCGGCCGAGAGTGCGACGTGGCCCGATGCGACGGCTTCACGCTCGGTGACCGGCTTGGCGCCGACGTCCACCATGCGCAGACGGCCGTCGGCGTCGACGTGTGTCAGTCGCGGCGTGTTCGCACCCATACGCCCTCCTCGGACGGGCTCAGGACGAGGCGTCGCCCTGCGCCAGGAAGAACGAGAGGCTCTCGAGCGACACGGTGAGGTCGACGCTCTTGAGCTTGATGCCCTCGGGCACCCGCAGGCTGCCCGGCGAGAAGTTGAGCACGGCCTTGACGCCGCTGCCCGCCACCTGGTCGAGCACGTGCTGCGCCGACTCCGCCGGCACGGCGAGGACCACGATGTCGACCCGCTCGCGCCGCAGCACCTTGCGGATCTCGCGAATGTCGTGAATCGGCACGCCGCCGCGCGATCGGTCGCCGATCTTCTGGTCGGCGCTGTCGAACATGGCGACGATCTCGAAGCCCTCGCGGCGGAAGCCCGGATAGTCGGCCAGCGCCATCCCCAGGTTGCCGGCGCCCATCACCGCCACCTTGAGCTTGCGGTCGAGGCCGAGGATCTTGCGCAGGTGCAGCTTGAGGTCCTTGACGTAGTACCCCACGCCGCGCACGCCGAACTCCCCGAAGTAGGCGAGGTCCTTGCGGATCTGCGCGGCGTTCAGATGGAAGCGCTCGGCGAGGGTCTGCGACGAGATGGTCTCGACGCCGTCGGCCTCGAGCTGGGTGAGGCAACGGAGATAAACGGACAGGCGGCCTGTCGTGAGTTCCGACACCTGCTCGGCGGCGGCCTTCCGCTTGTTCGGCAAATTCACAAGCCTCGTCAGGATACGGCAAGCCCCCCGGCACCGTAAAGCCCGGCGGCCGCGCGCCGACGCTCTGCGCTACCATCCCGCACCATGGCTCACACCCCGCCGCCCTCCGCGCCGCCGCCCGAGTCGTCGAAGGCGTTCTCACCGTACGTCGCCCCGGATCGCGAGGTCGCGGAGTTCACGGCCAAGGCCATCGTGCTGGGGGTGCTGTTCGGCCTGATCTTCGGGGCGTCGACCGTGTACCTGGGCCTGCGCGCCGGGCTGACGGTGTCGGCGTCGATACCCATCGCGGTGCTCGCCATCTCGGTGCTCAAGAAGCTGGGCGGGTCGACGATCCTCGAGAACAACATCGTCCAGACGATCGGGTCGGCCGGGGAATCGGTGGCCGGCGGCGTCGTCTTCACCATTCCCGCCCTCATCTTCCTGGTGCCCGACGGGCCGAAGTACTTCAACTACACCCAGATCACGATGCTGGCGTTCGCCGGCGGCATCCTCGGCGTGCTGATGATGGTGCCGCTGCGCCGCGCGCTCATCGTCCGCGAGCACGGCGTGCTCCCCTACCCCGAGGGCACGGCCTGTGCCGAAGTCCTGGTGGCGGGCGAACGCGGCGGCAAGCTGGCTGGGCTGGTCTTCAGCGGGCTGGGCATCGGCGCACTGTGGAAGTCACTGACGACGATCTTCAACGTGTTCCTCGCGGAGGTCGGGTATTCGGCGCCTCGGGCCAGCGCTTTCCCGAACGCGACGCTGAACGTGGACATCTCGCCCGAGTACATGGGCGTGGGCTACGTCATCGGCCCGCGCATCGCCGGCACGATGTTCGCTGGCGGCGTGCTGTCGTGGCTGGTGCTGCTGCCGCTGCTGTCGCTGCTCGGGGCGGCGATGCCCGAGCCCTTCGCGCCCATTCATCCGGCGTTCGCGAACAACCCGGCCACCGGCCGGCCGTTCCTGATCTCGGAGATGTCGCCGGGGCAGATCTGGAGCGCCTACATCCGCTACATCGGCGCCGGCGCGGTGCTGGCCGCGGGCTTGATCACGCTGGCGCGCACGCTGCCGACGATCGTGGCCTCGGCCCGCGAGGGCCTGAAGGGCTTCGGCGCCGGCAGCGGCGCGGCGACCCTCCGCACGGAACGCGACGTGCCGATCACGGTCGTGCTCGTCGGCTCACTGCTCCTGGCGGTCTTCCTGGCCGTGATGCCCGGGCTGCCCACGCAGGGCAACGTGCTCGTCTCGGTGCTGATCGTGGTGTTCGGGTTCTTCTTCGCGACGGTGTCGTCGCGCATCACCGGGCTCATCGGATCGTCGTCGAACCCGATCTCGGGCATGACGATCGCCACGCTGATCATCACCTGCCTGATCTTCGTCGCGCTCGGCTGGACCGGCGACGCCTACGCGCCGGTCGCCATCGCCGTGGGCGCCATCGTCTGCATCAACGCCGCCAACGCCGGCAACACCTCGCAGGACCTCAAGACCGGCTACATCGTGGGCGCGACGCCGATCTACCAGCAGATCGGGCTGGCCATCGGCGTCGTGACGTCGGCGTTCGTCATCGGGTGGACGGTGCTGAAGATGCACGAGGCGTTCGGCATCGGCTCGGCAGCGGTGGCGGCGCCGCAGGCGACACTCATGGCCACGCTCATCCAGGGCCTGCTGTCGCAGAACCTGCCGTGGGGCCTGGTGCTCGTGGGCATGTTCATCGCCGTCACCCTGGAACTCTGCGGCATCCACTCGCTGTCGTTCGCCGTGGGGTCGTACCTGCCGATCGCGACGACGGCCCCGATCTTCCTGGGCGGCGTGGTGCGCTGGATCGTCGAGCGGAAGACCGGCGTCACGCAGGATTCCGACATCAGCGCCGGCACGCTCTACAGTTCGGGCCTGATCGCCGGCGGGTCGCTCGCGGGCCTGCTGTTCGCGATGCTGGTCGCGCTTCAGCAGCGCGGCATCGACGTGCTGTCGTCGCTGCAGTCGGTCGGGAACGTCGGCCCCTTCCTGCGCGACGAGCATGGGCTCGGCCCGATCTTCGGCGCCACGCTCTTCCTGGCGCTCGGCGTCATCCTCGCGAGGGCCGGACAGAAGAAGCTCGACTAGCGCTCGTGATCGCTCAGTTGACGACGCGGACGGCGTAGCTGAGCGTCTCGGTCTTCGTGCCCTCGGTGGCGGAAATCTCGACCACGTATTCCCCGGCGGCGAGCGGCGCGAGGACCAGTTCGCCCACGACCTGCGCGACGGCGTCATTCTCGCCCGGGGCCTCGGTGATCGTCACCGGCACCTGCATGACCTGCCCGGTGCGATTCAACAGCCGCCCGGTCACGACCGCGCTCGTCGACAGGCGGGGCGTGGCCAGCCGCAGGCGTTCGGTCCGGCGCATCCGCGCATCGGCAGTGGGCTCGTAGTTGCGGCCGGTGGCCGGGCCGCGGCGCGAGGCCATCAGGGCGCTGCCCAGTAGGCCGCCTTCGGCCGGCACGTCCACGAGCGTCGTCAGCACCACCGGGGTGACCGCGCCCTCCGCCACGGCCTCGATTCGCACCGAATATCGGCCGGGGTCGAAGAGCCCGGTACGCGGCAGTTGCACCCGTCCGAAGCGGACACCGGCGGCGAGCGGCACCTCCTGCGTGGCCAGCGCGCCCCCCGCGCGGGCCGCCGACGTCACCGCCACGCGCACCACGCCACCCTTCGCCCACTCGGGAGCGGTGGCGATCGCCCGATCGATCTCGACGGTCAGCGTGATGGCGCCGGGCGCGCCCACCGCCTGCAGGAACAGCGATGGCGCCCGACGGCCGACCGGCAGGCGCGACAGCGCCTCGCTCACGCGCGCCGTCGGCGGCGCCGTGCCGGTCGGGGCCTGCGCCGTGCCGCGGCTGGCCGAGACTTCCGACTGCAGCGGCGCCAGGTAGCCGGGGCGGGCGCGCACCTGCACGCCGGGTCGCGTCACGCGCACGGTGAGCCGTCGATAGCGGCCGTCCAGCTTCTGGTTGGTCGAGACGTAGCCGAGCAGGTAGTACGACCCGACGTCGTTCATCAACCGCGGCAGCGCCTGCTCGGGTGCGACGTTGACCACGGCGACGCCGTCGGTCTGGTCGGCGAGCGTCCGCATTGCGTTGTGCCGCGCGGCCAGGCGGGCAGCGTCCACGGATGGCAGGGCCGGCCGCGCCGGTCCGATCGGGTCGTCGAACGCCACCAGGCCGCGGGCGTCGATGGGATAGAAGCTCACGTTGGCGCGGTTGGCGCGCTGCATGAGCTGTCGGAACTCGGCGTCGAAGTCAGTGAGCGCCAGCAGTTGCCGTTCGCGATCGCACGACGCCGTCGGGCCGTTGCCCGGTGACGTGCCCAGCGTGCCCGCCGGTGTGACGCCGATCGGCGGCGGCGGGTCGGGCGTGATGGGCGCCCCATCCGGTCCGCGCAGCAACGCCGCCAGCCGATCATCGGGACGAGGCGTGATCCAGCCTTCGGTCAGCAGCAGCACGAAGGTGCGCTGCTCGCGCACGCCCTCGACGTACTCGACGAGATCGCGCAAGGCCCGGAGCGTCCGCTGTTCGCGCCGCCGCTCGATCACCGCCTTCGCGATCCCGACGGTGTAGAAGGCGTCGGGATAGCACAGCTGCAGATCCTGCTCCCGGGGGTCGGTGGGCGTCACCGTGCCGCGCTCGCCCCAGTTCCATCCGGTCCGCAGCATGTCGCCGATGGGCCCGGTACGCGGCGAGAAGGTCATGTTGCGGGGCGTGATCTCCGGCGTCATCACGCCCACCAGATCGTCCTCGCCGATCACGCGGTCGAGCAGTGCCGCCACCGGGTTCGCGGCGCGGTACGAGCCATCGGTCTGCACGTGGAGCGTGTCGAGGAACAGCACGAAGGCCCGCGCCTCGGGCTGCTCCAGCCGCGACTGCATCTCCGCGACGGTGTTCGACTCGCGGCGCCCCGAGTCGGCCACGACGCCCTTGGCCCGCACGAACTCGAACGACGTCAGCGTCTGCGGTGCGTTGTCCTCGAGCACCTCGAAGTCGCCCTGGCCGAGATCGGTGACGGCGGCGCCCTGGAGCGACACGTAGACGTCGAGCCGAACGAGGTTGGTGCCGCCGCGGAAGCGCGGCTCCTGCGCGTGCCCCGACGCCACGGCACAGACGGCGGCGGCCAGCAGAGACAGCAGCGAGGCGGCGCGGAGGCGGCGCATGGTGGAACTCCCGCTGATCCTACTCCGTGCCGCGGCGCAACTCACGCGGCGGCCGCCCGTCGCCTCAGGTGTGGCCGGTCTCCTCGGGCTGCCATCGCGCGAGGGCCGCGCCGCTCGGCGCGTCCGCCGGCAGCGTCCACGACGTGACGACGCCGAAGCGCCGGCGGCCCCACAACAGCAGATTGCCGACGACGAACGAGACGCCGTTGGAGAGGTGATGCAGGAAGTGGGCGCCGACGACGCGTACGCCGAACCACACCCCGCGCACGCGCACGAAGTAGCCGTAGTAGCTGAGGTTCAGCCACACCAGCAGCAGCCCTGCCCCGGCCACCATCCACCACGCCCGCACGTCGGCCAGGCTCGCCACCGCGCCGAGCACGACGGCGTAGGCGCAGACCACCGACAGACGCAGGCCCCAGGCAAGGTTGAGATCGGTAGTCAGCCCGCCGTAGCGCTGCATCAGCTGTGTCCACGGGACGCCGCGGTCCCGGACGTCCGACGCGATACTCGACGACAGGGTCCAGCGCTTGAGGTGCTTGCCGTTCAGATCGGGATCGATCGCGATCCGTCGTCCCGCAGCGGTCAGGCGGTAGCCCAGATCGATGTCCTCCACCGACGGACGGCGAAAGCGTTCGTCATAGCCGCCCACGCCGCGGAAGGCGTCGGCGTGCACCGCCCCGAGACCCGCCCAGAACGTCCGGACGTCGCGCACGTTGGCGCGATGGACGTAGCGATGCTGCAGGTTGCGATACTGCGACATGAAGCCTGGCGCTTCCGGCGTCTCGTCGTAGGCGCCGAAGACGGCGCTGATCTCCGGATGGGCGGCGAAGAACGCCTCGACCCGCGCGACCACGCCGGGCTCGGCGATGACGTCGCCGTCGACGAAGAGCAGGTAGCGTCCGCGCGCCACGCTCGCCGCCCGATTGCGCGCCACGGCCGGGCCGCGTGCCGGCGTCCAGCCGATGCGGCTGGCGCCGAACTCGTCGGCAAGCGGGTGCCATGACTCGATGGGGCCGTCACCGGCGATCAGGAGCTCGGTAGTGGCCGCACGGTCGCGAAACGGCGTGAGCACGCGCCGCAGCATGGCGACGTCGCGGTGGAACGGGACGATGACAGTGGTGACGGTCGACACGGTGGACAACGCTGGTTCTTCGTTCCTATCGGCGCGATCGCCAGGGTCCGGCAGGTCGGCGGACCGGGTGGGCGCCGTGCGGGTCAATCCGTGCAGCGTCATGCGCTCCCCCGCGACACGCGCCCGGACTGTCAGCGCCGCTGACAATCTCTGCGCCGTCCGCGGCAAGCCGAGGATGCAGCACCGGGCACACAAATGTCCTTCTTCAAGTAGACTTTAGACCGCTCAGGGCCCTGCAGGGTGGCACACGATCTGCAGGATCGCAGACGGTTGGCACGAACTGCGTTTCGGTACCGCGCCTTGCGACACGGACGGCATGCTCCGGGCGGCGTGGAATGGCTGCGCCAGCTGCCGCGAAAGACCGCCACGACCTCGGGACAGCAGCGTCACGGGGCGGGAGCCAGGTAGAGGAGCACGAATGTCAGCGCGCGCCGTCGCACAGTACGCGCCGGGTGACCGGGTGGTCGTCGTCGGTGGAGGTCCGGCCGGACTGACCGCCGCCTACCAGATGGCCAAGATGGGCTGGCCTGTCACCGTGCTCGAAGCCGACGACATGCTCGGCGGCATCTCACGCACCGCGCAGTACAAGGGCTACCGCTTCGACATCGGCGGCCATCGCTTCTTCACCAAGATCGGACCGGTCGAAGCGCTGTGGCACGAGATCCTCGAATCGGAGTTCATCTCGGTGCCGCGGCTGTCGCGCATCCACTACCAGGGCAAGTTCTTCGACTACCCCCTGAAGGCGGGCAATGCCCTGTCGGGCCTGGGCATCGTGCAGGCGGTGCGCATCTTCGTCAGCTACCTGTGGTGGCACTACAAGCCCTACCCGGTCGAGGAGAACTTCGAGCAGTGGGTCACCAACCGCTTCGGCAAGCGGCTGTTCGAGATCTTCTTCAAGACCTACACCGAGAAGGTGTGGGGCATCCCCTGCACCGAGATCCGCGCCGA
>CADEDM010000131.1 GCA_902826065.1 uncultured Acidobacteriota bacterium | reverse complement strand
TCGAGGTGAAGTGGTTGTAGAAGTAGACGGCCGGCATGGCCGCGAACAGGCCGACCGCCGTGGCCACGAGGGCCTCGGCGATGCCGGGGGCGACGACGGCGAGGTCGGTAGAGCCTTGCGCGCCGATCCCGGCAAAGGCCGACATGATGCCCCACACGGTGCCGAACAACCCGACGAAGGGCGCCAGGCTGGCGGTGGTGGCGAGGAAGGTCACTTGCTTCTCCAGTTTGTTGACCTCGACCGACGAGGCGCGCAGCAGGGCACGGTCGACGGCGGCGAGGCTCTTGAGCGTTGGACGTGCCGCCGGGGCCCCGGGACTGCTCGGGGTGGCTTTCGGGTCGGCCCGCAGCTGCAGGTTCAGCTCGGCGTAGCCGGCCTGGAACAAGCCGACGAGCGGACTGTGCTCGAGCGACTTGCACACGCCCTGCACCTCCGAGAACTTGGCGCTCTTGCGGAAGACGTCGATGAACGACCGCGACTGCCGTTCCGCCCGTGCGAAGGCGGCCGACTTGGCGAGGATGATGCCCCACGAGACCACGGAGAAGAGCAGCAGGACGGCCAACGCCGCCTTCGACACCGGGCTGGCGTCGATTACGAGCTGGAGGATGCTCAGCGATCCGCGGACGGGCGCTTCGGCCTCCGGCGCCTGCAGCGCCAGCAACAACAATCCAGACGTGCGCAACGACACCTCCACTGAGAGGGGAGAGATGCGCCGCTGGGAACAGCGCGGGTGTGCCAACGTAACACGTCGTGGGAAATTCTGTCAAACCCATGATACGATGGCACTTCCGTCGCGGCCATCCAGGCCGGTCACGGCCCCCTGATCCCGTCGCATGATCCGGTACCTCGCGATCAAGAACCTGGCGGTGATCGAGTCCGCGTCGGTCGAGTTTGAACAGGCGTTTAACGTCCTGACCGGGGAAACCGGCGCCGGTAAGTCGATGCTCGTCGAGGCCGTCGGCCTGCTGCTCGGCGGACGCGCCTCGGCCGATCTCGTCCGCACCGGCGAGGACCTCGCCGTCGTCGACGCCCAGCTCGAGACCGCCGACGGGCGCGAAGTGCTGGTCCGGCGCGAGATCACCGCGC
The DNA here is from genome assembly GCA_902826065.1 of uncultured Acidobacteriota bacterium. Taxonomy (GTDB): domain Bacteria; phylum Acidobacteriota; class Vicinamibacteria; order Vicinamibacterales; family UBA2999; genus CADEFD01. Next base: position 12,816 of record CADEDM010000131.1, on the reverse strand, counting down.
AGGGCCGATCGCGTGCCTTCGTCGACGGACAGCTGGTGAACGCTGGCGCGCTGCGCACGCTGGTCAGCGATCTGGTCGAACTCCATGGCCAGCACGAGCACCAGGCGCTGCTCGACCCTGCGACGCATCTGCCCATGCTGGACACCTGGGCACGCCTCGGCGACACCTCCAGCGCGGTGGCCACGGCGTGGGCCGCCGTGTCGGAGGCCGCGCAGGCGCTGTCGCGGGCCGAGCTCGACGCGGGTGAGCGAGCCAGCCGCTTGGAGCTGGTGGAGTTCCACCTCACCGAGCTGCGCAAGGCGGCGGTACAGGCGGACGAGGACGAGGCCCTCGAACGTGAGCGCGAGGTGCTGCGGCACTCCGACCGGCTGAAGACCCTGTCCGCCGACGCCTACGGGCTGCTGTACGACCGCGAGTCGTCGGTGCTGGCCACACTGGCCCAGGTCTGGAAACGCGTGGGGGACCTGAACGCCATCGACGCCACGTTCGCCCCGTATCTCGACGGACGCGACGCCATCAAGGCGCAGCTCGACGACCTCGCCCTGACGCTGCGCGACTACCACGAGAGATTCGACGTCGCGCCCGGGCGGTTGCAGGAGGTCGAGGACCGCCTGGCGCTGCTCGAACGGCTCAAGCGGAAGCACGGGCCCACGCTCGAGGACGTCCGCACCAGGACCGCGTCGCTCGAGCGGGAGCACACCGCCCTCACGCAGGGGCCCGAGCACAAGGCTGCTGCCGCCGCCGCGCTGGCTGACGCCCAGAAGGCGTTCCTGAGCGTGGCTCGCCGGTTGTCGACGGCGCGCTCCGCCGCGGCCCGCACGCTCGGCGCCGCGATGGAATCCGGCCTGGCGGAGCTGGGCCTGACACGGGCCCGTTTCGAGGTGCGGCTCGTGACCAACGAGGCCCCGCAGACGTGGCACGGCGGCGGCATCGACACCGCGGAGTTCTTCCTCGCCGCCAACCCAGGGGAGGACCCGCGCCCGTTGGCCCGCATCGCCTCCGGCGGCGAGCTGTCGCGCATCATGCTGGCGTTCAAGACGCTCGACGCCGGCGCCCACCCGGAGCGCACGCTGGTCTTCGACGAGGTCGACGCCGGCATCGGCGGACGAGCGGCGTCCATCGTCGGCGAGAAGCTCCGCGACCTCGGCGGCCGCACCCAGGTGCTGTGCATCACGCACCTGCCGCAGATCGCCGCGCTCGCCGCCACGCACATCGCCATCGAGAAGCGGGTCCGCGGCGTCCGCACCGTCACGTCCGTCGCCCGGCTCGAAGGGGAGGCGCGCGCGGAAGAGATTGCGCGCATGATGGCAGGGGAGCGGGCTCTGTCGGACGACGTCCGCAGTGCCGCCCGCACGCTGCTCGCGGCCGGGGCGAAAGCGCCGGCGCGGGAGGCGAAAGCGAAAGGCGAAACCCCGACCCGGGCGAAAGCGAAAGTGCGGCGGTAATGGCCAGGAAATACCTGATCGAGACCTACGGCTGCCAGATGAACGTCCACGACTCGGAGCGCATGGCAGGGCTCCTGGAGCAGGCGGGATTCGAGGCAACCGACACGGACGACGATGCCGATCTCGTCGTCATCAACACGTGTTCGGTGCGCGAGCGCGCCGAGGAAAAGCTCTACACCCGCCTCGGCGACATCAAGGGCCTCGCCAGTCGCACCGGCCGTGCGCCCATGGTGGCGGTGACGGGCTGTGTCGCCCAGCAGGAAGGCGGCCAGATCCTCGCCAAGTCGAAGCTGGTCGACATCGTCCTGGGTACGCAGCGGGTGAAGATGCTCCCGGTGCTGGTCGCGCAGGCCACGACCGCCGACGAGCCGCTCGTCGACATCGCCACGCCGTACGACGAGCCGACCTTCCCGCTCGGGTTGACCCGCCGAGAGGACCCGGTGAAGGGCTACGTCACCATCATCGAGGGGTGCAACGACTACTGCACCTACTGCGTCGTGCCCTATACGCGTGGTCATGAGCGGATGCGCGCCAGAGCCGAGATCGTCCGCGAAGTGGAGGAGCTCGCGGCGTCGGGCCGTCGCGAGATCCAGCTGCTCGGCCAGATCGTCAACCACTACCAGGCGCCGGACGACCCAGCCTGCGACTTCGCCGGCCTGCTCGCCGCAGTGCACGACGTTCCAGGCATCGAGCGCATCCGGTTCGCGAGCCCCCACCCGCGGCATTGCTCGGACCGCTTCATCGAGACGCTGCAGCGGCTGCCCAAGGTGTGCCGGCATCTGCATCTTCCCGTGCAGTCCGGTTCGAGCCGCATCCTGAAGGCGATGCGACGCCGGCACACGCGCGAGGACTACCTGGCACTGGTCGACAAGCTACGCGCGGCCCTGCCGGGAATCCAACTCTCGACCGATATGATCGTTGGGTTCCCCGGAGAGACGGTGCAGGATTTCGACGCGACGCTCACGCTCACCGAGGCCGTGCGGTTCCACAGCATGTTCTCGTTCAAGTACTCGCCCCGGCCGAACACGCTGGCGGCGCGGCGGCTGGCCGACGACGTGACCGAGGAAGAGAAGACCCGCCGCATCATGGTGCTGCAGGCGCGGCAGAAGGCGATTCAGGCCGAACTCCACGCCGCAGCCATGGGCCGCACCGTCGACGTTCTGGTCGACACCTCGAGCCGTCGCCGTCCGTGGGAACTCGCCGGCCGGACATCAGGGAACACCGTCGTGAACTTCCCGGGTGACGCCGCCTGGCTGGGACGCTTCGTGCCGGTCACCATCGAGCGCACCGGCGCCTTCGGGGTCTGGGGTCAGCCGGCGGGTCCGGCGCAGGAGCGGCCGTGCTGATCGAGATGTCGATCAAGGGCCTTACCGTCGACCCGGTGACGAACATGCCGATCGTCATCCTGCGCGACGAGCACGACCAGCGCATCCTGCCGATCTGGGTCGGCGTGTTCGAGGCCAACGCCATCGCGCTGCAGATCGAGAACGTCCATACGCCGCGGCCGATGACGCACGACCTGCTGCGCAACGTCATCCACGACCTGCAGGCCACGGTCGAGCGCGTGGTCGTGACCGACGTGAAGGACAACACCTTCTTCGCCTACATCCACCTCGACACGCCGGCGGGGAAGGTGGCGGTCGACGCGCGGCCCAGCGACGCCATCGCCCTGGCTCTCCGTGCCCGCGCCCCGATCTGGGTCGAGGAGCACGTCATCGACAACGCCAAGACCATCGACGCCGCCACCGCGAAGGTCGACAGCCAGCGCCTGCACCAGTGGCTCGACAGCCTCGACCCCGAGGATCTGGGCAAGTACAAGATGTAGTGCGTTGTCGGCCGGCCGACAATTCCCGTAACTCCCACAACTGTATTCATTTAGCTGCGTGAATATTCCGCAGTTGTGGCGCTCCGACAGCACACAACTTGACGCCGTTGCACAGCGGCTCCTAGAATGGCCGCACTCGGTCCCCCCGGGTCGGTCTCGACCACGCGCACGTTTCCGTTTCCATGATCCTCGCCATCGCGAACCAGAAGGGCGGCGTCGGCAAGACGACGACCGCCTTGAACCTGGCGGCCGCGCTTGCGCTCCGCGGCAAGCAGACGCTGCTCATCGATCTCGATCCGCAGGCCAACAGCAGCATGTCGTACTTGGACCTGCGCGAGGTCGAGCGCGGGATGTACGACGTGTTCGTCGACCCTGCGCTGGCGATGACCGACGTCATCAAGTCGACGCCGCTCCCGAACCTCTACGTCGCACCAGCCCGCATCTCGCTTGCGAAGCTGGAGTCGCGGCTGGTGGGGGAACTGGATGCGCCGTTCCGGCTCAAGGATCAGCTCGCGAAACTGAACAACTTCTCCCACGTGGTCATCGACTGCCCGCCGGCCCTGGGCCTGCTCACGGTGAATGCCCTGGTCGCCGCCACGCATCTCCTGATTCCGATCCAGTCGTCGTACTTCGCGCTCGAAGGCACCGACGATCTGCTGGAGACGATCGAGAAGGTGCGGATGCGGCCCAACCCGGGCCTCAAGATCCTCGGCGTGGTCATCACCATGCACGATCGCCGCACGGCGCTGGGCCGCGACATCCTGGCCCAGATCCGCAAGGTGTTCGGCGACAAGGTGTTCCGCACGGTCATCAGCAAGAGCGTGCGGCTCGAGGAGAGCCCGGCCTATCGCGAGTCGATCTTCACGTTCGCGCCTGAGTCCACGGGCGCGAGCGAGTACTACAGCCTGTGTGAAGAGGTGATCGAACGTGCCTAAACGAGGACTTCCCGAAGCGTTGCAGATGCGCCACGACGCGCACTACGTCGACACGCTCGCGGCGTCCGCCGCACCGCCGATCGGCCGGCTCGTGCCGATCGACAAGGTCGATCCGAACCCCGATCAGCCGCGCCAAGCCATGGGCGACTTGGCGGACCTGGTCGCGTCGCTGACCGAGAAGGGCATCATCGAGCCCCTGATCGTCCGCCAGCGCGGCGAGCGCTACCAGATCATCGCCGGCGAACGCCGCTACCAGGCGGCAATTCGCGCCGGCATCCTCGAGCTGCCGGTCGTCGTTCGCGACGTCGACGAGACGGAGATGCTGGAGCTGGCGCTGGTCGAGAACATCCAGCGGAAGGACCTGACGGCGTTCGAAGAAGCCGAAGCCCTGCACAGCCTCACGGCGCGGTGCGGCTACACCCACGAGGATCTGGCCAAGCGGCTGGGGAAGTCGCGGACGTCGATCACCGAGTCGCTCTCGCTCACGACGATCCCGCCGGACGTGCGCAAGGTGTGCCGCCTGGCGGACATCTCGAGCAAGTCGATCCTGCTGCAGGTGGCCCGCCAGGGTGACCCGAAGAAGATGATGGCCCTGGTCGAGAAGATCGCCGCCCACGGCGCCACGCGCGAGCAGCTCCGGCAGGATCAGGAGAAGCCGAAGCCCGGACCGGGCCGTCCGAAATCCTTCGTGTTCAGCTTCCGGCCTCCCACCAAGGCGTTCAGCCTTCGGCTCACGTTCACGAAGAAGAACGCGTCGAAGGACGAAGTCATCGGCGCGCTCGAAGCCATCCTCGACGACCTCCGGCGTCAGTAGCCAGCCGGGCGGGCTTGTCCGCCAGGGCGCGGGCTCGCGAACTCAAGACTCCTAACGAACGACGGCGCCGGGCACCTACGGCGCGCATCCGCCTGCCGTCCGTCCGTGCTGCGCGGACCCTGGACGAGCGCGCAACGGGCTCGTGGCGACGCCGCCGCCCACGCGCAGACACCGGCCGGACGCGGCGGCGACGGGACACCGCGCATTCGGTGTTTGCACGGACTTCGTGGGCACACTGAGCAGCCACTGCGGCCCGGAATTCCGGTGGACCACTGTGGTCCATCTGGCGCCAAACTCGTCCCGAGTTCAGAGCGGAGCGGCACTCCAGGCCCGAGCTATTTCCGCCGGGTCCATCTCTGCGATGTCGATTAGTTTACATAAGATATATTATCGGACCTTGTAAGAATGCCGAGATAATCCGGGCTGTGGATGGATTGTTGGGATCCTGCCCGCAATCCTCCGGCGATCCGAAATGCCGAAGGTTGATGCGCCCCTACGCCCGCCTCGCGCCGCCGTTCGCCGCGGCGGACGCCGCGCTCAGGCGGTCCAGAGCGTCGCGGCGGCGCCAGGCGTCTCGCCCCGGCGTCCGAGACCGTCAGCCGGCACCGTCGTCAGCACGCGGTCACCGGCATCGCGAACCACGACCCGCAGCCGCGCCGCGCCGCCAGGTGCCAGGCCGAGCGCGGTCCACGGCACGTCGGTCCGGCCGTCGGTTCGCACCGGCTGCCGGGTCGATGGCCCCGCCTCGGCCGTCACCTCGAGCTCGGCCGTGGCTCCCCCGGGCGCGTCGAGCCACACGGCAAGACCGGCTGAGGTCGCGCCGACGTCGCATCGGGTCACCGTGCGGTCGACCCGGTGCATCGCCCCCGATGGCCGTTCCAGCGGCGCCGCCCCCAGCCGGTTGAAGACACTCGGCGCTCGCTGCCCGGGCTCGGCGACGTGGTCGAGGCGAAGGAGGTCGTCGCCGGCTACCGCGGTCGTGATGTTCGTCCGGTGCAGCTCGTCCGGCGGGTCGTCTCCGAGGGCGTGATAGACCCGGCGCAAGTGGCGACGGAACAGCGCGTCGAAATCCCGGTCGTGAGCCGACGAGTGGTCGTCGCCGTACCACCAGAACCAGTCCGAGCCTTCGGCCGCCATCAGCGCGTCCTCGGCCCCCCGCACGTCGGCCGGCGCCGTGGACGCCTGGGCGGTCGCCAGTCGCGTCCGTGCCTGCTGGAGTTGCCCCCAGGCCCGGCGATCGTCGGCGTGTCCGATCCAGATGCCGAAGTCGCCGTGGATCCACGACCCGGAAAACAGCCGGGGCAACGGCTCGGCGTGGCCAGCGGTCGCTTCGGCCATCGTGACCGGCTGGATGTCCGGGCCGCGGCTGAGCCGCTGATAGAGGGCGCGCAGGAATGGCCGGCCGCCGCCGGCGTAGTGCTCCCACGCGTTCTCGCCGTCGAGGATGACGAACACCGTGGCCGGTCGGCCGTCGACCGTGCGGCAGTGCTCGCCGATGGCGTGCAGGCGGGCCACGAAGTCGTCGATCGCCGCGGCCGCCGGCCAGCGCTGGTAGGTGAAGCCGATGAGGTCCGACAGCCCGTGGTCGCGGAAGGCCAGACGCAGAGGCCCGTGCGGCGTCTCGACGGCGTGGGTGCGGAATTTCAGGACGTCGGGCGACGCGAGCCCGGCCAGGCTGCGCGATCGACGCAGGATGTCCTCGTCGGTGGCCGCCCACGAGAACCCCGCCTCCGCCATCACCGCGGCAGCCGCCGGCGACACACTGCCCTCCGAGGGCCACACGCCTGCAGGCCGTGCGCCGAACCACCGCGTGTGCGCATCGACCGCCCGCGCGAGTTGCGCCGCCGCGTCGGCCGGCCACTGGAACGGCGGCTCAGGCAGCGGCGCCCCGGGATGCGCGTCGTGATGCGCGGCCGAGTCGCACAGCAGGGGCAGGATCGGATGGAAGTACGGCGAGCACGACAGCTCGATGCGCCCGGTCGCCGCGGCCGCACGATAGGCGGGGACGATCCGGCGCAGCACCTCGAGTTCGACCGCGCGCAGCGTCGCCTTGTCGGCCTCGTCGTAGTCGCGGCCCTTGGCGACCAGGGCCGTGACCCGCGCATCGGTCACGGCGAGATCCGGGTCGACCCACGCCAGCTTCTGCCAGACCTGCAGGTCGCGCAGGGCCGCCGTGTCGAACGGCCGGCCGTCCATCGCCTGGCGCCACAGCTCGGCGTACCGGGGATACGGCTCGATCATGCCCGGAGGGTGCGCGTGGAAGCCCTCGCGGACGAACCAGGCCGACTCCCCTGCGTCCAGGGTCGCCGGCTCGCGCAGCCCGAGCACCAGCTGCCGGTCCCACGTGCGCTCGGTCGCGTAGGCGTCGACCTGCTCGACGAGCGACGGCACCAGGTTGAAGGTGGCGCGCATCCCGGGGCAGTCCTGCGCCAGCGCCACCATGCCCCAGTAGTCCTTCAGCGCGTGCAGGCGCACCCACGGCAGCACCGACTCCCCCGTCACCGGATCGAGGTAGTACGGCTGGTGCATGTGCCACAGGAGGGCGAGGCGAACCGTCGGGACGCGCGTCATCGTGCTGGTACAATCCTCGTCAGCCGCGCATGCGCACGCTGGACCGGTACGTGATTCGCGAAGTGCTGGCGCCATTCGCGCTGGCGTTGCTGGTCCTCACGTTCCTCCTGATTATCCCCTTCATCCTGCAGCAGGCGGAGACGATGGTGGCCAAGGGCGTGCCCTGGCCGATCATCCTGCGCACGACCGTGACCCTGATGCCGCAGGCGCTGGGGCTCACGATCCCGATGTCGCTGCTGGTCGGGCTGCTGGTGGCCCTCGGGCGCCTGTCGGGTGACCGCGAAGTCGTGGCGATGCAGGCCTGCGGCCTCAGCCCGGCGCGGCTGCTCCGGCCGGCGGGGCTGCTCGCCGTCGTGGCCTGGGCGGCGACGTCCTGGGTGCTCATCGAGGCGATTCCCGACGCCAACCAGACCTTCCGTGAGATCACCTCGCGCCTCGTCGCCGACCGCGCCGAGAGCGAGGTGAAGCCGCGCGTCTTCTTCCAGGACTTCCCCGGCTTCGTCGTCTACGTGCGTGACATCCCGCCCGACGGCGGCTGGTCGGGCGTGCTCGCCGCGGACACCCGCGACGTGAACCAGACGGTCTACTACCTGGCCAAGCGCGGGCGCATGCTGGTGGACCGCGAGAAGCGCGTCATCCAGCTCGTGCTGCTGGACGGCACCCGCCACAGCACGTCGACGCGAGACGCCGCCGGCTACGAAGTGGCGCGGTTCGCCGAGACGATCGTGCCGCTCGATCCGGAGTCGGTGTTCCCGCGCACGGGGCCGGCACGCGGCGATCGCGAGCTGACCATCGCGGAGCTCCGGGCCCGGGCCGCCGAAGTCGAGGCCCAGGGCCAGTCGTCACACAACCAGCAGCTCGAGATCCACACCAAGTTCTCGATCCCGGTCGCCTGTTTCGTCTTCGCGCTGATCGGCGTCGCGCTGGGCGCCACCGATCGGCGCGACGGCAAGTTCGCCAGCTTCGTGCTCGGACTCGGCGTCATCTTCGCCTACTACACCGTCATGTTCATCGGGCAGTCGCTGGCCAAGGGCCAGTACGTCTCGCCCGGCGCGGCCCGCTGGCTGCCCAACGCCGTGCTCGGCATCGCCGGGGTGATCGCCCTCTGGCGGCGGATGCACCCGGTGCGGCGCGCCGGTGGCGGCGCCATCCGCGCGCTGGTGACGCGTCTCGCCGCCCGCCGCGCCGCCCGCGGCGGCACGTGGATGCCGCGTATCCCCGACGTCCCGTGGCTGAGGCCGCCGCTGCTCGACCTCTACGTCGGCACGCTCTACGTGCGCGTGCTCGCGCTGTGCGTGGTCGGCATGCTGGGACTGTTCTACCTCGCGACGTTCATCGACCTCTCGGAGAAGTTGTTCAAGGGCACCGCCACGACGGCGATGATGCTCGAGTACCTGTGGTGGTCGACGCCGCAGTTCCTCTACTACACCGTGGCCCTGGCGGTGCTGATGGCCGCGGTCGTGACCGTGGGCGCGCTGACCAAGTCGAGCGAGCTCATCGTGATGCGCGCCTGCGGCATCAGCCTCTACCGCACGGCCGTGCCGCTCGCGGTGGCGGCCCTCGTCGCCGCCGGCGGCCTCTACGTTCTCGAGGAGCGTTTGCTGGCCCCGGCGAACCGGCGCGCCAAGGCGCTCGACTATCGCATCCGCGGCCAGGAGCCGCGCATGGTCGACCTCACCCGCCGCTGGTTCACCGGCGACGACGGCCGCGTCTACCACTACTCGTACTACAACGCCGATCGCCGCGAGCTCGGCAATCTCACTGTGCTGCGGATGTCGGATGACGCCGGCGTCGTGCGCGAGCGCTCGTTCGCGCGCGTCGCGACGGCGGCCGCCGACGCCGACGCGTCGCAGGCCCCGGCGTGGGACGTCCGACAGGCATGGACGCGCACGTTCGACGCCGACGCCACGGTGGCGTCCTACACGCCGATCGAGGAGGGCCACCTCACGCTCGTGCCGCCCGACGCCTTCCTCTCGCCGATTCCACGTCCCGAGCAGATGACGTACGGCGAGCTGGCTGCCTACATCGAGTCGCTGCGCGCCAGCGGCACGGACGTCCGCGAGCACGAGGTGTCGCTGTATCGCAAGATTGCGTTCCCCTTCGTCACGCTGGTGATGACGCTCATCGGCGTCCCGTTCGCCGTGAGCACCGGGCGGCGCGGGGCCCTCTACGGCGTCGGTGTCGGCATCGTGCTCGCGCTCGTCTACTGGACGATGATCAGCGTGTTCGCGGCGTTCGGCGCCGGCGGGCTGATGCCGCCGCTGATGGCAGCGTGGGCGCCGAATGCGATCTTCGCCGCCGGCGCGATCTATCTGCTGCTCACGGTGCGCACGTAGCCGCCGTCACCGCGCCATCGACCACTCGTCGAACGTCACCGTGGCTCGATCGCCGGGACGGGCGTTGACGGTATCGGCCACGAGCAGCACGGCCGTCACCTGGTCGAGCGGCACCTGCTGCGCCGCCTGTCCATCGAGGGGAAGGAAGGAGGTCAGCGGCAGCGTGATCTCGCGGGCCGTGGTGTCGAGGTATACCGAACGGCCCCAGCGCCGCCCGCCCGCGGCGGGCGCGCGCAGCTGCACCCACATCCGCAGCGGGCGATCGGCGGCCGCGCGCAGCACCAGCCGATCGAACCGTGGCAGTTCGCCCGGCGTCGCCATCGCCATCGCGGCGAACGTCGACGCCGTGGGTCCCAGGGTCCACTGCAGCGTCGCTCGTCTCGGCTGCGCCGGATCGTCGACCACCGTCGCGGACGCGCCGGCGGCGGCTTCGATCGTCCAAGCCGCGGCCTCCCCGCTGCGTGATATCGGCATCACCTGCGTGGACGGCGCGACGACGATGGGCGCATCACGCACCGGCTCACGCCGCGCATAGATCGGGTTGGTGACGATCCACGGCATCGCCATCGCGTCGGCGCCGAGCGTGACTTCGAGCCGGCACGCGCCCGGCGGGTCGTTCGCCGTGAACGAGAGGCGGCCGCCGCGTACGCGCGTGACGGCACGGCCGTCGCAGACGAGCGTGGACGTCGCCGACGCCGGCGCCTCGACCTCGGCATCGATGCGCACGGGCCCCTCGGGCACGAGCGACTGCCCCATCGTCGCCGACTGCGTGCCCGAGGTCGCGCGGAACGTCGTCACCCATGAGCCGCCCAGGGCGGTCACGACGGTGTATGTCCGTCCGTCGCGAATCGCCTGCACGAGAGTCGCGCCGTCGCGAGCGGCATCCGCGCCCCAGCCGTCGGCGGGCACGCGCACCACATTGGCGAAGGCGCGGAACATCGCGCCGTAGCCCGGCGCCTCGAGCGCCACCGCGCCATCGTAGGGCTCGCCCACGCCGCGCAGGCCGAGCCGTGCGTGCGCGTCGTGCGCGGCCAGGCCCACCGTAGGCCGGCGCGCCGCCCGGCGGTCCCACTCCGCGAGTTCGAGCACCGGCCGGTCGAGCAGGCTCGCGATCACGGCCGACGGCGCCCAGGGATACGCGGGCACGGCGGCCCACAGGTCGCGCGGACGGTCGCGCCACTCGCTGTCGGCGTTGAGCCACTCGAGGCCATCGAACGGCGCATCCCACGCCCGCCATTTCAAGTCCGGCTTGGGCGAGCCGGGGTGCGCGGCGATGCCCATGCCGCCCAGTCGCGCCACGTCGTCGACCACGGCATCGGGGTCGCCGCCGAGCGGATACGGCGCTGGGCGCGCGCCCAGTGCCACGTAGTGCCCGCCCCACGTGCTGATCTCGACCGCGTCGACGAGCAGCACGCCCTGGACGCGGCGCGCCGGCTGCAGCGGCCGGGTGCCGTCGCCGTGGTCGGTCAGGATGACGGCATCGAGTCCCGCTTTCAGGGCCGCGTCGGCGATCGACTCGGGCGTGCCGGTGCCATCCGACCGCGTCGTGTGCACGTGGTACGCGGTGCGAATCTCCCGCACCGACGCGTGCGGCAGCGACCCGCTCGGCACGTACGGCGTCGGCAGCGAGACGGCGCGCCAGCGGCCGGCGACCGCGAACACCGCGGCCAGGACCGCCACCACGAGGAGCAGGCGCCGCATCACGGCCGGGGATGGAAGCGTTCGTAGACCGAGCGCAGGCGCTCGTCGAGGACGTGCGTGTAGATCTGCGTCGTCGACAGGTCGGCGTGGCCGAGCATCATCTGGATGGCGCGCAGGTCGGCGCCGCGCTCGAGGAGATGCGTCGCGAACGAATGCCGCAGCACGTGCGGCGAGATGGCGCGGCCGATGCCGGCCGCCACGCCGTAGGCGCGGAGGATCTTCCAGAAGCCCATCCGCGACAGCGCCGTACCCCGCGCGTTCACGAACAGCCGCGGCGACGGGCGCGCCCGCATCAATGCCGGCCGCCCCTCGGCCAGGTAGCGGCGCAGCCACAGGACGGCGGCATCGCCGATCGGCACGACCCGCTCCTTGCGGCCCTTCCCCATCGTCGTCACGACGCCGCCCTCGAGATCGATTTGCGGCAGCGTCAGGCCCAGCAGCTCGGACACGCGCAGGCCGGTGGCGTAGAGCACCTCGAGCAGCGCGCGATCGCGGAGCCCGCGCGCTTCGGCCGTGTCGGGCGTCGCGATCAGGGCGTCGACCTCGTCGACGGTGAGGTATTTGGGCAGCGCCTTCCAGGCGCGCGGCGCCTGGAGATCGGCGGCGGGGTTCTCCCGGCCGTCGCCGGCCGAGACGTAGCGGTAGAAGCCGCGCACGGCGGCGACCAGGCGGCCGACGGATCGGGGCGATCGTCCCTCGGCCATCCGGCCGCGCACGAACCGCTCGAGGGCGTCGAGATCGAGCGCCTCGGCCGGCTGCGACTCCCCGGCCGCGAACGCCGCGAGGGCATCGAGATCACGTGCGTAGGCGTCGCGGGTATGCGGCGAGACCCGGCGCTCGAGTTCCAGGTGATCGAGATAGCGGCCGATGCGCGACACCTGCGCACATTGTAACGGCCCGTCGCCCGCTTCGTTGACACCGCCCCGCCACGGGACTAGCATCCGGGGTTGTCGCGCGGCTCGCACGCTCCTTACATGCCTCACCCGTCGAAGTGGCAGTCCCTGCCCACGGAAGCCATCAACCCGGCCACGCTGGCCATCGACAAACAACCTGCGACCGGCGTCGTCGACCTGATGCTGGCCGAAGACAAGAAGATGCTGGCGGCGGTGCAGCGCGAACGCGACCGCATCGCGGTCGGCGCCGACATGCTGGCCAAGGCCCTGCGCAAGGGCGGCCGCGGCGTCTTCGT
>CADEDM010000130.1 GCA_902826065.1 uncultured Acidobacteriota bacterium | reverse complement strand
ACCGTGCCGAGCTCGGGGTCGACCGTGATCTCGGTCCACACGCCGTTGTTGCCCGACCACTCCCACGACCCGTTCTCCCAGGTCTCGTTGCCGGGCTCGCCGGGGTACGGGATGGTGTTGAACTTCCACAGCTGCTTGCCGGTGCGGGCGTCGAACGCGCGCACGGCGCCCTTCGAGTTGGTGGCGTAGGTGTAGCCCAGGCCCTCGAACATCGAGGCGCCGACGATGATCGTGTCGCCGATGATGAGCGGGGTCGAGTGCAGGCCGATTTCGCCCTTCTCGAGGTCGATCTGCTTGTCCTTGCCGATGACGATGCCCTGCTTCAGGTCGACGATGCCCTTGTTGCCGAACGTCGGCACGGGCTGCCCCGTCTTGGCATTCAGCGAGACCATCCGGTAGCCGGTGGTGACGTAGACGACGCGGTCGTCGCCCTTGCCGTCGGTCCAGTAGCTCAGGCCGCGGCCCGAGAGCTGACGCGGCGCCCAGCGGGTGGCGCGCTCGCCCTCGTCGAGCGCGAACATCCACTTCTGCTCACCGGTGCGGGGCTCGATCGCGACGACCGCGCGGCGGGTGCCGGCGGTGGCGTAGAGCATGCCCTTCACCATGATGGGAGTGGATTCGAGCTTGGTCTCGGGACGCGGTCCGAGGTTGTCGGTCTTGAACCGCCATGCGACTTCGAGCTTGCTGAAGTTCGCCGCCGAGATCTGATCCAGGGGCGAGTACTTCGTGCCCCGGTGATCGGCGGTGTACATCGGCCATTCGCCATTCTTCGTGCTCGGCAGGCCGGTGCCCTGGCCCGACACGGACGGCATCAGCGCCGCAATCGAGGCCGCCAGCACGACGACCGGTGCGACGCGGAGAGCCACACGCTTCATAGGTACTCCTGAGCGGAAAACGAACTGAGTGATCACGACGGCCACGGACTGGAGCCGGCCGCCCGGGTCATTCTAGCGCCGGGCAGCCCGGCATTGGTAGCCGGAGGCGAACCGGCCTGACAACTCGTGACGATCGGTGACGTCAGCGGCCACCCGGTCTTCCGCCGCGCTGGGGCGGCGGGTTCTTGAGGGTGCGGAACTGGCTGAGCGCGGCGTTGACCTTGTAGGCCACGCCCATCCGGCCGATCGCCGCCGTCGCGCGCATCGGATCGCCCGACACGCCGGAGTCCGCCGGCCCGCCCCAGGCCTGAATGCGTTCCATCCGGATCCCGGATGGATGGACGAACAACATCTGCGAGGTGTCGCTGATGCCGGCGTGCGCGCCGACGACGGCGTCGTCGTAGCCGTACTCGGCTTCGAGCCACGCACGGTAGTGCTCGCGGCCGCCCTCGTAGTAATCGGTGAGCGCGTAGACCTTGGTGCCGGCATCCTTCCATTCCTCGTTCAGCGTCTTCGCGACCGCGACCATGCCAGCCTGGTTGCCGCCGCTGTCGCCGATGAACAGGATCTCCTTGAAGCCGTGTGCCTGCAGGCTGCGCGCCGCGGCGTCGAGGATGCCGTCGTACAGCGGCGACGGCGCCGAGATCGCGCCCGGCACCTGGCGATCGGGATCGCCTTCGGGCACGTACTGCAGCGTCGGCGCGATGAGCGTGTTCCCGAGCTTCCGCGCCATCTGGTTGGCGCCGAACGTGACGATGTAATTGTGCTTGCCGAGCACCATGTGGTACCCGTTCTTCTCGGTGCCGCCGGTGGGCACGATCACCGTCGTCTTCCCCGCCTTCATCAGATCGCGGGTTTCCTCCCAGGTCAGCTCGTCGATGAACAGCGTGTCGGGCGGACGCGTCGGGGTCTTGCCCGCCGGCGCTGTCTCCATCGTCGGCCGCGCCGGACCAGCGGCCGTGGCCGCGCGCTGCGCGCCGCCCCCACCGCCACGGCCGCCACCCGCGGGAGGCGGCGGCAACGCCGGCACCGGCGGCTCGGCGCCCGACTGCATCCGCTTGATCTGCGCCATCGAGAGATCGATCTTGATCTGCAGCAACTCGCGGCCGACCTGCGGCGACGACTTCGACTGGTTCACGCCGCTCACGCCGTTGTTCTCGTAGTCGTTGCCGGTGAGGCGGTCGGCGCGGATGTGCTGCGGCGCCACGAAGAGCAGCTCCGACGTGTCGAGGATGTTGGCGTGGTTGCCCACCTGGTTCTCGGGCACACCCAGGAACTTCGCCGCCCACACTTCCTGATCGCGGTGCGCCCTGGTGTAGTAGTCGTCGACCCAGTAGGCCTTGGCGCTGCCGGCCCAGAGCGCGTTGAGCTTCTCCGCCGCGGAGCGCATGCCGGTGCGATTGCCGCCTGACTCGCCGAGGAACCAGATATTGGTGAAGCCGCCCGCCTTCAGGCTGCGGCCGGTGCTGACCAGCAACTCGACGAAGCGCTCTTCAGGGAGCGTGATGGTGCCCGGCTTGCCCATGTGGCCGCCGCGCGTCTCCCAGCTCCCCTCGGGCACGTAGGTGATGACCGGCGCCACGAGCGTCTTGCCCATCTGCCGCGCCACGCGCTCGGCCGTGTGGGTCATGACGAACTTGTGTTCGCCGTCGACCATGTGCGGCCCCTTCTGCTCGGTGCCGGCGGTACCGACGATGATGTTCGTCCACCCCGCCTTCACGAGGTCGCGCGTCTCGGCCCAGGTCAGCTCTTCCAGGAAGACGGTATCGGGCGGCGTGCCGCCGGGCCCGGTGGCCGGCGCGGAGGCTGGGCGCTGGGCGTGGGCGGTGAGGCCCAGGGTCAGCACGACGGCGGCAGATGACAGCAGGCGGACGGTCATGGGGCGCTCCTCGAAAAAACGCGCCCCAGCCTACACCGGGTGCACGGCCGGGATGGTCACGGAACGTCCACGGGGCGGGTGCAGGGGACAGCGACTGTCCGGGCCGCCGTGCCGGGCCGCTGCAGATCCCGCCGATCGCGCCGATTCTTCGGGCACCGGCATGGCACGCCGGTTGCTCGCTCCGGAGTACCGGTGGCACCACCGGCAAGGAGGCGTCGACCATGGGGCCGCTTCGTGAACTGCTGGCCGTCGATCATCGCCGCACGCTGGAGTTCTTCGTGATCGGGCTGAAGGACGTGGCCGAGCGCGAGGTCGACCAGCAGCAGCTCCTCTACAACGCCAGTGTGCTCGCGCACTACGCGCAGGTCTCCACCGCCTCCGAGAGCGAGTTCCCGACGCCGGCGGCGCTCGCCGCCGTGTTCGACCACTTCGTGGCGGCGCCGGACGGCGCCGTCGATGCCGAGCTGCTCGAGACGGCCGGCACGCACTGCCTGCTGATGGCCGGCTTCTTCGAAGATCAGATGAAGGCGCGCCACAACATCCGCTGGTACGCGACGCTGGGCGCCGGTTTCTATCATCGCGCCGCGCAGCGCGCGCAGGCGCCGAAGCGGGCGTGGATGCTCGACACGATGAGCCGCGAGTTCGAGCCGTGGCGGGCCCGTCACGCGCGCCTCGGCCGCGAGCTGCGCGACACGCCGTACCTGCTCAGCCTGCCGACGCCGGCGTGGACGATGTAGGCGCGGCGTCGCTCTCGAAGCGATCCACCTCGTCGAGCAGGCGCCGGGCCCGCCGCAGGCTCGGCCCCTCGGCCATGTCGTCGACGACACGCCGGAGCCATGGGCGCCCGGCGTGTCGCGACAGCACGACCCACAGCGACAGCGCAAGGCCCACGAGACACGCGGCGACCCAGCCGGCGATCGGGCGCGGCGCGCGGGCCAGCACGTCGACCCCGGCGTGGCCGGCCAGCATCATCACGATCGGCAGCCACAGCAGCCACCACGCCATGCCGATCACCAGGCCGCTCACGTCATACCAGCGCTGAATCCCGGCCAGCCGCCGCTGCAACTGCACGACCGGCGTGCCGTTGTCGAGCTCGCGAATCAGGCGCAGCGTGCGCGCGCCGGCGAGAACCAGGCCCAGGCCGTAGGCGTGCACGACGAACGCCGCGACGCGGACGTTCACCACTGGCCAGTGCGCGTTCCAGGTCGACGCGGCCCAGATCATCAGCGCCGCGCCCATCGGGATCTGCAGCATCTGGCCCCAGCGGAGCGGCCGCAGGCTGGCCCGCACCGCGTCGAGCCGGCGCTCGCGGACGGCGTCGAACGCGATCGCCTCGAAGCGCGCCAGGCGGCGATCGAGACTCTGCCAGGCCTGCTTGAGGTCATCCAGGTCGAGGGAGGTGTCGGTCATGCGAACGTCTCCAGGCGCTGCCGCAGGCGCGCCTTCAATCGATGGAGCTTGGTGGCCACGTTGGTCTCGCTGAGGCCGAGCACGGCGGCGATGTCGCGGTAGGTGTGGTCATCGAGGTAGAGCAGCACCAGCGCGCGATCGAGGGGCTCGAGCTGGCGGACCACGGCCATCAACGCCCGCACGCGCTCGGCGGCCACCGGGTCGAGGCCGGCGGCCGACACGTCGTGCGCGTCGGGGTCGAGCGGCACCGTGGCGCGCTGCCGCGGCGCGTGCGTACGCACCCAGGAAATCGCCACGTTCAGGGCGACGCGGTACATCCACGTCGTGAACGGCCGCGCCGGGTCGTACGACGGGTACGCGCGCCACAACTGCGCCAGGATGTCCTGCACGAGGTCGTCGCGGTCGTCGGGCGCCCAGCAATAGACGCGCACGACCTTGTGGACGATGCCGCGATGGGCCTCGACCAGGGCCATGAACCCCTCGCGCACCGACTCGCCCGCCGCCATGTCGCTGAGCCTCTCACTCCCGGACGAGGTCTGCACACCGAATGATTCGCGGCCCCGGTCGAATCGTCACACCGGCCGGCGCACCGGTCGCCCGTCTGCGCGGTGAGGCGTATAGTGGCGCCGGAGGTTCGACGCATGAAGCCCGTCACGTACCCGCTCGCGTTCGCCGTCCTCGTCCTCTCCGCGGTCACGGCCGCCGCCCAGGTCGAGAACCGGGGTCCGAAGGCTGCGACCTACATCACCGACGCCGACGTGAAGAAGGTCAACGCGCTGCCGGGCGTCGACCGGCAGATCGTGAGCGTCGACATCGGCAAACTGAACGAAGCGGTGGGGATCGTGCACCGCGGCAAGTTCCCGGCTCCTCCTCCGCCGACCGGCGCCAATGCCTCGACGCCCGCACCCAACGCGCCACCAGCGGCCGAGACGTGCGGCGCCCCGGCGCCCGGCGCCGGCGCCGCCTCGTCGGGCACCGGCATCGCGCACGATCACCAGACCGAGACCTACATCATCGTGTCGGGCTCGGGGACGATGATCACTGGCGGGCAGATCGCCGGCGGACGCAAGTCGGCGCCCGACAGCGCCGTCACCACCACACTGAACGGCCCCTCGTGCAGCGGCCGCATCATCGGCGCCGACGTCGTCAGGCGCGTCGTGAACGTCGGCGACATCATCATCATCCCCGCCGGCGTCCCGCACGGCTGGGCCGAGATCCCCGACCACGTCGACTATCTGAGCGTGCGCCCGGATCCGGACCGCGTGCTCAAGCCCTACACGCACCCCGCGGTGCTGAAGAAGTAGGCGCGCCGGGGCTCGGCCGGACGTTGAATGCCACCGACGGCTGAAGTACCATGACGCCCCCACGAAGTCCGTGAAGTCGACAGCCGTTCGCCGCGTCGTGTCGCTGTCAGTCGCCCTGCCCCTCGTGGCCGGGCTGGCCGCGGCTTTGTTGCTGGAACAGTGGCCCGATGGCGCCATCACGGGGCGCGACCGCGATCTGGTGGCGCGGCTCACCCGTGCCGGCATCCAGCGCTTCGACGCCGACGGCCACGCCGGGCTCGAGCACGGCGACGGTCATCACGAGGCCGCCGTCGCCCCGGCGCCTCACGCACTGCCCGCGGTCACGGTGCCCACCTGGCGCCAGCAGGATCCAGCCGGGTCCGCGATCCTGCCGGCCGTCCCGCGCCTCTCGCCGCCTCGCCTCGCGTCGCGCCTGCTCATCCCCCTCGCCGCCGCCCAGGCGGTGCCCGCCACCGCGTCCCGGTCCCCGCTCGGCCGCGCCCCGCCGCGCGCCTGACAGTCCCCGCTTCGTCAGTTGGCCTGCCCGCGACGGTCGCGGTGTAGGTCCCGTGCCACTCGGCTAGTGGTCGTGGTCTCTGTCAGGGAAGGCCCCGCGTCATGTCTCATCCGCCGTCACTCTTCGGGTACCCGAAGGAAGACGCCGTCGCCGGCGTCGTCGTATTCCTCGTCGCGGTGCCGCTCTGCCTCGGCATCGCCGTCGCCTGCGGCGTGCCGCCGGTCTCGGGACTCGTCGCCGGCATCTGCGGCGGCCTGATCGTCCCGTGGATCTCCCGCTCGTCGCTGTCGGTCACCGGTCCGGCCGCGGGGCTCACGTCGATCGTCCTCGCCGAGGTCTCGGCGTTGGGCGGCCTGCCCCCGTTCCTCGCCGCGGTGCTGCTGGCAGGCCTCCTTCAGATCGTGCTCGGGCTGATCCGCGCCGGCCGCTTCGCGGCGCTGGTGCCGTCGGCCGTGATCAAGGGGATGCTGGCCGCGATCGGCATCACCATCATCTGGAAGCAGCTGCCGGTCGCATTTGGTGTCACGGGCGGACTGTCCGACATCCCGGGCCAGCAGCACGCCGGCGCCGTGCTGATCGCCCTCGGCGCCCTCGCGATCCTCTACGGCTGGAAGCACACGCCGCTCGCCCGCTTCAAGCTGATCTCGCCGGCGCTCGTCGTGGTGGTGCTGTCCAGCGTGGTGGCCAGCGCGCTGCAAGGCACGACGCTGGCCCTGGGGCCCGCGCACTTCGTCGACGTCCCGCTCGGCGGCGCGACGGCACTATGGGCCGCGCTGCCACGGCCGGAGTTGTCGGCCCTGACGTCGCCGGCGGTGTGGGGCGCGGCCGCCACGATCGCCGTCGTCGCGAGCATCGAGACGCTTCTGTCGCTGCAGGCGGTCGACCGCCTCGACCCGCTGCGCCGCCACAGCCCGCCCGACCGCGAGCTGGTCGCGCAGGGCGCGGCCAACATGGTCTCCGGCTTCATGGGCGGCCTGCCGGTGACGGCCGTCATCGTCCGCAGCGGCGCCAACGTCGCCGCCGGCGCGCGCGAGCGCCTGTCGGCGATCGTGCACGGCGTGCTGCTGCTGACGTCGGTGCTCGTCGCCGCGCCGCTGCTGAACCAGATCCCGCTGGCCTGCCTCGCGGCCGTGCTCATCCAGGTGGGGCTGAACCTGTGCAAGCCGGCGCTGTTCGCGACGCAGGTGCGGCTGGGCGTGACGCAGCTGCTGCCGTTCGCCCTCACCATCGTCGCGGTGCTGGCGCTCGATCTCCTGAAGGGCGTCATCGCCGGCATCATCATCGGCATCGGCTTCGTGCTCTACGAGAACGCGCGGAAGGCCGTGGTGGCCGAACGCGGCGCCGACGGCGCGTGGCACGTCCGCTTCCGCCGCGACGGCACCTTCGTGTCGAAGCCCGGCGTCGTGGCCGCGCTCGGCGCCGTCGACGACGGCGAGCAGGTGGTGATCGACGGCACCGGAGAGTACGTCGATCACGACGTGAAGGAAGTGCTGGCCAACTTCGCGGCCGATGCGGCGCACCGTCAGATCTCGGTCCGCATCGTCGGCATCGACATGACCCACGCCCGTGCTGGCGGGGGTCACTGAGGTGGCCGGACACGGCGACGCCGCACCCGCCGACCCCATCGACCGCGCCCTGGCTCGGGCCCATGGCATCCTGCCCGACCAGGGTCCGATCGGCGTGTTCGTGCACCACAACACGCTGCACGCGTTCCAGCACCGGCCCTTCCACGAGGGCGTGGTGCAGGGCGCGGCGCTGCTGGAGGCGCAACCGTACCTGACGCTCGCGACGTTCCGCGCCGCGTGGCGCGACGGCCGCGTCGCCGACGACGACGTGCGGCACGAGATCGGACGGGCCCTCGGCGCGGACGCCGGCGTCGCCGTGGTGCCGGGACTGACGCGGACCGTGCTGTGGCACACGCTGATGACGGCCGACGTCCACGAGGACGCGGCCGATGCCGCCGGTCTGGTCTTCGCCGTCGACGCCGGCACGGCGCCCGAGAGCCGCGATCGCCAGCTGTGGGACGCGTGCGTGGCGCGGATCGCCGACGGCCCAGCTCCGCCGGCCGTCGCGACTGCGGAGCCGCGACGCCATCGCGACGTCCTGGTCGCCCTCGACACCGCGACGGATCCCGACATCGCCGTGCATGCCGAGCTCGTGCGGCTCGGCGCCGGTTTCCTCGATCACGGGCAGGCGCGCGTCGGGCTGCCGGAGCGTGACCGCGGCTTCCTGGCCGCGGTCGCGGCGCTCTACGCCGCCGGCGCCCGGCCGCCCCGGGAGTGTCCCGGCGTCGACGACGCGATGCGTCGAGTCGCCGCGGAGCAGACCGCGGCGCGCCCGGTCGTCGTCTCGGCGCTCGAAGCGCTGGGCGTCACGGGCGATGCGGTGGAATCGTGGCTGCTGGCAACGGCGGCGGCCCTGCCCGGCTGGAGCGGCATGTTCGCGCGCCTCGAGCGGCAGCCTGCCGATCATCCGGGAGGCCCGCCGGCGACGCTGCTCGATTTCCTGGCCGTGCGGCTGCTGCTCGAACGCCACGCGCTGCCGCACGCGTGCGCCAGCGCCGGCCTGCCGCATGACTGGCCGACACTGGCCGCACGGACCCCGCGCACCGTGGACGTGCCCGCGGCGGTCTCGGCATCGCGCCTGTGGCATCTGGCGCGTGCGGCCGGCCTGGCCGCGCCTGCGGTGGCGGCGCTCGATGGCACGGCGCTGGCGGCGATCTGGGCGGCCGCGGCCGCGTGCGACGACGTGACGCGGCGGCGTGTGTTTCACGAGGCCTACGAGCGCACCTACCGCCGCGAGATCCTCGACGCCGTGGCGGTGCGCCGCGCCATGCCGGCGTCGACGGTCGACGGCCGGCCGCGGGCGCAGTTCGCCTTCTGCATCGACGAACGCGAGGAGTCGATCCGGCGCGCGGTCGAGGAACAGGATCCCGCCTACGTGACCTTCGGCGTCGCCGGGTTCTTCGGCGTGGCCATCGACTACCAGGGCCTGTACGACCTGGAGCCCGCCGCTTACTGCCCGGTCGTCGTCACGCCCGCGCACGAGGTGCACGAGCAGCCGGTCTACACGGCCCTGAGCTGGCACGCCCTGCGCAAGCGCCTCCGCGATGCGTGGCTCGGGTGGGTGCGCACGTCGGGCGCGGCATCGCGCACGCTCATCGGCGGCGCCGGGATGTCCTTTCTCCTCGGACCGGTGATCGGCCTGAAGACGCTGGCGCGTGTGGCGTGGCCGCGGGTGTCGCTGCGGGTCGGAGATCGCATGAAGGCGTCGCTGGCACCGCGGCCGGCCACGCGCCTGTCGGCCGTGCGACTCGATCCGCACACGCCGCCGGCCGAACGCGGCAAGCCGGTGGGCTTCTCGCTGCAGGAGTCGATCGATCGCGTCGCAGCGACGCTCGTCAACATCGGCCTGACCCGTGACTTCGCGCCGATCGTCGTGTTTCTCGGGCACGGCTCGACCAGCCTCAACAATCCCCACGAGTCGGCGCACGACTGCGGCGCCTGCGGTGGCCGCCGCGGCGGCGCCAACGCCCGGCTCTTCGCCGACATGGCCAACCGGCCGGACGTAAGGGCCGGCGTGCGCGCCAAGGGCATCGACATCCCCGACGACACGTGGTTCGTGGGCGCGCTGCACGACACCGCCGACGACAGCGTGCGCTACTACGACCTCGACACCGTGCCGGAGGCCAACGCCGCGGCATTCGACGTCGCCTCCACGGCCCTCGACCGGGCCCGGCGCGAGAGCGCGCTCGAGCGCTGCCGGCGCTTCGACGACGCGCCGCTCACGCTCGATCCCGATGCGGCCCTGCGCCACGTGGAGTCGCGCTCGTCGAACCTGGCCCAGCCGCGGCCCGAGTACGGCCACTGCACCAATGCCATCTGCATCGTGGGGCGGCGCACCGTCACCCGCGGCCTGCACCTCGATCGCCGGGCCTTCCTCGTCAGCTACGACCCCGAGGGCGATGCCAATCACGCCGTGCTCGAACGCATCCTCGCCGCGGTCGGTCCGGTCGGGGCCGGCATCAGCCTCGAGTACTACTTCTCGGCGGTCGACAACGAGCGCTTCGGCTGCGGCACGAAACTGCCCCACAACGTCACCGGTCTCATCGGCGTGATGAACGGCCACCAGGGCGACCTGCGCACCGGGCTGCCGCTGCAGATGGTGGAACTGCACGAGCCGATGCGGCTGCTGCTCATCGTCGACGCCACGCCCGAGGCGTTGCTGGCCGTGGCTGGCCGGCAGGCCGAGGTCGCGGAGCTGGTCGTGAACGGCTGGGTGCAACTGGTCTCGCTGCATCCGGTCACCGGCGCACTCGCGGTGTTCGAGGACGGCGGCTTCGTGCCCTACACGCCGGCGCCGACGCTGCTGCCGGTGGTGGAACGCTCGCGCGAGTGGCACCAGCGCACGCGCGCCTTCGTGCCGCCGGCGCTGGTGCGGCGGGCGTTGCCAGCCACCGTGGTCGGACCGGGCCACCAGGGCGTCGCGCCCGCGGCGGTGGGCGCATGACCGCACTGCAGCCCGTGCTGGCGGTCGCGGTGCTGTCGCCGATGGCGGCGGCGCTCGCCGTCGGGCTGCGCGTCGTGCTCGGCGACGACCGTCCCAGTGAGAGGTGGGTCACGAGCGTCATCGCGGCGGGCCTGACCCTGTCGGTCCTGGGCGACCTCGGCGTCATCGGCGTGTTCACCGGCCTCGTCGGCCCGCGGATCGCCGGTGAAATCGAGTTCGGCGACTGGCTGCGGCTCGGCGACTTCGTGATTCCCGGCGTCATCCAGCTGGATCGCGTGTCGGTGACCCTGGCGCTGTTCTCGTCGACGCTCACCGCGCTCATCGCCCGCTTCTCGCGCACCTACCTGCACAAGGAGCCGGGCTACATCCGCTTCTTCGTGCTGCTCGGCGTCTTCGCCACCGGCACGCAGCTCGTCGCCCTCGCCGGCGCGCTCGAGCTGTTCTTCGCCGGCTGGGAGCTGATCGGTATCGCGTCGGCGCTCTTCATCGGCTTCTTCCACGAACGTGACGAGCCGATTCGATCGTCGGTCCGCGCGTTCGCGACCTATCGCCTGTCCGACGCCGGCCTGCTCATCGCCACCGTGGCGACCTTCGAGCTGCTGGGATCGGCGCGCTTCTCCGCCCTCGAGCATGCTGGCGAGCTACCGCCTGCCGAGTCGACCATGCTGGCGCTGCTGTTCCTGCTCTCGGCCATGGGCAAGTCGGCGCAGCTCCCGTTCTCGGGGTGGCTGCCGCGAGCCATGGAAGGGCCGACGCCTTCGAGCGCGCTCTTCTACGGCGCGGTCTCGATTCACGCCGGCGTGTTCCTGATGTTGCGCGTGTGGCCGGTGCTCGCGGTGTCGCCGATCGCCCGCGGCGTCGGTGTGGCCGTGGGCCTGGCGACGGCGATCTACGCTGCCACCGTCGCGCGCGTGCACACCGACGCCAAGGGCGCGCTGGCGCACGCGACACTGGCGCAGGTGGGCCTGATCCTCGCGGAGATCTGCCTCGGCTGGACGACGCTGGCGCTGGCGCATCTGCTCGGCCACGCGCTGCTGCGCCTCGGGCAGTACCTGAAGGCGCCGAACATGATCCACGACACCCATCGCGTGGGCCACAGCCATCCGGGCCATGGCTGGATCGCCCGCGTCGCGCCACGCCTGGCCGCGCGCATCTACGCCACGGCCCTGCACCGCGGCCGTCTCGACGATCTGATCGACGCGATCTTCGCCCCGGTGCTGGCCATGGCCCGCGCCCTCGACCGCGCCGACCGCTGGATTCGCGGCCAGGCCTCGCTGGAGGGACGGCGATGACGACGGGACTCGCGCTCGCCGCTCCGTGGGAAACGCTGGCCGTCTGCCTGCTGCTGCTCGTGGCGCCCACCGTCGCGGTGCTGCACCGGCCGGCGTGGTGGGTGCTGGCCGGCATCGCGGCCACGCTGACGGCCTCGCTCACCGTGGCCGATGGCGCCACCGCCTACGCGATCGCGGCGGCAGGCGCGCTGCTGCATGCCGTGCACGCCTGGCAGTGGAGCCGCACCGGCGCGCTGTCGCTCGTCGCCGCGTCGGCGATCACGGCGGCGGCCGCCGGCGCATTGAGCGCCGGCGCCGGACTAGCTGCGTTCCTGCTCTCGGCGATCGCGATCGCGGTGCGCACCGGCGTGCCGCCGCTGCACGGCGGCGTCTCGAGCCTGTGCGAACGGGCCCCGGCGGTGCAGACGCAGCAGATGTCGTCGACGATCGCGCTGGTATTCCTGCACCTGCGCTTCGTCGACCACATCCCCGAGGTGGCGGGGTGGGCGCCGTGGCTGGTGCGCTACGGCGCGTTGGCCTGCATCCTCGCCGCCATCATGACGCTGGCCCAGCGCGATCTGCGCGGCTTCTACCGCGGCACCACCACCATGCACGGCGGCATGCTGATGGCGGCGCTGGGCGCGGCGGCGCTGGGGAACTTCGCGGCGGCGCTGCTGGTCGCGGTCACGGTGGGCCTGGCGCTGGGCGGCCTGGGCATGGTCATCACCTCGCTGGAGGAACGGGTAGGCCCGGTGCAGTATCGCGGGCCCGGGGGCCGCGCCGCGGCGTTCCCGGTGCTGACCGCGTGCTTCGCGGTCTTCGGCGGCGCGGGCGTCGGCCTGCCCGGCACGGCCGGCTTCGTCGCCGACGATCTGCTGCTGCACACGCTGTGGCTGCAGAGCCCGGCCTCGACGGTGGCGGTGATCCTGGGCAGCGCACTCATCGCCGTGGCGACGCTGATCGGCTACTCGCGCACGTTCCTCGGGCCAGCGACGCCGTCGGTCGCGCCGGATCTGGCGTTGCGGGAGCGCGCCGTCGCGGTGCTGCTGCTGGCGCTGCTCGTCACGCTGGGCGTCGCTCCGTACGTGCTGCTCGTGCCGGCCGACGCGTTCCTGCGCGCGACGATTCCCGCCGCATAACGGCGCCTCGGCGTGTTTGTCACGGCTTGTCACGTACGTCGCGTGACAGTTCGACCACGCTCGCTTGGTGCGCGCCCTGCGGCTGGGCTACTCTCTTACGCGCCCATGTCGTGTACGCATTCTGTCGATGCCCGGATGATCCGCTGCCGGATCCTCGCCACCCTCACCTTCGCGCTGTCGGCGTTCATGCCCGCAGCCCTCTTCGCTCAGGCCGGCTCCGCCGCCCCGCCGCGCCCGATCGTCAAGGCCGGCAAGCTCGCGGCCGGACAGACCGCACCGACCATCGATGGCGTCGTCGACGACGCGGTGTGGCTGGGGATTGAGCCGCACACCCAGTTCACCCAGCAGGACCCGCGGCTCGGCGAGCCCGCCACGGAGAAGACGGAGGTGCGGCTGCTCTTCAGCCCGACCCACGTCTACGCCAGCTTCATCTGCTTCGACCAGGACCCCTCGACGATCATCATGTCGCAGGCCCGCCGCGACGCCTCGCTGGCCGAGACCGACTCGATCATCCTGGTCTTCGACACCTTCAACGACAACCAGAACGCGTTCGTCTTCGGCACCAACCCGCTCGGCATCGAGTACGACGGCCAGGTGGCGCGTGAGGGCCAGACCAGCGGCGTGGCGTTCGGCGGCGGCGCCGCCGGCACGCAGCGCGGCGGCATCAGCTCGTTCAACCCCAACTGGGACGGCGACTGGGTGGTGCGCGCCTCGGTGACCGCGCGCGGCTGGGAAGCCGAGATGGCCATCCCCCTTCGCACGCTGCGCTACTCCACCGGCGACAACCAGACCTGGGGCTTCAACGTGATGCGCAACATCCGTCACAAGAACGAGCAGGTCTATCTCTCGGAGATCCCGCGCGGCTTCGACATCTACCGCGTCTCGCTGGCGGCCAAGGTGCCGGGCCTGTCGCTGCCCAACCGCCGCGACATCAAGTTCATCCCCTACGTGCTCGGCTCGAGCAACAAGGACTTCACGCGCGCCAGCGACCAGGTCGACACCAAGGCCGAGATCGGCGGCGACCTGAAGTGGGGCGTGCGTCCCAACCTGAC
>CADEDM010000129.1 GCA_902826065.1 uncultured Acidobacteriota bacterium | reverse complement strand
CGACCGCGTGCCGTTCACCAGCCCCGGGGCCGGCATCTGGGGGCCGAAGGTGATGATCGTGAACGAGATGGCCGGCTCGGGGGGCGACCTGATGCCCTACATGTTCCGGCGCCGGAAGATCGGCACGCTCGTCGGCACGAAGACCTGGGGCGGCCTGGTGCACACCGCCGACACGCCGCCGTTCATCGACGGCGGCACGATGATCGCCCCGCGCGGTGGCTTCTTCACGCGCGACGGCAAATGGGCGGTGGAGAACGAGGGCGTGGCCCCGGACATCGAGGTCGAGAACTGGCCGAAGGAGGTCATCGCCGGCCGCGATCCCCAGCTCGAACGGGCTGTCGACGAGGCGATGAAGGCCCTGAAAGCGGCCCCGCCGACGCGCCTCCGCAAAGAACCGGCGCCGCCGACCTGGGGGAAGCGGCCCCGTCCCTAGGTTGGTCCCGGCCCGGGCCATGGCGGCCCGGCCGGAAGCAAACCCGCGAAGGGCTGGTCTCGTCCAACAGGCCCAGGAGCCCGTATGTCCAATATCCGCCTGGCCCTCCGCACGTTGCGCAAGACGCCGTTCGTGACGGCCGTGGCGATCGTGTCCCTGGCCCTCGGCATCGGGGCCAACACGGCCATCTTCTCGATCTTCGATCGCATCCTGCTGCGACCACTGCCGGTGCCGGATTCCGGCTCCCTGGTGAACCTGGCGGTGCCGGGACCGAAGCCGGGCTCGCAGTCGTGCAACCAGGCCGGCGACTGCCAGTACGTCTTCAGCTACCCGATGTTCCGCGACCTCGAGCGGCTGCAGACGGTGTTCACGGGCCTGGCGGCGCACGTGATCTTCGGGGCCAATGTCGCGACCCGCGGGCAGACGCTCAACACCGACGGCGAGCAGGTCTCGGGCAGCTACTTCCCGACGCTGGGGGTGCAGCCGGCGCTGGGCCGGCTCTTCACGCCCAGCGACGACACCACGCCGGGAGGGCACCCGATCGTCGTGCTGAGCCACGATTTCTGGTCGTCGCGGTTCGGCCTCGATCCGTCGGTGCTCAACGAGCAGATGGTCGTCAACGGCGTGTCGCTGACGGTGGTCGGCGTCACGGCGCGCGGCTTCACCGGCACCACCACCGGCAGCTCGCCCGATCTGTTCGTGCCGCTGTCGATGCGCGAGACGCTGATTCCGGGCTGGAAGGGCTTCGAGAACCGTCGCAGCTACTGGGCCTATGTCTTTGCGCGCCTCAAGCCCGGCGTGACCGTCGCGCAGGCCGCCGCGGCGCTCGAGTCGCCGTACCGCGCGATTCTCAACGACGTCGAGGCGCCGCTCCAGGCCGGCATGAGCGACCAGACGATGGCGCGCTTCCGCACCCGCACCCTGCAGTTCGAACCCGGCGCGCGCGGCCAGAGCGACGTCGACGACGAGGCCCGCACGCCGCTGATGCTGCTGCTGGGCGTGACCGCGCTCGTACTGCTCACCGCCTGCGCCAACGTCGCCAACCTGCTGCTGGCGCGCGGGGCGGGCCGGGCTGGCGAGATGGCCGTGCGCCTCTCGATCGGCGCCGGGCGCGGCCAGCTCCTGCGGCAGCTGCTCGTCGAGTCGTGTGCGCTGGCGCTGGCCGGCGGTCTCGTCGGCCTGCTCGTGGCGCGCTGGACGCTCACGCTCATCCGCTCGATCCTGCCGCCGCAGGCCGTACGCACGATCCCCGAGTCGCTCGACCCCGGCGTGCTGCTCTTCGCCCTCGCGGTGTCGCTCGTCACCGGCGTCCTCTTCGGGCTCTATCCCGCGCTGCACAGCACGCGCCCGGATCTGCTCACGGTGCTCAAGAACCAGGCGGGACAGCCGGGCGGCGCGCGAGCCGCGGCGCGCTTCCGCGCCAGCCTGGCCACGACGCAAGTGGCGCTCTCGATGGCGCTGCTGGTCGCGGCCGGTCTCTTCATCAAGAGCCTCTACAACGTCAGCCGGGTGGATCTCGGGCTGCAGACGTCGCAGCTGGTGACGTTCGGCCTGTCGCCGGATCTGAACGGCTACACGCCGGCGCAGTCGGTGGCGTTCTTCCAGCGCGTCGAGGACGCGGTAGCCGCGCTGCCCGGCGTCAGCGGCGTCAGCGGATCGCGTGTCGCCCTCATCGCGGGCAGCAACTGGAACAGCAGCGTCGGCGTGCAGGGCTTCGAGGCCGGCCCCGACACCAACACCTCGTCGTCGACCACCGCCGTCGGTCCCGCGTTCTTCAGCACCCTGGGCATTCCGCTCATCACCGGCCGCGAGTTCACCAGGGCCGACGTCCTGGGCGCGCCGAAGGTGGCGATCGTGAACCAGGCGTTCGCGCGCAAGTTCAACATGGGCAACGACGTGGTCGGCCGGCGGATGAGCGCCGGCCGCGACGCCGACGCGCTCGACATCGAGATCGTCGGCCTGGTACAGGACGCGAAGTACAGCGAGGTGCGCGACGCCATCCCGCCGCAGTTCTTCACGCCGTATGCCCAGGACGAACGTGCCGGCAGCCTGTCGATCTACGCGCGTGCGAACGGCGACGGCGCGTCGATGCTGTCGAGCATGCAGGCCGCGGTGCGGGCGCTCGACCCGAACCTGCCGATCGAGAGCCCCAAGACGATGGCCCAGCAGGTCAACGAGACGATCTTCCTCGAGCGCATGATCAGCACGCTGTCGGCTTTGTTCGCCGGCCTGGCCACGCTGCTCGCCGCCGTCGGGCTCTACGGCGTGCTGGCCTATACCGTGTCGCAGCGCACGCGCGAGTTCGGGCTGCGGATGGCGCTCGGCGCCGACGGCGCGATGGTGCGCGGGCTGGTCCTCAAGCAGGTGCTGTGGATGACCTTGATCGGCGGCGTCGTCGGCCTGGCGCTGGCGGTGGGCATCGGCCGCGGCGCCCAGTCGTTGCTGTTCGAGCTCCAGGGTTGGGATCCCGGCGTGCTGTCGCTGAGTGCCGTGCTGCTGAGCGGCGTGGCCTTCGGCGCCGGCTTCATCCCGGCGCTGCGGGCGTCACGGATCGCGCCGATGGTGGCGCTGCGCGACGAGTAGCCCGCCACTCGCGCGTTCACCGCGCTTGCGGGCGGGCGGTGATCTGGCAGACGATGGGGCGCCTCCTGCCTGATGCGCCCTCGATCGGCACTGCGTTCGCTCTGCCTGCTGTTCTTCCTGTCGGGCGCCTGTGGACTGACCTATCAGGTCCTGTGGCTGCGCCTGCTCTCGCTGGTCTTCGGCGTCACCGTGCACGCCGCCTCGACGGTGCTCGCGAGCTTCATGGGCGGCCTGGCGCTGGGCGCGATTCTGGCCGAACGCCTGGCCCGGCGGGGCCATCCGCTGCGCGTGTTCGCGGCACTCGAGGCCGGTGTCGCGGTGTCGGCCCTGGCCACGCCGCTGCTGCTCGGCGTCGCCACCGCGGCGTACCGGCCGCTGTCGACGGCGTCGCCTGACTCCCTCACGCTCCTCACGGTGGCCCGCGTGCTGTGCTCGGCCGCCGTGCTGCTGGTGCCGACGGTGCTGATGGGCGCGACGCTGCCGGTCCTGAGCCAGGCGTCGCTGGTGCGCGCGGCGGCCGACACACGGCTCGGCACGCTCTACGCGGTGAACACCGCCGGCGCGCTGACGGGCGCGCTGCTCACCGGCTTCGTACTCATCGGCGGACTCGGTATCCAGCGCACGTTCTTCCTCGCCGCAGCGGTGAACCTCCTCATCGCGGCCGGGGCGTGGTGGCTGGCGGCGACGGACGCGGGGGCCGCGACATCGGCTCCGGCAGCGGACGCCCATGCCGGCGACGCCTCGGCATCCGCCGGCCGCGAGCTGCCGCCCCGCCTCGTGCTCGTCGTCATGGCCGTCTCGGGCTTCGCGGCGCTCGCGCTCGAGATCGTGTGGTTCCGCGTGCTCGTGCAGTTCCTGCCGGCCACCACCTACGCGTTCACGACGATGCTGGCGACGGTGCTCGCGGGCATCGCCGGCGGCAGCGCGCTGGCCGCGCGCCACCTCGCGCGCCCTGCCGCCTGGGGCGATCGGCTGGCATGGACGCAGGGCGCCACCAGCGTGATCGTCCTGCTGTCGCTGGCACTGCTCGGCCGTGCCTACGATGCCGGCTGGGGCGTCGATCGATTGGCGCCCGCCGCGGTGGCCGCGATCCTGCCAGCGGCGTTGCTCATGGGTTACGCCTTCCCGGTCGCGCTGGCGCTGTGGACGCGCGCGGATCGCGCCGGCGCTCCGGGACGCGCCGTGGGCCGGCTCTATTCCGCGAACGTGCTCGGCAGCATCGCCGGCTCGCTCGTGGCCGGGTTCGTGCTGCTGCCGCGCCTCGGCAGTCGCCGCGCCCTGATCGCGCTCGGCGCGCTCTATCTGCTCACGGCCGTCGCGCTGTTCGCATCACGCCGGCGCTGGCTGCCGCCCCTGGCCCTGGCCGCCGCGTTCTCGGCTGCCGTTCCGATCGTGCCCGACCCCTTCGAGGTCACGCTCGAACGCCGCCACGGGCGCAGCGAACGGCTGTTCTGGCGTGAAGAAGGCGTGCAGACGTCGGTCAGCATCCACACCGGCGCGTTCCGCGGCTGGCTGATGTACCTCGACGGCCTGCACCAGGCGTCGGATGCGCCCGAGATGGTCAAACTGCATCGCCTCATCGGCCACCTGCCGATGGTGCTGCACCCCGACCCGAGGCGCGCGCTCGTGGTCGGCCTCGGCGGCGGCGCGACGCCGGGCGCCGTGAGCCAGCACGCCAGCGACGTCCACGTCGTCGAGCTCTCGGACAGCGTCCGCAAGGGCGCCGAGTTCTTCCGCCACGTCAACTACGACCTGCTGCGCCAGCCGAACGTGACGCTTCGGGTCGACGACGGCCGCAACTTCCTCACGCTCACCCGAGACCGCTTCGACGTCGTGACGGCCGATCTGATCCAGCCGGTGCACGCCGGCGCCGGGCACCTCTACTCGCGCGAATACTTCTCGCTCGTCCGCGACGTCCTCGACGACGACGGCCTGGCGCTCCAGTGGATTGGCTTACGCTCCGACGCGCAGTACAAACTCATCATGCGGACATTCCTCGACGTCTTTCCCGAGACGACGCTGTGGCTCGGCGGGCAGCTCATGGTCGGCGCGCGCCGCCCGCTCACGTTGACGCCGGCGCTCGTCGATGCCAAGCGCGCACGCGCCGAGACGCGCACCGCCCTCGACGAGGTCGGGCTCGACAGCTTCGAGACGCTGCTGTCGTGGTACGTCGCCGGGCCCGACGAGTTGCGCCGTTTCGTCGGCGACGGCCCGGTACTGACCGACGATCGGCCGCTGGTGGAGTATCACCGCTCGCTGCCCGCCAACGACCCACCCGTCGATCTCAGCGGCGTGCAGGGCGACGTCCAGCGGCTGGTGCGGCGATGAGTGCGCCACCGCTCGCCACCGTGTTCCTCGACGCCGGCGGCGTACTGGTGCATCCGAACTGGGCGCGTGTCGCCGCCGCGCTGGTACGGCAGGGCGTCGACACGTCGGCCGAGGCGCTGACGGCGGCCGAACCGCATGCCAAGCGGGAGATGGACCTCGGCAGCGTGATGGCGCGCACGAACGACGCGGCACGCGGCTGGATCTACTTCGAGGCGGTGCTCAGGCACGCCGGGGTCGCCGCCGACGATCGCGCCACCGCCGCGCTGGCCGAGGTGCGCGCCTACCACGACGTGCACAACGTGTGGGAGCACGTGCCCGCCGACGTCGTGCCGATGCTGCAGGGGCTGCGCGCGCTGGGCCTGCGGCTCGTCGTGGTCTCGAACGCCAACGGCAAGCTGCACACGATGTTCGCGCGCGTCGGCCTCACGCCGCACGTCGACCTGGTGCTCGACTCGCACGACTTCGGCGTCGAGAAGCCCGACCCCCGGCTGTTCCTGATCGCCCTCGAGCAGAGCGGGGCCGAGGCCGGCACCACGATTCACGTCGGCGACTTCTTCCACATCGACGTCGTCGGAGCGCGCGCCGCCCACCTCGCCGACGGCGTGCTGTTCGATCCGGCGTGGCTTTACGACGACGCCGATTGCCCGCGCGTGCGCCGTCTCGGCGACCTGGTCGATCTGGCGCGGGCGCGGCTCGAGGCCTGATCGGCCCGCACGCCGGCGGTCACGACGGCGTGAGCACCTCGCAGCGCCCGCCGCTGCAGCGCAGGCGCAGCCGCGTCTCGGGCACGGGCGCGGCCGTGCCGGTGCCCAGGTGCCGGTAGCCCTGCAGCGTGGCGGTGAGGGTCGTGCCCGAGTCGTCCACCTGCAGCGTGGCGAACTGTCCGTTCCGCTGATCGGGCGGCTCGTGCGAATACGGACCGCCCTTGCGACGGACGAAGCGGTCGAGCGGCGCCGCCTGCGCCACCACGAAGCCGCCGTGCGGGTTGTTGCGGCCGTCGTCGAAGGCCAGCATGTGGGCATCACCGCTCATCATCAGCATCCGCGGGCCGAGATTGAGCTGCGTGATGCGCTGACCCAGCGCCTGCCGCTCCGCGGCGAACGGCCCCCAGCCCTCGGGATCGCCGTCGCGGATGATCCACGGCACCGAGTTCACCCACACGAGCAGCGGCACCTGATCGCGGGCGGCCTGGCCCAGCTCCTCGAAGAGCCACGTAAACTGGCGCTGTCCGAGCATGGTGCGCTGGCCGGGGTTGCGCTCCGAGCGCCCGTCGGTCATCAGGAACCGCACCCGGCCGATCTCAAAGCGCTGCGCGATCGGGCCGTCGGCGTTCTTCGACAGCGGCAGCGGATAGTGCGGGATGTCGGTGCCGTAATAGGCGCGGGCGCCGTCGCGCGTGGGCGAGCTGGCGTCGGAGCCGTCGCGGCCGTAGTCGTGATCGTCCCAGGTGTAGACGATCGGCGTCTTGCGATAGAAGAGCGCCTGGTGCTCCTGCGACAGCACGCGATCGAGCGACCGGCGGAACCGGCCCATCATGACCTCGATCGGCCGGGGCGCGCCGGTGAGGTTGTAGTAGTGCAGGTCGCCCATGTGGATGAACACGTGGGGATCGAGGGCGGAGATGGCGTCGAACAGCCGGGTGTTCGAGACGTGCGACATCGGCACCACGCGGGTGCCGCCGGCGCATGACGCGAACGCCGCGAGGAAGCTGTACGCGCCGGCGCCGAAAGTGCGCAGACGCACGCGCGTGCCGCTGGCCGGCACGAAGCCGCCGAAGTACTCCTGGTTCGGCGCCAGCCCGGTCAACTCGTAGCGGACGACGAAGCGGTTGGCGTATCGCCGCGACGGCGCCGCCAGCGCCGCCCCCTCCACCCGGCGTGCCCCGGACAGGTTCTGCCGCTCGCTCACGAGCAGCATCGGCGCGCCGTTCGGCAGGCCGCGGAACGAGCAGAGCACCGTGGCGCTGCGGGCGGTGACGGCGCCCGTCCACAGCCACGAGGGCTCGGCGGGCACGGCATCGTCGGGCTGTGGGAACGTCAGGACCGCGGCCGCGCTCTTGAGGAACTGGCGGCGGGGGACACTGGCCTGCTCGGACGACACGTCGCTGCGATCCTACCGTATGGTCCCGGCCGTCGCCGATCAGGTCGCGCGCATCGTGACAGGACTGATAAGATCGCCTTCGCGGTTCCGCGCATCGCGGAACCGGCGCGCCGGGTGCCCCCCCGCCGGTGCGCATCGGAGTCTGGCATGTTCCAGGGACGTCCCCGCAGCAAACGCGACCGTGAGCGCGCCCGTCAGGATCGGCAGAAGCAGAAGACGGCGCGCCGGATAGAGGCGAAAGAGCGTCGGGCCAATACGCCCGATGCGCCACCGGGGGTCGACCCGGACATCGCGGGCATCGTGCCGGGACCGCAAGCCAACCCCTGGGGCGAGGATCTTTCCGATTTGAACGAGGAAGAGACGGACGACAGCACCGAGCAGCCGTCCTGAGATCCGGAGGGCCACCATGAACATCCTCGACGCGTTGCTGGCTGCGCAGAACGGCGGTGCCGTGCAGCAGCTCGGCCGCCAGTTCGGGCTCGACGAGACGCAGGTCACTTCGGCGCTGTCGGCCCTGGTGCCGTCGCTGGCCTCGGGGTTCGCGCGGAACGCGACCGCGCAGGGTGGCCTCGACGGCCTGATCGGCGCGCTCGCCGGCGGTCGGCACGCCGGCTATCTCGATAATCTCGGCTCGCTCGCGAGTCCCTCCACCACCGCCGACGGCAACGGCATCCTCGGGCACGTCCTGGGCACCAAGGACGTCAGCCGCCAGGTCGCGGCACAAGCCGCCGCGTCGAGCGGGGTGGGCGCCGACGTGCTGCGCAAGATGCTGCCGGTCGTGGCGGCGATGATGATGGGCGCCATGGCGCGGCGCGCCAGCGGCGCGGGGCAGGGCGGCGGGCTGCCGGGCGGCCTGCCTGGCGGATTGCCGGGGAGCCTGGGCGCCGGCCTCGGCGGCGGCTCGGCCGCGGGCGGCGGCCTGCTCGATATGCTGGCGCCGATGCTCGACCGCGATCGCGACGGCTCGGTGGTCGACGACGTGACCGGCATGCTCGGCCGCATGCTGGGCGGCCGCTAGCGCGCCCGTCCGCGCGCCGCGGGCTCACGACTTGATTACCGATCGATAACCGCACGCTCGCGTCTCTGCGGCAGGCGGCCCCTACAATGGGCCGCATGTTCAGAGCCACGCTTCCCGCCGCCGTCTGCACCGCAAGGACTGGCGCCGCCGTGCTCATGCTGGGCGTCGCCCTGGTCCTGCCCGCACCCGCCGCCGCTCAGGGCCGCGCGGGGCGCGGCGAGCCCGCCGCCACCGCCGCGCCGCTGACCGCGCCATCCGCCGGGCGCAGCGACGTCGAGGTGCTGCGCGATGAACTCGCCACGCTTCGGGAGCAGGTGCGGGCGCTGGCCGACGAAGTGCGCACGCTGCGCGCCGGGTCGCCAGCGACGGCGCTCGCATCGGTCGCGCTGGTGGCGGGTGCGCAGGAGCCGGCAGCGTTGCAGCTTCCGCCTGAGGTGATTCAGGCGCAGGTCGCCGAACTGGCGCAGGTGAAGGTGGAGTCGGCGTCGAAGTTCCCGGTGCGCATCACCGGCACGGTCCTTTCGAACACGGCCTACAACTCCGGCGACGCGAACTGGCTCGAGAGCCCGAACATCGTCGGCACCACGTCCGGCGGATCGATGACGTCGACGATGCGCCAGAGCCGCCTCGGCTTCGACGTCCACTCCATCGCGATCGGGGCGTGGGAAGCGAAGGGCACGCTCATCGTCGACTTCTTCGGCGGCACGCCCGGCTTCGTCACCGGCACCGTGATGGGCCTGCCGCGCCTGCTCTACGCCTACGGACGCCTCGAACGCGGCGGCACCGCGCTGCAGGCGGGCCAGGATCACGGCATGCTCGCGCCGCGCGATCCCACGTCGCTCGCCGCCTACGCGTTCCCGCAGTTCTTCCGCTCGGGCAACCTGTACCTGCGGGCGCCGCAGGTGCGCGTCGAGCAGCGTGTGGGCGGCTGGACGGCGAAGGCCGGCATCATCGCGCCGATCGCCGGCGACGCCGCCGGCACCTACGTGTTCGCGCCGGCCGCCGGCGCGGGTGAGCGTTCGGAACGTCCGGCACTCGAGGGCCATGTCGGCTACGGCCGGGGCACCCTCGACGACGCGGCCGAGGCGCAGGTCGGCGTGTCGGGCCACTACGGCTGGATCAAGCAGGCCGGGCAACTGATCACCGCGTCCGCTGGCGCCGTCGACTTCAACGTGCGCGCCGGACGTGTCGGCTTTGCGGGCGAAGCGTTCCTGGCCGACGAACTCGACGCCTACGGCTCGGGCGTCGGGCAGCCGGGGCGGGCCGAAGGCGGCTGGCTGGAGGCGCGGCTGGCGGCGCATCGCCGGGTCTCGTTCAACGGCGGCGCCTCGATCGATCGGCGGCCCGACGGCGTGGGCCTGGCCGGGCGGTTGCGTAACACCAGCGCCTTCGGCAACGTGATCTGGAAGCTGACGCCCGAAGTCGCGGCGTCGGTGGAATACAAGTGGCTGCAGACCCGCTACGGATCGGGCCGCAATCGTGAGAACCATCATCTGAACGCCGTGTTCGCCGTCACGTTCTGACGACGAATACGGCGCGGGTCCCGGGGGCTCGGACTGGGGGCTGGGCGTGACTTCGCACACACACATCCATTTCATCGCCGCGATGGTCGCCGCCGTGTCACTGGCCACGCCCGCACGGGCCGACGTCCTGACAGGGACGATTGTCACCAAGGTGCGGGCCGGGGTAGCGGCGGCGCCGGCGATCGTCTACGCGGAGCCGCTGGCGGGGGCGGCGCCGGCCGCGCCGCCGCGCACCGTGGCGATCACCCAGAAGAGCAAGACCTTCGCGCCGCGCGTCGTCGGCGTGCCGGTCGGCGCCACCGTGCAGTTCCCCAACGACGACGACATCTTCCACAACGTCTTCTCGCTGTCGACGGGGCAGGCGTTCGACCTCGGCCTCTACCGTGCGGGCGCGTCGAAGAGCCGCACGTTCACGGCGCCCGGCGTCGTGCGCGTGTTCTGCAACATCCATCCGCAGATGACCGCGCTGGTGGTCGCCGCGCCGACGCCGTGGATCACCACGACCGGCGCCAACGGCGCCTGGCGGCTCGAGTTGCCCGCCGGCAAGTATCGCGTCACGGCGCTGTCGGAGCGTGCCGCACCGGTCGTGTCCGAGGTCAGCGTCGCCGGTGCGGCCACGGCGACCATCACGCTCGACGAGAGCGCATTCGTCGCCGCGCGGCACTCCAACAAGTTCGGCCAGCCGTATCCCGAAACGGCCTATAAGCCCCAGCACTAGGGGCGGTCGCCAGAGGGCTGCGCGCGCATGCGGAAGATCGCCACCGGCGCGGGAACGCCCTTTACGGTGATTGGCGGCGCCGGCTCCGCGGCCACGAGCCCGCGGACGCGCTCGAACGTGGACGCGCCGATCAGCGTCTCGCCCGGCTCCGCCGCCGAGCACAGCCGCGCCGCCAGGTTCACGGGGGCGCCGACCGCGGTGTAGTCCTGGCGGCTGGCGCCGCCGACGCTGCCCACGATCACCTCGCCGGTGACGATGCCGATGCCGAGCGCCAGCGGCGCCAGCGCCGGCTCCTCCTCTGCGGCACGGCCCACGGCGCGGTGCATCTCCATCGCGCAGCGGATGGCATCGAGCGCCTGGTCGTCGCCGGTGAAGTGCGCGAACACGGCGTCGCCGATGAACTTGTCGACGTCGCCGTGGAGGCGCTGCACGAGATCGGCCTGCAGCTGCAGGTAACGGTTGAGCGCCGTCACCGCCTCCTCCGGCGACCGCGACTCGGCGAAGGCCGTGAAGCCGCGGATGTCGGCGAAGAGCAGCGTCACCACGCGCCGCACGCCGGCGCGCTCGGCCGGCGACTGCGGCCCGCGCTGGATCATCTCGACCGTCGAGTGCGAGACGAACTTCTGCATGTCGGCGCGCTCGCGCAGGCCCTCGGTCATGCGGTTGAACGCGGCCGACAGCTCGGCGATCTCGTCACGGCCGGTGACCGGGATGCGCACGTCGAACCGCCCCTGGGCGATGTCGGCGGTGGCCCGCGACAGCAGCGCGATCGGCGCCGTGATCGATCGCGCCAAGGCCACCGCGGCGGCCAGGCCGGCGAGTGCGGCGACGACGCCGAGCGCCACCAGGCCCACCTGCACGTTGCGATACGGCGCCAGCGCGAGGTCGAGCGACTGCAGCGCCACGACCCGCGCCGTCGCGTCATGCGGATCGGCGACGGCCGTCGTCTCGAAGGTCTCGCCGCCGAGATCGATCTCGTGCGTCGCGGCATCGGCCGCGCCGGGATAGGCGCTCGCCGACGTCCACGGCACGCGTCCCGGCGCCAGCGTGGTCGCCGCCAGCGCCGACGGCGTGAGCACCGCGATCTCGCGGCCGCTCGCATCCCGCAGCGCGCCGGCCCAGCGATCGTCGAGCGGCGCGGCGGCGCCGACGAACCCGAAGACCAGGCCGCCGGCTTCCGCGGGGACGATGACGAGGTGATACGGCCGGCCATCGACCGTGATGGTGCCGTGGGCCGGCTGCCCGTTCAACGCCCGCTCGAGCCAGCGGGCGTGGACGTCGGGCAGTACCAGCGGCGCGAACGTGTCGCTACGGCCCACGACCTCGCCGTTGCGCCCGAGCGCGAGCAGCAGCTCGTCTCGCGCGTTGCGCTCGCGGTACTCGGTCAGGAAATCGCGAATCGTCGGCGCGTTGGTGTCCAGCAGTCCGAGCAGCCCCGGAAACGACCCCAGCAGGCGCGCCACGAGCGTCAACCGGTCGTAGCGCGCCGTCTGCGCCGCCAGCAGTGTGTCGCGGCTGCGGATGAGGTCGGCCGACACGCGCTCGCTCACGGCCTGCGCCGCCAGCCGGCCCACGTAGGTGAGCGTGGCGGCGGTGAGGGCGATGACCAGCCCGCCGATGGCGACGACGAGCCGGGTGCGGAGCGAGCGGAACGGCACGGACGGCTACGGGAAATTCGCCGGCGCCGTGCGCCGCTTCGTGGCCTGCTCGAACGCATAGGCCAGCTCGATCAGCCGCGGCTCGGAGCACGCCGTGCCGGTGAAGCTCACCCCGTACGGCTGGTCCTTGGCGTTGAAGCCGGCCGGGAACGCCGGGTTCGGCGCGTTCGGCACGAACCCGAACGGCACGATCACGGTGGGATGCCCGGCCTTGGCGGCGATGCCGGCGCCGCTGCTGCCCGGGAAGATCAGCGCGTCGAGGTCGAGCGTGTCCATCACCTCGTCGATGCCGTGCGTCCGCGCCACGCGGATGTCCTTGGCGCGGTCGGCCTGATAGCGCGCGCGATCGGCGTCGAGGTTCATCTCGTCGGAGATGTCGAACTGCGCCTGCCCGTACTTGATCGCCCCGCGCCCCTGGTTGGCGAGGTTGTAGTTGCGCAGCTCGGTCAGCGTCTTCACCGGCGCCGAGCCGCCGAGCGACGCCAGCCACAGGTTGAAGTCGCGCTTCATGCCGTACTTGAACACCACCGAGCAGGCGGCGTCGCCGCCCTTGCCGTTGGTGGGGCCGGCGCACGTCGGCCAGGCGAGGAAGTTGTTGTTGGGCTCGGTGTCGACGATGCTCGGGATCTCGGCCGGGTCGATGACGGTGGCGCCCTCGCGCTTCAGCACGGCGATGGCGTCGTCCATCACCGCGGCCTGCTGCGGGGTGATGCCGCCGACGAGCTGACCCGTGGCGGGATTCACCGTCTGGCGGTAGAAGTTGGCGCGCGGAATGCCGACGCGTGCGCCGCGCAACCCGGCGAGGCGCAGGAAGCGCGTGTAGTCGCGCCCCGGCGGCGGGATGCAGCGGTTGGTGTCGGCGTCGTTGGCGTCGAGGCCCACCATCGGGCCGAGCATGATCGCCGCGTCGGCCACGGTGCGGGTGATGGGGCCGGCCGTGTCCTGATCGGCCGTGATCGGCGCGATACCCCAGCGGCTGATCAGGCCCACGGTGGGCTTGATGCCCACCAGCATGTTCTGGTTCGCGGGGCTCAGGATCGACCCCGACGTCTCGGTGCCGACGCTACCGGCCCAGAAACTCAGCGCCGTGCCGATGCCGGAACTCGACCCGCCGGTGCCCAGTGCGGGACGCCCGTCGTTGGTGCCGTCGCGCGGATCGGGGCGTGGGTCGTACGGGTTGTAGCCGTAGCCGAACACCGCGCTGTAGTTGGCGGGCATGCCGGCGGCCACCCAGTTGGCGAACTCGGTCAGGACGGTCTTGGTGAAGATGATGGCGCCCGACTCGCGCAGCTGTCTGACCAGCGTCGCTTCGTACGGAGGCGTGAAGCCGGTGAACGCGAGACCGCCGCCCGTGGTCGGCATCGTCGTCGTGTTGATGATGTCCTTGATGCCGATCGGAATGCCGTGCAGCGGACCGCGCACGTGCCCGCCGGCCCGTTCGCGATCGAGGCGCGTGGCCTCCTCCATCGCCGCCGCGCTGATGGCGGCCGTGGCGTTCACCTGGCCTTCGTAGCGGTTGATCCGATCCAGGTACATCTGCACCAGTTCACGCGACGTGACCCGGCCCTCGTTGAGCGCATTCGAGAG
>CADEDM010000128.1 GCA_902826065.1 uncultured Acidobacteriota bacterium | reverse complement strand
CGGTAGTCCTGGAGAATGCGGCCCATGCTCACCACGTGGCCACCTCCACGTCTACGCGGTCGTGTTTGGCCGGGTCGTAGCGGCGCCGCGCCCGGGACGAAGCGAGTAGAATCCGGAGCATCTCAGGGTCGCGTGCAGTCGCCCACAGGGCAAATCCGTACAACCCGCCGAACATCAGCAGTCCGGCAAGGAACGAGTAGAACAGGTTGAACGTGGCTGCCCCGAGCAGCAGGGAGAGGAAGAACAGACGGCGGTCAACGCCCCAGATGGTCAGGGGGCGATGGAGCGCCTTGTACACGGGCCGGTACGTCGGCCGATCTGTCATGGCCGCACCTCCGAAAGAACTCGGACGTTCGCGTCAGAACAACCAGACGAGGAACTGTCCGGCGAACAGTGCCAGTCCGCCGCCGAACACGATCCCTGAGATCTGGCGCTTCGCCCCGGCCTCCCCATACATGAAGAGCAAGCCGCCGAGCACGATGGCGACCAGGGCGAGTGACCGCGCGAGTGGTCCGGTGAAGGTGCGTTCGAGATTGCTCGCGGCGCGCTCCCATGGCGATTGTGCGTAGACCACGACAGGGAGGGAGAGGAGAGCCGTGAACACCATGACACTCACGCGTCGAACCAATGGAACTACGGAGCCGCGAGACATCGGACACCTCCCGCGAATGATGTTATCGGAACTAGAATTGATCTAGCAGTACGAGCAATCGCATGTCAACACGAAAAACTGGCTCCCCAGCCACCCCGCAAGTTCCCGAAGAATTCGCACGACTTCTCGGCGTGCGCCGAACGATGACGTTGCGCCGAATCATCCGCCAGAGCGGACTGCCCCCCGAGGCGCTGCTCGACCTGGCGCTTGAACTGCTCGACATCGCGAGCCGGAAACTGTCGCCTTCTCCAATAAAACGGCAGGCCGTAGGCCTTGGCGCTGCGCGTTGGAGGAACGTCAGTCCAGAAGACCGCAGCAAGGCGCTGAGCTTGGCCGCGCAGGCGCGCTGGGCAAAGCATCGACGGACGCCCAAAGAAGACGGCGGGCCGAACAGGAAGTAGGTACGCAGATTCTGCGTACGACAGCACGCAGTTCTTGCACACAATTTGTGCAAGCTAACGCATATGTAATCGATCGGGAAGGCACACGGGGACCCAGCTGTGCGCTAGGGGGTCAGGCAGATTGAGCGCTTCGGCTGCTGCGAATTGCGTACCAGAAGCAGGTCACGCTGCTCGGACCACACGCCCAATGCAGTCAGCAATTTAAGTTGTTGAGGTGCCGCCGGCCTGTCAGCCGGCGAACAGAGGCCGGGAACTTCTTACGCGATCGGTCACACGATGTGAATCGATTTGTTCCGCCTACACCTTAAGAGAGCCTGAGGCTCTGTCCCCGTCGTGGTTGATCGCGATCTTCCGAGGCCCTGGCTGTGCCAACGGCCCGGCTAAGTTTCAGAACCCGAAGGAGCTCCTGTACTTCGTCGCCGCGTTAAACCGATCGTGGAAGGCCTGTCCCTGGTCGAGACACACGCAGCCTGGTCTCGGTTGTCGATTGGACTTCAGAATTACGTCTAGAGGGCCGTACCAATCGAAGAGGGCGAAATTCGGTACCTGTGGGTAGTCCGGAAGTAGGGCCCGGACGAGATCCGCGGTGATCAATATTCCAGCGAACACTGAAGCGAACGGAAGCGCCGCATCGACGGAGACATTGGCGATCGAGACTTGTGCGGTCGAGCACGCCAGCTGGTCTGCTGACACCTCGGCAGGAAACCGATCCACCAAGCAGTCGTCACGCCCTGGTACGTGACGGCCGTGGTTTACTCCCCAATTCACGCCTGTGCTCGCGTGGATCATCAGGGGCGGCACCCATTGCTGCATCGCGTGGCGAACGTTGAACTCATTAGCAAGCGGGAGCCATACGTCGTAGTCGATAGACAGCCGCCCCTTGCGCTCTGTGAACTCCTTCCACCACTCTTCGATGGGCGTCGCCCATAGCTTGGATTCGCCCAGAAAGCGCGCGACGGCACTGGCCTTTGTGAGTCCGAATGTGGTGTGACCGAATATGGGCGAGCGGTTGAAGTTCTCAACCTTGATGGTGTCGCGGTCCAG
Source organism: uncultured Acidobacteriota bacterium (assembly GCA_902826065.1). Classification (GTDB taxonomy): domain Bacteria; phylum Acidobacteriota; class Vicinamibacteria; order Vicinamibacterales; family UBA2999; genus CADEFD01. The sequence goes on along the minus strand of CADEDM010000128.1, from coordinate 12,078 downwards.
GATGTCAATCGACCCCCGCAGGCCGGCGACTCGTGCGCAATAGGCCACTGCTGAGCCGACTGAACCGGCGCCAACCATCAGAACCTTGCCGACGTCCGTGCTCGTCGGCCAACCCAACGACAGCTCGTTCGACCACTCGAGACGGGACAGGTCGAAGGTTCCCTCGCGCAGCCCGAGCTCCGCGTGCATTCCCAGGGCCATCTTGAAAATCTGCCCAACACCGAGGCACGCTGCGGCGACTGCGCCCAGGCGATTCGCCGGGTGGCTCATTGGCATGGCCAACGGCTGCTGATAGGACAGGCCGGCAAGCCATCCCGAAGCGCTGATGAAGACGGTCGTTCCACTGGCGGCCCGTGGTGGCCTGCCACCGATGCAGAGCGCGACGTCGCTAAGCGCGGCGGACTCGATGTCGACGACTTGAAACTCACCGAAAGGATCAGCGTCTTGCATCTGGGCCAAGACCAGTCTACCCAGGTCGCCGGAACCGAGCTCCGGATGGGCGACGGTCGATGGGAGCGCAATCGTCACGCGGCGGCACCAGCGGCTGAGCAGGTTGGCCGCCACCAGAAGCATGGTCTGCCCGTCGGCGGTCGCAGCTTGGTTCGACGCAAGGTACACGGCGCAGCCGATCCGCTGGTAGTCACTGCTGGTGACACAGCGGTTGGTACGGTCGTCGCGGAGGGCGTAGAATTCCTCGGGGGTAGATGGGAAGGTGCTCATGGGCGGAGATCGGCAAAGTCGTCGACCACATGGAAGCACGCCTCGATTTCCGGAGTGCCGAGCCGGCGGAATCTCGAGTTCTCAAACACGTGGACGCCGCAGATCGCGATCGGCCGCATGCCCCGTCGCGCATAGTGCGGGGCGATGATCGACAGGAACCCTTCGTAGGGCATGAGCGCTCGCGCGTCATCACCCTCGGAATGGTCGACGGCCTTGCCTGGGTGACTGTGAACCTGTCCAATCAGTTCGAGCCCGGCGCTCGCAAGGTACATGACGACTTTGGCGTTCGTGTGTACCGACGTGTCGAATGAGCCCCAGGTCGTCACCGCGAACGGCGCGATACAGGTCGTCACAAAGGTCTCGCCTCCCGCGCGATGTCCGGCCCAGTAGGCAACGCCCTCGTGGGCCTCGTGGCCGTCGCCGCTCGCGCGCAGGACGTCGGCGGTACGGTCAAGGAGCCCCGTGGAGACCCAAATCGCTGGCCGGGCCACCGGTGTTGGTTGCCGCGACAACGTGGACCTGCGCCACAGGGTCATCCGATTCGCCCCTTGTAGAGATCAGGCCGGCTCATGCGCTTGTAGATAAGGCCAAACATGTCACCCAGCTTCGCGTAGTTGGCCCACGGGATATTGCTAGCGGTAGACGTTTGCCAGTCACCGAACACCCAATCGGCGTGCGGACCTGTGGGCACGACCGACCTGTACGCCTTGCGGCTAAATGGCGCACAGATGCAAGGGCCCTGGTCGTGGAAGAAGCTATCGTTCGTCCTGGGATACGCGCGTCGCGTGCCACGCTCGCCATTCTCGGGATCGATGAACTCGAAGAACGGCGGAGCCTCCTTGTAGTCGTCGCAGTTCGCCTCGACGATGTACTGGTCACCCGTGTGAGCCCGCATCCTCACGACGACCAGAAGGCGGTCGTAGTCCGGCGCGACCTCCCAGTGGTACGTCGTCGCCAAGTCTTCCATCAGGGCCAGCTCCTGTCGGAGGTGCTCACGGCTGATCTCGGCGTCCACAGCCATATCTACCTAGACCCCGCCGCCGATGGCCGTGAGGATGAGGATGGTGCCATCCGTGATGTGATACGAGACCAGCGGGCGCTCGGGCTGCAACGGCTCGCCAGGATTCGTTGCGAGGACGAGTTCGAACTTGTCGCCGGGTGCGAATCCAAATGCGGTGACCGCCTTCGCGATCACGTCCCCAACCTTCGCCTGCTTCGGGAACGAGAACTCCTTCGTTCCGCGGGTCGACTGAATTGTGAACTCCAGATCCTTTTCGTTTGCGCTCATCTCCGTGTCCTCCGATAAGGTTCCAACCTCTCGCCGACGCGGGCACTGGGCCCGAGCGGCCACCGCTCGAAGATAGCGAACTGACGAGAGCCATGCAAGCGTATTTTATATGTTTGCATTACAAACACGTTTACGTCATTGACACCGTTCGGTGTCAGTGCTACAACTGTCACGCTTTGAGCGCCTTACGGCGATGACAGACCGCGACGGCTTCTACCGACAGGTGGGTGAGGGCATTCGGGCTGCGCGCGGCAAGCGCCTCTCGCAGGACGCGCTTGCGCTCGCCGTCGGCTTGACCCGCAGTTCCATCAGCAACATCGAGAAGGGCCGCCAGAAGCTCCTACTCCACACCCTGGTTGACGTTGCCGATGCACTGCAAGTGGACGCGGCGACGCTGCTTCCCGCACGCCCTATAGGGACGCAAGTAGAAGAGCCAGGACAGCTCGCTCAGTTGCCAGAGAACGAGCGAGTCTTCATTGAGTCCGCTATTGGCTTCACACAAACCAACGAGAGGTTGCATGACCGTCAGAAGAAGGCGAATACGAGAACTCGTCGAAGCGTTGCTCGCTGAATCGAAGACCAGTGCGGCTCCTATTCCGGTGTGGGAGATCGCCCGCATGAAGGGCGCCCGGATAGCGGTTGACTCCCTGGAAGGCGATCTTTCAGGTTTTCTCTTCCGTGACGGGCAGCAGAGCGTCATTGGCGTGAACACCCATCACGCGGCGGTCCGGCAGAACTTCACAGTCGCTCATGAACTCGCGCACCTCATGCTGCATGACCAGGATCATGAGCAACTGCACGTTGACAGAGCCTTCCCCACAGTTCGGCTACGAAGCGACGAGTCAAGTCGAGGTGTTGACGACTACGAGAAAGAGGCGAACCTCTTCGCCGCCGAACTGCTGATGCCGGCCAAGTTCCTCGAACGAGACCTGTCTGGCCGAGGCAGGCTCGACCTCTACGACGACGACTTCATCCCCGCGCTGGCGAAGAAGTACGGTGTCAGCGTTCAAGCCCTAATGTTCCGCCTACAGTACCTAGGGTACGTGGAGGGCTGACGATGCAAGAGGCCCAGGCAGAGTCAATCTTGGCTTGAGTGGCAGTCTGGAAAGTCGCGTGCGGGCACCGCTGGACCACTGGCGTCGTCGTCCGCAGCCTGGTCCGCCAAGTCGAGCCTCTATGCCGTCGGCGACCGCGCGGTATCCGCATTAGTGAGCTGAGTTGCGCCGTTGAGCGGTCGCTTCGTCACTGATTCCTTGGCGGCATCGTACGGAATCTGTACGACAACTGGCCTTTCGCTCCGGACTCCCTTGCCGAACACGACAGCGTGCAGGTGCGGCAATGCCGGAATAGTGGCCTTGAAGGGCTCACCGTAGACGTTGGCCAGGAAGCCGAGGCTGGTCTCGTCGAACGAGCTAAAGCTGATCACCGTGTTGCACTGCGTCAAGACGCTCTTGCTGACCGTCGCCGTCCTCTGCGCAATCACGAGGAGCCCAACGCCGTACTTCCGGCCCTGAAGCGCGATCTGCGAGATCTTGCTCACCAAGCCCCTTGAGTCATGATCGCCCAGCCCCATAGTGCTGGGCTCCGGCATGACGGTATGCGCCTCCTCGACGACGATCAGCACGCGAGGACACTTGTCCGCGTGGTCACGAGCGAACTTCAAGAGGCACGTCAGATAAAGTTCCGTGATGAACAGCGTAGCCTTCGTATTTGAAATCTCGTCGAGCGTGATCAGGCCCAAGCGACACTTTGCATCGGCGGACGTCAGGAACACCTCCAGCTGCTTGTGTACGTCATCGCGAAGCTTGTCGGCGAAGCCCTTCAGCGCCTGCTTTTCCTTGCCAGCGCCGTACGCCCCTGTTTCCGCCTCGAACAGCCTCTGGCTAAGTTCCGCTGCGAGTCCTGTAGAGATCGACAGGTCCGTTGGCTCGACGTCGGACACACGATCGCGGTACCGCGCAGTCAAGTCAATGGCCACGACCTTCACGCCCGACTCCAGCACGTGGCGAATGATGTCGAACGCCAGTTCGGTCTTCCCGGTTCCAGTGACGCCGAGAACAGCGATGTGATGGTCCATGGCGTCGGCCAAGGGCCCGCCGACCTGTACCTCCGTACCCGGCAGGGTCCCGTACACGAAATCGCCAGCCTGAGCCGCTCCTGTCTGCGTGGCCAGCTTCTTCGGATCCCAGAACACTGGCGTATTCATGACGGGGACCCAGCTGTGCTTCACAAAGCCTCGTTTCGAGTCGAGCACTCCAAGCTGAGTCGCGGCAGCGTATTGAAAGCCATGCCTGTCGCCTTCGAGGGCCTCTTCTCGGGTGGTTCCGTCGACGATCTGATAGAAGACACGCTTGTCCCCTTGGTGGCACCAGATGACGAGTCCCTCGCTGCACACGTCAGAACGCCAGCTCTCGAACCGGATGGTGCCAATCGTCGAGTCCTCGATCACGAAGCCGAGGAGCACTGCTCCGGAATCGGCACCCAAGGCCCTCTCGACCGACACAGCCTCCGAGGATTCCGGAGTTGAATACAGGCTCCCTGCCTGCAATCCCTGCACCTTCTGTGCTGCTGACGGAACGCACATTCCTGTGGCGAGTACGTGCTCGCCCTTCGTCTGTGAATACAGTGGAACGACCACATGTTGTGTTCCGTCGGCAGCTTCGTAGATTGCTGGCACCTCCGGCTCCCACCTGGTCCGTGGATCAAGAGCGATGCGAAGTAGGTTCGGGGAGTCGAGTCGTACCGCCCGTCCTATCGGAACGGGTCCGCCTCGTCGAAATCGGAATGCACTCAGGACCTCCGGCACGCCAAGCGGCCACAGGGCGATGAACAGCCCCCAGAACAGGACGAGGATTCCTGTACGAGGATCCTGAATGCCGTAGAAGGACAGGACTCCGAACAAGAACACGACGGAGTAGAGCACTCTGGCCCTGCCGAACACCACCGCTGGCTTGTAGGTCAGTTGTGCGACTCTCGCACGCCACCCGGTCAGGTGGGGTTCCGTGCTGACGACGCTGCATACCAGAGCAAGCACGAACGTGATCGCGCAGTACGAGAAGACGGCCCACCATGCCGCCTTTGGTGCTACGTCGGCGACCGTCATCAGCGAGACGACACCCATCAACCCGTTGACTACGGAGTCTGCCGGCCGCGTGAATTTATGCTCAAGGACGGCAGACCCGAGCACGACGAAAAGCAGCGTGCTTTGGAATATCAGGGCGTCCTGCGCGGACGTGGGGATTATCGTGCCAGTCGAGTAGAGCGAGATGGCGCAGGCCGCTGCCAGTGCGCAAACGAGGATCGCCACGCGAACCCATGGCGCCACACCGGCTGGCTCGACGTGTCCGGCCATGCTTGGACCCCTCCCTCTCCCATCTCGAAGTCGAGCAGTCTCTCGCAGAACACGAGACGTTTTACGTCTGACCCGATACCAAGCCCTTCAGCACTTTCAGCGCTTCGGCAATCTCAAGCCCCTTGGCCTCGACGAGGTCCAGCAGTTCCGCGGGCGTTCGACGATCCTGTCCGGCTTGACGAGTCGGATTCACGGCTTTCAGGTCGTAGACCGCATTCTCGATGTCGTCTGCCTTGCTCTTGGCCTCCCGTGCTTCCTTCAACAGGCCTCGGATGGTGGTCTCACAGGCGGCGATGCCGCCATCGTCTTTGGGCTTCGCCTTCTTGCGGAGCTTCAACTGGTCCTTCGCCTTGTCGGCTTCACGTAGCCTGGCGCGGGCGGCATCTCGAAACGGAAGCGCCTCCGCAGACGCATCCGCTCGGCGTGCGGCCAAGTCGACCGTCCACGACCGCTCCGAGTCCGGGCGGGTGGGGAGCTTCTCGATGAAGTCCTCGAAGTGCTTCAGAGTCAGCGGGGACTTCTTACCGACCCTCACGTCCGACAGGTCGTAGTACCAGATGCGCTCGGTCGGTCGCTCCTTAGCGAAGAAGAGCAGGTTCGTCTTCACTCCGGCGCCGGCGGCCGTGAAAACGCCCGCGGGAAGTGACAGGACGCACCAGAGGTCACACTCGTCTGTCAGCTTGCGCTTGGTCTTGACGAACGCGTCCTCATTCGTCCGGAACAGAACGCCTTCGTCGATGACCATGCCGCAGCGTCCACCCTCCTTGAGCGCATCGATGATGTGCTGAACAAACAGGACTTGGGTGGCGCTCGTCCGGTAGGCGAAATGAGTCTGAGCGGCGACGCTCTCCTTGCCGCCGAAGGGCGGATTCGTGAGGATGACGTCGAACTGCGACGGGGCCCCCGCGAACAAGCCTCCGTACACCTCGTGCTGGGTCAGGGCATTTCCGTGCCAGATGTTTGGTCGGTCGATTCCGTGCAGGACGAGATTCGCGAGTCCAATCGGGTAGATCAGGTTCTCCTTCTCGCGCCCCCAGAAGGTTTCCGTTTTCAACCGAGTGATCGCGGCACCGGCCGTCCTTGCGCCAGGCTTGGGCCGCATGTGTTCCGCCGCCTGAGCCAGAAATCCTCCGGTGCCGCAGCACGGATCGTACACGGTCTCACCGATCTTCGGATCGATCGCCCGCACCATGGCGCGGATGACTTCGCGCGGCGTGAAGAACTGGCCTGCGTCCGAGCCTTTCTCGCCCATCTTGAGCAAGAGTCCTTCGTAAATCTGACTGAGGGCAAAGACGTGCGTCGGATCGATGCTCTCGTTGGTGATCTCTTGGACCTTGTCGAGAACGTCGAGCAGGTTCTTTTCCGTGTCGATGCGAACCTTCTCAACACCGGACATGATCTCGGAGATCATTTTCTGCCGCGGACTTGCGTGCGCGCGCTCCCTCAGCTTCTTCAGGTGCGGGATGAGGTCGCCGTTGATGAACGCCATCAACGCGCCCGGCGCCGAGTCTTCGAGTTCCTTGCGCTTGTTCGGCTTGGCCTCAGGACCTTCGAGCGGCGCGGCCCAATCCTTCCAGCGGTACGGCCTTCTGAGTGACGCATTGTATGACGCGCCAACTGCGTCGGCCTCCCGTTCCTCACGATCCTCGGTCTCGTCGAGGATTCGCAGGAAGAGGATCCACGTCAGCTCAGGAACATACTGAAGCGCGCTCCCGACATTGCCTCGTCGCATGATGTCGCAGATCGACCAAATCGCTGTGTCCACAGACTGCTGGGTGGTGTGGCGTCTCCCGTTTGACTTTGCTTCGCTGGTGGAGATGCTGGCCACGGCTAGGCGACTCCTTCTAGGGATGCCTCGAGCAGCGATGCCGGCAGGTCCGAGAGCAGCGCGAGCTCATCACTGCAGGCAGATTGAAGGACAGCGGCATTGTCGAGACGCATCACCAAGAGTTCCGCGACCTCGCGCTGTTCAGCAAGAGATGGCACCCGCAATTCGATCGAGCTGAGGCTGGACGTGTTGATCTTGTAGATGCCGGCTGCGGTACGGGCGCGTTCCGCGAGTGCCTCACGGACCGCAGAGCTCGACCACTGACACCAAAAGAAGGCCGGGTCTACCGCGTCGCTCAGATTCACCTCGAAGAGCAGGTCCGGAAACATGAGTCGCTCAGGAACGATGTCAGGAGCAAATGAGCCACGGCCAACGAGCTCACGATTCCCGTTCCCGCGCACCACGTAGAAGCACCCCGGTCGAACCAGATTGCTCTCGCAGTCCTTCTCAGTCACATCTACCGGCTTTGATTCCTGGAGAAGGAGTGTCCGCCCCCTAACAGCAGAGAGCGTCAGGCAGCGTATGCTCGAGTCAGGGCGCGCCGCTTTGGACAGACCGGTTCGAATCCGTGTGTTCACCAGGTCGCGAAGAGAAACAGACTGCCATCCGGCTGCGCGCGGACTCTCGAACACGGCGCGAAGGTGAGCTGCAGTGAGAGCCAAGGCGGCTACCTGCCGTTCCCGGGATGCTCGTCGCGCGTCGTCCACCACGGCGAGGTGCGCACCGACACGGCCTGCGACTTCTCGCTGAACCTCAATGGGCGGCAGCTCAATCGGAACCGAGGCGATCTCCTCCGTGCCAATTCGCGGAAGCTGGCCGGTGGTCGTGACTATCGAGGCTCGGCGGAGGAACGTCTCACTGCGCATGAACGCGGCAATGAACCCGGTGTCGGCAAGCTCAGGCCGCACGTCGAACGCGAACTGGTCAACCGAAGAGTAGCCGTCAAACTCGGCCACCCAAACCTTGTTCAGGTACGGCCTCAGGTACCCGTAGACGACCTGGCCACGCCGGAACGTGGGCTTGCGCCCCGTCAGATTGCCCAAGTCGATGGGGGATGAGCCAATCCTTCGACCCGAGTTGGGTTCGATGTGTTCTAGCCCCACGAAGGTCGCCTGGCCAGTGCGCTGGCCAGGATGAACCACCTCGTTGTGACGAGTCAGGACGTCGCCGAGTCGCCGGATGGGCCAGCGACCGCCTTGGGGTAAGGTTGCACTCACGCCGCGAACATCCTCTCTTTGGTCTCACGCAGGATTGCCCGCGGCTCACCTGCGGCGGCAAGCGCTTTAAGCCCGCCGGCAGCCACGACCTCCGGAACCTGCCAGATGTAGGGGTTCTCCAAGCCTTCAGTCCCCCCAATCGAGAACTGGTCGGCGATGGCCTTGATTGCCTCACCGGTCGGCCTTGGCATCGCTGCCAGCCAAGAAGAGTGCTTGTACCGAAACGCCAGCGTGCGGTCCTCGCGAGTTCGAGGCGCTAGTCCGTATGCGAGGTCCGCCAGGACGTCGTACAGGTCGTAGTCGTCCATGTCTTCGACCATGCGGAGAACGCTCGGCGAGTACCCGGCGCCCACGATCGACTCGATGATCTCCTCCCGCTCCGGCGGGTTCACCCATCGAGTTCGGAAATCCCCCAGCGTCGGGCACTCGGCGATCAACCTCTGGGATAACCCCTGCTTGTAGTCCTCGATCGCGACCGGCATAGCCTGGCCGCCTACGGGCGCGACGATGTACTGCCCGAGGTCGTTCACCGAGACCTCGAAGCCATCGACAATCACCGGAGGCATCGGAGGTGGCGGCGGCGCTGGTGGCTGCGGACCACTGGGTCCCGGAGTCTCTGGTCCCTTCGGAGACGAGATGAACGGCATCCCGAACAGCCGCGTCGCTCCTGTGTAGTCGTAAACGGTGAACATCAGCTTCCCGGACGGCTCGTCGATGCGAGTGCCACGTCCGATCATCTGGTAGAACGAGATCGGGCTCTTCATATAGCGGAAGAACGAGATGTTCCTGACAGCCGGTACGTCGACGCCAGTCGTCAGTAGTTCTACCGTCGTCGCGATGAAGTGGGACGAGGCCGAGCCCCGGAAATCAGGCAGTGCGTCGTTGCCACTCGCCGCGGCGGTGCACTTGAACGCGTACGGATCCCGTCGCTGGACGCCTTTCGTCCTGCACCAGTCAGCGTATAGGTTGTTCATCGCCGTGGCCACGTCGTCGGCGTGACGATCTCGAGCACAAAAGATGATGGTCTTCTGATGCGGACCACGTTCAGGGTCCGAGGCGAGGAGCCGGCGGAACAAATCCCAGCACATCGCACTGACGCGGTCCGGCAGCAACAGCGTCGACTCGTAGTCTGTCTTCTCGTAGGCCGCTGCGATCTCAGCGGCCGTGAGCGGCTGGCCCGTGTTCGCGTTTCTCGGGTTGCGCGAGACGATGTCGGCAAGCGTGAGGCCGGTTGCGTCGAGATTCACCTGCGCCGTCTGGATCTCGCAGGCGGCCAGGTAGCCGTCCTCCATCGCCTGCGCCAATCCGTATTCGTAGACGGGCTCGCCGAAGTACTTGAGGTTGTCGGCCGTCACCTGCGCATCGGTTTGTGCCTCGTGCGTGTCCTCATGAGTGTCGAGCTGACGGGGCGTCGCAGTGAGGCCGACTTGGACGGCCTCGGCATTGCGCGTCAGGACTACTGACCACTTGCCCCACGCAGAGCGGTGACACTCGTCGATGACGATGTGGCTGAAGTAGTTTTCCTGGTAGTGGCGAAACAGGAACGAGGGGTCTCCATCGGCCCGGTCGATCCCAAGGGTTTGGTACGTGGCCACGTGTACCCGTGCGTTCTTCGCGTTGTTCCGCCCGTCCGGTCCTTCATAGACCTCGGCGGCGTCGCTCCCGAAGACTGCTTGCATGGCTTTGAGACCTTGCGTCCGCAGCTCATCGCGGTCGCACAGGAAGAGCGCGCGCTTCAGTTGCCCGGCGTCTGCGATCCGCTTGAGTAGGTTGCAGGCGATGAAGGTCTTGCCCGTGCCGGTGGCGAGGGACAGAAGAGCGCGGGCAGACCGGCCCTCAGTGGTCGCCTGCGCGACGCGCTCGAACACAGAGCGGATGGCGGCATCTTGGAAGTATCGTCGCTGACCTTCCCCTCCTGGATACCGTGCAAGGAGCGGCTTGGCGACAGGCGCTTCGAGGGAGAACCCCATGATGCGCTCGTACCGCGCGCGCAGGTCAGCCGGAGTCGGAAACTCGGACAGCGGCCGGGGCGAGGTTGTCAGACCCGTCGTTCGATCGAACTCTACGAACAGGTGGCCGTTTGATGCAAAAACGAACTGGACGTTGTGACGCGATGCCGCCAGGTAGCCCTTCCCCTGATCGAGCCCGTGGCTAGGCGGCAAGGATTCCTTCTTCGCCTCGATCAGCGCCACCGCAACCGGTTGCGACTCGTTGCTGATCCGAACGCGAAGGGTGTAGTCGGTGCGCCCCCTCGACCGACGACGCGCCTTGCCAGCGACGATCTCGACAGCGCCGAGAGTCGTCTCCCTGCAGATTAGGTCTTCGGACCAGCCGCGAGCGTAAATCGCAGGGTCGATCAGCTTTGCTCTGGTATCCGCCTCGGAGAGGACCACGGGCTTGAATTCTAGTTGAGGCGCTTGGGTTCGAACACCGAACCTGCCTAAGTTAGTCCGAGGCAATACTCCCGCCGGAACCAGCCCAGCTCTCTCGGACAAGACGTTCGAGTCTTTGCTGCCTTTCCTTTACCCAAGGTGCATAGTGCTTCGCGACCACCTGGGGAGTGTTGCCCAAGATCGTGGCGACGTCCTCGACCGACGCCCCAGCCAGCAGTAGTTCCACGGCGCACGTGTCGCGGAACCGATGAGAGTGCCCGTCGTCGATCTCCGCCAGCTCGAACACCCTTCCGAGGTACCGCGACCAGTTCGAGACCGCGGAGCGAATGTTCGCTCCGGTCCAGAAATAGCGTTCGGAGCCGCTGTCGGCCTTTTCGAGGGCCTTTACCACCTGCGGCGGGACGGGCACGGTGACGGCCTGGCCGGTCTTTGCCGTCCGCACGAAGACCTTGCCGTCAGACACCTGGCTCTTCGACAACCGAATAGCGTCGCCGATACGGAGCCCCGTGAATCGCATGGTTAGGACGAAGGCGCGAATCCGTTCCTTGTTCCCACCGTAGCTGTCGCAGGCATCGAGGATGCGCTTCATGTCGGCCCTTGAGAACGGCATCGTCGGGCTCTGGGTCACCTTCGGCGGCTTCACCGACGTCGCCGGGTTCTGCTTGATCCACCCAGCCTGCTGGCAGAAGCGGAGGAAGGCGCGGAGCCGCTCGAGGTTTTTGGTGGCGTAGAGGGGGCTGTCCTTCCACGACTGGCGGAACTGACGAAGGGTGTCGACCGTCAGCTGCCGAAGGTTGGACAGGCCCTTCGAGTCACACCAACCCAGCAGTCGGTCCTCGAGCAGGTGGCGGTACTTGCGCATCGCCTCCCACCCGAGCTGCCGGGCCTCACAGTCGGCGAGGAACTTGGTGATCGCTTCCCGGACGGTGGGCGCCTCCGCCTTCACGACGCCGATCTCGCCAGACACCGTCCAGCCGTTGATCAGTTCAACAGCCGCGTCCCAGGATGTCTGGTCGAGCGCCCGGCGGATGGTCTCCCCACCCAGCGTGCCGTACACGTGGATTGGACAACGGCAGCGTCGGTACCGAGTGGACGTGTGCGGACAGTCCTTCAGGTGACGCCTGATCAAGCGGAGCGCCATCCCGAGAACCTAGCACGAAGGGCACGTATTGAGCACGTGGAAGATCGTGCTCATCGTAAGTTCTTTATTTGCAGTGTTTAGATGATGGCGGAGAGGGTGGGATTCGAACCCACGTGCCCTTTCGGACAAGACGCTTTCG
>CADEDM010000127.1 GCA_902826065.1 uncultured Acidobacteriota bacterium | reverse complement strand
AGGCCGTGCCACTTCTCGGGCAGCGGCAGGTAGCACTTGGCGAGGAACGTCAGAGACGACGCCCAGATCGAGAGCTCGTTGGTCTTGGTGCGGAAGAGATGTCCCGCCACGCCCACCTGGTCGCCGAAGTCGAGCAGCTTCGACACCGCGAAATCGCGCTCGCTCAGCGCGTCCTGCCGCAGGTACACCTGCAGGCGCATGCGGCCGTCGGAGAGCACCAGGAACGACGCCTTGCCGAAGCTGCGGATGCTGATGATCCGCCCCGCCGCGACCGTGTCCACGCGGTCACGCTCGAGCACGTCGGCGGCCGTCGCGGTGTGCGCGTCGACGAGCTGACTCACCGTGTGCGTCGTGTCGAACTTGTGTGGGTAGGCCGTTACTCCCAGTGTTTCGATGGCGGCCAGGTTGGCCCGGCGCTGTTCGAACTGGGCGTCTTCGTTGGACATCGGGTGTGGTCGCTCCCTGTCGCCGGATCGAGGCTCGTCCGGGACGCGGTCAGTCGATGATACGGCCTTCCTGCTTCAACTGCCGGAACACCGCGTCGAGCACACCGTTCACGAAGCGCACGGCCTCGTCGCCGCTGTAGCGCCGCGCCAGTTCCAGGGCCTCGCTGAGGACGACGCGCGGCGGCGTCGCCGGTTCCGTGAGCCACTCGTGGACGGCCTGTCGCAGCAGCAGCCGATCGATCGTGGCCAGGCGCTCCAGGCGCCAGTTCACGGAGTGCGGTGCGATCAGCGCGTCGAGCGTGTCGCGCGCGGCCCAGGCGCCATCGGCCAGACGCAGAGCGAACGTGCGGCCGGCGTCGTCGAGGGGCACGCCGTCGTCGTCGCCGCTCAGCTCCACCAGCGCGATCGCCTCGCGCACGGCCACGCCACCGACGCTGGCTTGGTACACCGCCCGCAGCGCCACTTCGCGCGCCCGGTGACGTTCGTCCCACCGCGACGCGCCCGGCAGCGCGTCGGTCATGAGCGCGCCTCGTCCAGCGCGCGGGCCAGGGTCGCCATCTCGACGGCGGCCATGGCGGCCTCGTAGCCTTTGTTCGACGGGCCGGGGACGGCGCGCTCGAGCGCCTGCTCCACCGAGTCGGTGGTCAGGACGCCGAAGGCCATCGGCACTCCGGTCGTGAGCGTGGCCGACGTGATGCCCTGCGTCGCCGCCTGGCAGACGTACTCGAAGTGCGGGGTCCCGCCACGCACGACACAGCCGAGGCACACGACGGCCGCAGGCCGCCGCGTGGTGGCCACGCGCTGTGCGGCCGACGCGATCTCGAACGCGCCAGGGACCCACACGACGTCGACGTCGCCGGCGGCCACCCCGGCCGCGGCCAGGGCGTCTTGCGCCCCCGTCAGCAGTCGCGCGGTGACGAAGTCGTTGAAGCGGGCGACGACGATGGCAAAGCGCAGCCCGGCGGCGCGGCGCGCCCCCTCGAACGTGGGCATGGCTAGCGTCCCTTCCACTCGGCCGGTCGCTTGGCCAGGAACGCGCTCGTGCCTTCCGTCATGTCCTCGGTCGACGCGGCCAGGCCGAAGAGCGACGTCTCGAGATGCTGTGCCTCGGCCAGCGGCATGTCGGCGCCGCGCTGCACGGCCTCGAGGATGTAGCGCACCGCGAGCGGCGCCTTGCCGGCCAGCGTCGTGGCCAGGGCCAGCGCCTCGGTGCGCAACGACGCCGCGGGCACGACGCGGTTCACCAGGCCGATCTCGTAGGCACGCGTCGCCGGAATCATGTCGCCGGTGAGCAGGAGTTCAAGCGCACGTCCGCGCCCGACGAGGCGCGGCAGCCGCTGCGAGCCGGCGTAGCCGGGCGTGAGTCCGAGGTTCACCTCGGGCTGGCCGAAGCGTGCGGTGTCGGCGGCGAGCCGCAGCGTGCAGGCCATCGCCAGCTCACAGCCGCCGCCCAGCGCGAACCCATTCACGGCGGCGATCACCGGCACGCCCAGCCGCTCGATGATGTCGAAGGCGCGCTGGCCGGTGGCCGCGTGCGCCTGGGCCTCGGCGGCCGAGAGCGTCGCCAGCTCGTTGATGTCAGCCCCGGCGACGAAGGCTTTCTCGCCGGCGCCGGTGAGCACGATCGCGCGGACGCCTTCGGCCACCAGCGCCGGGAACGCGTGCGCGAGGTCGGCCATCGTCCCGCGGTTGAGCGCGTTCAGGACCTTCGGGCGGTTCACGGTGACCACGGCCACCGCGCCCTCGCGTTCGATCAGCAGGTGCTCGTAGGTCATCGGGACTCAGGCGCGGCCGGCGGCGGCGCGCGAACGGAGAATTATACCCGCGGCCTGCGCCACCCCCAGCGCCAGCGCCGCACCCGCCGCGTCGGCGACGACATCGCGCGCATCGGCGGATCGCAGCGGCACGAACGACTGGTGGAACTCGTCGCTCACGCCGTACGCGGTGGTGATCACCCAGGCCAGCACCACGGCCCGCGGCGTGAGGCCCGCGAGCCGCCCGCCGGAAGTGGCCCGCAGCGTCACGAGCGCCAGCACGCCGTAAAAGCCGGCGTGCAGGAACTTGTCCCAGATGTTCGCTGGCACCGGCGGCGACGACATCGACGAGAGGCCGAAGACGAGAGCCATGTAGGCCGCCACCGGCGTCCAGAGCGACAGCCTCGAGGGCGCGGGCGCTGCGGCGCCGGACGGCATCGCCGGGCCCGCGCTCAGAACGGCAGCGGGTACATCAGCCAGCCCAGAACCAGGCCGGCGCCGACGAACCCTCCGAAAATCCGGGCGCCGAAACGAAACTGGGCGGCTGGATCGTCATGACTGATGGTGGCGGACACGAGCGCCACGAAGAACGCGAACAGCACGAGGAGGCCCAGATGGCTGGTCATCACTTCCGCCCCGACGCCACGTCGAAGGCGTCGAGCGCCACGAGCATGTTCAGGAGGCCGCTGACGATGAGAAAGGTGTTGCCGTACTCGTACGACGCCGCCGTGACCACGCCCTGCCCGTAGCCGAGCCACCCGGCGACGAGCGAGGACACTCCGACACCGCGGGCCGCCACGGCCGCCAGACCGGCCAGGGGCTGCGAGAAGTCGAACGGGAACAGCCGCCCCGAGAGGCCCAGGCCGATCACGAACATGGCCGGGATGGCGACCAGGAAGACCAATGCTTTCTGTCGTTTACCGAGCAGGAAGTGGCCCAGGCCCGGGACCGCCCACGCCAGGGCGGCGGCCGCCAGCGGCGGCAGGGTCTGGGCGCGTGTAGCGGCCGACACGGTCACGAACCTAGTGTAGCCCAGCGCCTGAGGGAACCTGAGCCGCACCGCCGCCGTCAAACGCCATTAGGAAACTGAACGCTGTTCATTCCGCAGGCCGCGGACGATAGAACCTCCAGCATGGGCATACGAGAACGACAGGACCGCGAGCGCCACGCCGTCCGGGCCTCCATCCTCGACGCAGCGCGCGACCTGTTCGTGGCCGAAGGCTACGCCAACGTCTCGATCCGCAAGATCGCCGAGCGTATCGAGTACAGCCCCGCCGCCATCTACAGCTACTTCCCCGGCAAGGACGACATCTTCTTCGCGCTGGCCGCCGAAGGCTTCCGACGCCTCGACGACACCATCAAGGACGCCGCCGGCGACCCCAACCCGCTCCAGGACCTGCGCAACTGCTGGTGGGCGTTCTACCTGTTCTCGAAAGACCAGCGCGAGTTCTTCCACCTGATGTTCGTCGACCGATCCGTGCCCGCCATCACCGAGCAGTGGCAGGGCTTCACCCTGCTGCAGCAGATGCTCGACCGCGTCGCCGCGCGCATCCAGCGCTCGATCGACGCCGGCCATCTGCCGACGTCACTGAACCCGCAGGTGGCGCTGCACGTGCTGTGGGCGGCGCTGACCGGGCCGGCGGTGCTGGGGTGTACGTGCCGGCTCGGGCCCGGCGAAGACCCCGACGCGCTCGCCCGCGACGTCCTCGAAACCACCCTGGCCGGCCTGAGCGCCGGCACGCGGCTCACGTTCGTGCCCTGCCTGCCGGGCGCGCACGCGGCCGCTGCGTTGCCATCCCCCACCGGAGTCCCCGCGCATGAAGGCTAGTCGTCCGTTCGTCCTCGGTGGCGCGCTCGTCGCCGCCCTCTCCGCCGCCGCCTGCGGCGGCAGTTCGCCCGAGCCCGCCGCGCAGGCGGCCCCGGTCGCCGCACTCGTGGTCGACGTCGCGGCGGTCAAGGCCGAGACCGGCACCATCGAGGCCACGCTCGAACTGTCCGGCAACCTCGCGCCGCAGGCGCGCGTCGGGGTGAAGCCGCGCGTGCCCGGGGCCATCGAACGGCTGCTCGTGCAGATCGGCATGCCGGTACGCGAGGGCCAGACGATCGCGACGATCGACCGCCGCGAGATCGACGCGCAGGCCGACGCCGCGACCGCGGCCGTCGCCGTGGCCAAGGCCGGCATCGACGCCGCGGACGCCGGGCTCAGCAACGCCACGACGGAACTCGACCGCGCGAAGAACCTGTTCGAGAAGGGCGCGCTGCCCCGCCAGCGGCTCGACGCCGCGGAGACGGCCAGCAAGGCCGCCGCGGCCCAGCGCGAGCTGGCGCGCGCCAGCCTGGCGCAGGCTGAGGCCGCGCAGCGCCGCGCCCGCGAAGTACAGCGCGACACCATCCTGACCGCGCCGGTGTCCGGCCACGTGGTGGAGCGCAACTACGATCCGGGCGCGATGCCCGGCGATGACCCGGTCGTCGTGATTGCCGACCTGCGCACGCTGAAGCTCGAGGCCGGCGTCTCCGAGCTCGAAGCCGGCCGACTGAAGGCGGGCATGCCGGCCGACGTCGTCGTGCAGGCGCGGCCCGGGGAGCACTACAAGGGCCAGCTCGCCGCCATGGCGCCCGAGGTGAACGAGCGCAATCGCCACTTCCGCGTCGAGATTCGCGTGCCGAACCCTGACGCGGTGCTGCTGTCGGGCATGTATGCCACGGCCCGCATCGTCACCGCCAGCGACACCCGCGGCGTGCTCATTCCGCGTGAAGCCGTGACCACGCGCGCCGGTAAGCGGGTCGCGCTCGTGATCCAGGGCGACACCGTGAAGGCTGCCGAGGTCACCGAAGGGCTCAACGACGGCCTGCGGGTGCAGATCCTCACCGGTCTCGAGCCCGGCGCAGTCGTGGTCGCCGACGCCCGCCGGCAGCTCGCCGACGGCGCCAAAGTCCGCACGTCGCTCAACTGAGTTTCGCTTCGCCTTCCGTCGCACACCGTCATGTGGATCTCCGATACCTCCATCAAACGCCCGGTCTTCGCGACCATGACCATCCTGAGCTTCGTGGTGCTCGGGATCGTCTCGCTCGGCCGCCTGGGCATCGATCTCTTCCCTGAGGTCAACTTCCCCTTCGTCAACGTCGGCATCGTGTTTCCCGGCGCCGGTCCCGAAGAGGTCGAGTCGCTGGTGACGCAGAAGGTCGAGGATGCCGTCGCCGGCATCAACGGCGTGAAGCGCGTCATTTCCACTTCGACCGAGGGCTTTGCGCGCGTCGGCATCGAGCTCCGTCTCGAGGTCGACGCACAGGCCGCCACCGCCGAAGTGCGCGAGAAGGTCGCCGCCATCCGCGCCCAGCTGCCGCCCGACATCGAAGATCCGACCATCCAGCGCTTCGACGTCGCGGCGCTGCCGGTGATGGTCTACGCGGTGGGGTCGACGCTGCCGTCCGATCGGGTGCGCCGCCAGGTGGAGGACCAGCTCAAGCCATTGCTCGAGCAGATCGACGGCGTGGCCGCCGTGGAGATCAACGGCGGACAGACGCGCGAGATCCAGGTCAATCTGGACCCGCGCCGCCTCGAGGCGCTGGGCATGCCGATCACCGAGGTGGCGGCCAAGCTCGCGGCCGAGAACCTCGACCTGCCCGGCGGCAACGTCGAGCGCGACGGCCGCAGCGTGACACTGCGCACCAAGGGCGAATTCCGCACCGCCGAGGAAATCGCCGGCGTCATCCTGCGCTCCGAAGGCGGGTCCACGGTCCGGGTCCGTGACGTCGGCGCGGTGGTCGACGGCTACGAGGAGCGCACCACGACCACGCGCCTCAACGGCGCCGACGCGGTGTCGTTCGCGGTGCGCAAGCAGTCGGGCGCCAACACGGTGCAGATCACCGACCGCGTCGCCGCCGTGCTCGAGCGCATCGAGGCGCAGAAGACCCTGCCCGACCTGCAGATCCGCCCGGTGCACAACGACGCCGACTTCATCAAGGAGAACGTCCGCGACGTCCGCGGGCACATCCTGTTCGGCGGCCTGATGGCCGTGCTCGTGATCTTCCTGTTCATGCGCGACTGGCGCTCGACGCTGATCACAGCCCTGGCCCTTCCCACCTCGGTCATCGCCACGTTCTTCTTCATGTACGTGGCCGGCTTCACGTTCAACATGATGTCGCTGATGGCGCTCTCGCTCGTCATCGGCATCCTCATCGACGACGCCGTGGTCGTGCGCGAGAACATCTTCCGGCACATGGAGATGGGCAAGGACCCGATGCGCGCCGCCCGGGAAGGCACGGCCGAGATCGGGTTGGCCGTCATGGCCACGACCTTCACGATTCTCGCGGTGTTCCTGCCGGTCGGCTTCATGACCGGCATCGTCGGCCAGTTCTTCAAGCAGTTCGCGCTGACCATCGCCTTCGCCGTGGCGATGTCGCTGCTGGTCGCGTTCACGCTCGACCCGATGCTGTCGTCGCGTTTCGTGCGGTTCATCCCGCCCGAAGAGCGCCGCGCGACGAAGACGGGCCGCTTCCTCGAGCGCTGGGGCGAGTTCTACGACAAGATCGACCGGCAATACCACCGGCTCCTGGGCTGGGCCGTCGAGCATCCGTGGACGGTGGTCGCGGCGGCGGTGCTGGTGTTCGTGTCGAGCCTGTCGACGCTGCGCGTCCTCGGCACCGAGTTCGTGCCGGTCGAGGACCGCGGCCAGCTCGAGGTGCTGCTCGAGATGGCGCCGGGCACCTCGTTCGAACAGAGCGAGGCCGCCGTCGGCAACGTCGAGCGGATCGTGCAGGAGATTCCGGAAGTCCGGCAGATCTTCTCCACCGTGGGCGTCAACGGCGACCGGCTCAAGGGGCGGCTGCAGGTGAAGACCACATCGAAGCTGCAACGCGAGCGCGGGCTCGCGGCCATCAAGAGCGAGGTGCGCCGGCGCCTCGCCGCAGTACCGATGATTCGCGCCACCGTCACCGATCCCGAGTTCATGCAGGGTGCGCCCAGCGAAGCGCCGGTGAACATCTTCGTCCGCGGCGATGACATGGTCGCCCTCCAGCGCCTCAGCGACGAGATCGTCGCCAAGGCCCGCCAGGTGCCGGGCACCGCCGACATCGACAGCACCCTCGAGAGCGGCCAGCCGGAGATGGTGGCGCAGGTGAATCGCTCACTCGCCGCCGACCTCGGCTTCGAGGTCGCGACGGTGGCATCGCAGCTGCGCGGCATGGTCGAGGGCATCGTGCCGACGAAGCTGCGCGACGGCGAGGAGGAGTTCGACATCCGCGTCCGCCTCGCCCCCGAGTACCGCAACGACTTCTCGGTCATCGCCCGCACGCCCCTCTACTCGCCGCGCGGCGCCGTGGTGCGCACCGGCGACATCGTGTCGATGGAACCGGGCATCGGCCCGACCAACATCGAGCGCGAGCAGCGCCGCCGCCAGGCCAAGATCGGCATCGAGCTCGACGGCCGTCCGCTCGGCGACGTCACGACGGACCTCGACGCGGTGATGGCCACCGTGCAGATGCCGCCCAACTTCGAGTGGGGCTACGCCGGCGACGTCGAGATGATGCAGGAGTCGGCGGCGGCGATGGGCCTGGCCCTGGTGCTGGCCATCGCCTTCATCTACATCGTGCTCGCCTCGCAGTTCGAGTCGTTCACCGAGCCGTTCCTCATCATGCTGTCGCTGCCGCTCGCCGTCGTCGGCGCGCTGCTCGGCATGCTGGTGACCGGCAACAACATCGGCATGCCGGCGATGATCGGCGTCGTGATGCTGATGGGCCTGGTGACGAAGAACGCCATCCTGCTGGTCGACCTCACCAACCACTATCACCGCGAGGAAGGCCTGTCGGTGAAGGACGCGATCCTCAAGGCCGGTCCGGTGCGCCTGCGGCCGATCCTGATGACCACGCTGGCGATGATCTTCGGCATGTGGCCGTCGGCGGCGGCCACGGGCGAGGGCGCCGAGTTCCGCGCGCCGATCTCGATCGCGACCATCGGCGGCCTGATCACCTCCACGGCCCTGACGCTCCTGGTCGTCCCGGTCGCGTATCTGCTCCTGTCGCGGCTGCTGACCCGCCTCGAGGCGTGGCGGAAGGATCCGGCCTCGGCGAAAGTGGCCCATGCCACGCGCATCGCGGGCGTGCTGGCGCTGATCGCGCTGGCGGGCTGGTTCCTCGGCGGCTCGACGGCCTACGGCCAGACGACGTCGGCGCCCATGACACTGACCTTCGACCAGGCCCTGGAACGGGCCATGACCGCGAACGAGGCGCTGCGCGTCACGGAAGAGAACGTCCGCATCGGCGAGTCGCGGGTGGCGGAGGCGAAGGCGGCCTTCCTGCCCTCGGCCAATCTCAGTTACCAGGCCCAGCCGATCCAGAAGTTCCCGGAGATCGTGATTCCGGCCGGCGTGTTCGGCCCGGAGGAGCAGCGCTTCGAGGCGAACTTCGTCCGCAAGAACGTGGTGCAACTCGATCTGTCGCAGTCGGTCTACACCGGCGGACGGCTCTCGCGGTCGAAGGACCTGCAGGAGGCATCGCTCGAGGGCACGACCCGGATGGTCGAGCGCGCCCGGCAGGACCTGCAGCTCCGCGTCGTGCAGGCGTTCTACGCGGCGCTCATGAACGAACAAGCCATGCGCGTCGCCGACGAGGCCATCGCGCTCGCGACGCGGCAGCTGGACCTGGCCCGCGTGCGCTTCGAGGCGGGATCGGTGGCGCGCCTCGATGTCCTCCGCGCCGAGGTCGACCTCGCCAACGCCCGCGCGCGCCGCATCCAGGTGCAGGCGCAGGTGGAACAGGCGTACCAGTCGCTGCGCACGTTGCTGGCGCTCCCGCAGACGCAGCCGTTGACGCTGCAGGGCACGCTCGACGACCTGTCCGCCCCCGGGTCGCGCGAGTCGCTCTCGGCGGCACTGCCCAACCGTCCGGACCTCCGCGCCTTCGAGTCGCAGCGGCAGGTCGCCGCGTTCTCAGCGGCGCTCGCGAGCGCGGAATGGAAGCCCACGGTGTCGCTGATCGGCAACGTCGCCTACCAGAACAACGACGCGGTCAGGTTGCTGCGGCAGGACAACCAGAACTACACGTTCGGTGTGTCCGTGCGCCTGCCCTTGCTGGCGGCACCCGGCGCCGCGGCACGCCGTGGGCAGGCCGAAGCGCAGATGCGCCAGGCTGAACACGGGCTGAAGGCGGCGCTCGACGCCGGCCAGCTCGAACTCGAGACCGCGTGGACCGACCTGCTGGCCGCCGCCGAAGTGGTCAGCACGCAGCAGAAGGCCCTCGAGCTCGCGCGCGAGAGCATGTCGATCGCCGAGACGTCCTACGAGAACGGCGTCATCACCTCGGCCGAGCTGAACGACGCGCAGGTGGCGCTGCTGCAGACCGAGCTGCTGCTCCAGCAGGCCAAGTACGCGCGCATCGTCGCCGCGGCGCGGGCGCGGTTCGCCGCCGGCGTCTCCTGACGCCCGAACAGCGGCCAGCGGCTGGACCTGCGACGCCGACGGGCGACTAGTCCAGCCGGCCGAAGTGGCGCTCGTAGCGCTGCACGAACTCGGACCAGGTGTAGGCGTGGCTCATGCCGCCCAGGTGCTCCAGCGCCCAGGTGGCGGCCACACTGCCCATCTGCGCCGACGTCGTGAGTGAGCGCCCGGTGGCCAGGCCCTTCATCAGTCCGCCACGGAAGGCGTCGCCCACGCCGGTCGGATCGACGATGCGGTCCGGCGGCACCGCCGCGACGTCCACCGATCCCTGGCGGGTCGTCACGGTGCAGCCGTGCTCGCCCTTCGTGACGACGAGCGTCTCGACTTCGGCGAGGACATCGGCTTCCGACATACCGGTCTTCTGGCGAATCAGCTCGAACTCGTAGTCGTTGCAGATGACGAGGTGTGCGCCGACGATGCCGTCGCGCAGGGCCGCGCCGTCCATGCGCGCGCACTGCTGGCCCGGATCCCAGATGTACTTGACGCCCATCGCCGCGCATTCTTCCGCGTACTGCACCATCGCGCCCGGGTCGTTCGGCGAGATGATGACGAGGCCGTTGGCGGCCAGGCCGTCGATGGTGCGGAACGACAGCTCGCCCGCATTGGCCATGGCGCCGGTGTAGAACGACGCGATCTGGTTGTTGGCCTGGTCGGTGCTGCAGAAGAACGACGCCGTGAACTTGTCGCCCACCACCTTCACGAGTGACGTGTCGACACCGGCGGCGCCGAGCCACGTGCCGTAGTCACCGAAGTCCTGGCCCGCCGTGGCCAGCAGATGCGGGCGCTCGCCCAGCAGCGCCAGCGTGTAGGCGATGTTCGGCGCGCAGCCGCCGCGCCGCTTGTCCATCGAGTCGACCAGGAAGCTCAGGCTCACCCGCTGCATGTGCTCGGGCAGCAGGTGCTCGGTGAACTTCCCCGGGAAGGACATCAGGTAGTCGTAGGCGATCGAACCGGTGACGATGAGTTTCATAGCGGGGCTCGGGTCTCGGGAGGTTGGCGGGACTCGGACGAGCGGGATGCCGGGGACGGTCTCAGTCGGCGGCGGGCAGATAGCGGCCGATGATCGGCGCCAGGGCGCGCTTCACCTGCGCCGGCACGGCATCAGGCCGGGTGATGAGCGCGGTGCCCAGCGCATCCTTGCAGGCGCAGGGGCGCGTGCCGTCGAGGGCGGCGACCGTATCGGCAATCACCTGCTGTGCGGTCTTCGCGTTGTGGGTCAGGTTCGCGATCACCATGTCCACGGTGACCGCGTCGTGATCGGGATGCCAGCAGTCGTAGTCGGTGACCAGGGCCATCGTCGCGTAGCAGATCTCGGCTTCGCGGGCCAGCTTCGCTTCCTGGAGGTTGGTCATGCCGATGATGTCGGCGCCCCACGACCGGTAGAGCCGCGACTCGGCCAATGTCGAGAACTGAGGCCCTTCCATGCACACGTAGGTGCCGCCGCGATGCACCCGCGCACCGGCGGCGTCGGCGGCATCGGCCATCACGGCGCTGACGCGGTCGCAGAGCGGGTGCGCGAACCCGACGTGTCCGACCAGGCCGTTGCCGAAGAACGTGCCGATGCGGTTGAACGTGCGGTCGATGAACTGGTCGGGAAACACGAGATCGAGCGGCGGGTACTCTTCCTTCAGACTGCCGACCGCGCTCGCCGACAGGATGTGCGTGACACCCAGCATCTTGAAGCCGAAGATGTTCGCGCGGTAGTTCAGCTCGGACGGCATCAACCGGTGCCCGGCGCCGTGCCGCGCCAGGAACGCCACGCGCTTGCCACGCAGCGACGCCAGCACGTACGGCCCCGACGGCTCGCCGAAAGGCGTCGTGACGACGCGCTCCTCACGCTCCGAGAGCTCCGCCATGTCGTAGAGCCCGCTGCCGCCGATGATCCCGATGTCTGCGCTCACGCGTGCTCCTCGTCCCTGATCCGTGATCCCTGATCCCTACGCGTTGCAACGCGCCTAGAGCACCCGCTCCACCGTCCGCTTGCCGGCGGACTCGCGCAGATACCCCGCGGCCATCGACGGATCGTGCTCGAAGAACACGACGTACTCGCGTTCGATCGCCTCGCGCGAAAACGCGCGCTTGAAAGCGAGCGTGTCGACCGGGTAGAGGTCGTAGCCCATGACCCACGGGTCGGGCAGATGCACCGCCGTCGGATACATGTCGGCCGCGAACACCGCGGTCCGCCCGCCGGAGGCGATGGTGACCACCTGGTGATGGGCCGTGTGTCCGCCCGAGCGCCGATAGCGGAGGCCCGGCACGATCTCGGCGTCGTCGTCGACCAGCGTCAGCACGCCGGCGTCCATCAGCGGCTGGAAGTTCTCGGGCAGGTAGCTGGCGCGATTGCGCTCGTGCGGATGCGTCGCATCGTGCCACTCACCGGCGTGAGCGACGTAGCGCGCCTTCGGGAACCGCGGTACGAGCGTGCCGTCGGACCGCCGCGACGTGAACCCGCCGATGTGATCGAAGTGCAGGTGGCTGGCGATGACGACGTCGATGTCTTCGGGCGCCAGGCCGGCATCCGCCAGGCTGTGATCGAGGTGATATCGGCGATCCAGCCCGTAGATCGCCGCGCTCTTCGCGTCCATCTTGTCGCCACACCCGGCGTCGATGAGCACCGTGGGCCCGGCGCCGCGCACGACCAGTGGCCGAAGACCCAGCGGGATGCGGTGGCGATCGTCGGGCGGCAGCTTCGTCTCCCACAGCGTCCGCGGCACGACGCCGAACATCGCGCCGCCATCGAGGGCGAAGAAGCCGTCGGACAGCGACACCAGCTCGAGATCGCCGAGCGTGGTCTTCGCCGGCCCGCGGAACAGCGGCACCGTGGCGAGGTGACCGGCGCGCGCGCCCACGGCCGGCTGCTTCAGCTCCACGAGCACGCCCTGCGCCGCCGACGGGTGCACGAAGGCCACCAGCGCGCCTTCCGCCCCTGGACGCGGGACCTCGTCGATCAGCCGCACCCCGGCCGCCTTCAACGCGCCGAGCGCGGCGTGGATGTCGTCGACGGCGAGCGCGACGTGGTGCAGCCCGGGCCCGCGCTTCTCGAGGAACGTCGCAATCGGCGACGTCGGTGCCGTGGCCTCGAGCAGCTCGAGCAGACACTCCCCCGCCGGCAGGAAGTGCGCCGTGACCTTCTGGCTGTCGACGGTCTCGACGTGCGCCACCTGCAGCCCGAAGTGCTCGCGGTACCACGCGGTGGCCGCGGCGGCGTCGGCGACGGCGATGCCGATGTGGTCGAGGCGGGCCTTCATCGTGCGGCTCCCGAGGCGAGCGCGCGCGACAGCACGTCGGCGGCGGCCGAGTACGGATCGGTCTCGCGGCGGGCAATCCGTCCGACGATCGCGTCGAATTCGCCGGCCCCGAGCACCCGCGCTTCGACGTGCGCCAGGAATCTGCGGGCCAGCAGTTCGCGCAGGCGGTACTCCTGGCGCGCCGCCAGCCGCGCCTCGCGCCGCCCGGCCGTGTGGGTGCGGAACGCCTGAATCGTCGCCCACAACTCGTCGAGGCCCTTGCCGTTGGTGGCCTCTGTGCGCACGATCGGCGGCCGCCACTGGCCGTCGCCAAACGCCTGGAGAGACAGGTTCGACTCGATCGACGTCACCATGCGGTCGGCGCCGTCGCGGTCGGCCTTGTTGACGACGTAGATGTCGGCGATCTCCATGATGCCGGCCTTGAGTGCCTGCACGTCGTCGCCGGTGCCGGGCACCAGCACGACCACGGAGACGTCGGCCGTGCGGACGATGTCGACCTCGTCCTGACCCACGCCGACGGTCTCGACGATCACGAGCGACCGGCCGGCGGCGTCGAGCACCACGGCCAGGTCGGAGGTCGTCGGCGCCAGGCCGCCGAGATGCCCGCGCGTCGCCATGCTGCGGATGAAGACGCCGGCGTCGGCGGCGTGCGCCTGCATGCGCAGGCGATCGCCGAGGATCGAGCCGCCGGTGAAGGGGCTGGTCGGATCGACGGCGATCACGCCCACCGTCTCGCCGGCGGCGCGCACGGTGCCCACGAGCCGATCCACCAGCGTGCTCTTGCCGGCGCCCGGCGGCCCGGTCACGCCGATGACGTAGGCCCGGCCTGTGTGCGGAAACAGCATGCGGACGAGATCGGGCGCGCCCGGTGCGTCGTCTTCGATGAGCGACATCGCGCGGGCGATGGCGCGGGGATCGCCGTCGAGCACCCGTTGGCCGAGCGGCGGGCGATCGGTCACGGTCACGCGGCCAGGAGCTGGCGGGCGATGACGAGCCGCTGCACCTCGCTCGTGCCCTCGCCGATGGTCGTGAGCTTCACGTCGCGGAAGTACTTCTCGGCCGGGTAGTCCTTCACGAAACCGTAGCCGCCGTGGATCTGCACCGCGTCTTCCGAGGCGCGCACGGCGATCTCGCTGGCGTAGAGCTTCGCCATCGACGACTCCAGCGTCATGCGCTGGCCCTGGTCCTTGAGCCACGCGGCCCGCAGCGTCAGCAGGCGCGCCGCCTGCACCGACGCCGCCTGGTGCACCAGCTTGGCGCGGATCGACGGGAACTGGCCGATGGGCGTGCCGAACTGCCGGCGCTCGAAGGCATACCGGCGCGACGACTCGTAGGCGCCCTGCGCGAGGCCGACGGCCAGCGCGGCAATGCCGATGCGGCCGGCGTCGAGCACCTGCAGCGTCTGGATGAAGCCCTGGCCTT
>CADEDM010000126.1 GCA_902826065.1 uncultured Acidobacteriota bacterium | reverse complement strand
CCTACGACGCGCTGGTCGTCGACCTGCGGCTGCCCGACGCCGACGGCATGGACGTGCTCGACGCGGCCCTCGCCCGCTACCCCGAGATCCGCTGCGTGGTGATGACCGGCTTCGGCGGCGTCGAAGAGGCGGTGAAGGCGATCAAGCGCGGCGCCATCGACTTCCTGATCAAGCCGTTCCAGCTCGGCCAGCTCGCCCACGTCCTGCACGCCGGAATCACGGAGCGCCGCCTGCGCCTCGAGAACGCGCAACTGCGCGCGCAGCTCCACGATCGCTTCAGCTTCGACAGCGTGGTCGGCCGCAGCGCCGCCATGCAGCACGTCTTCTCCACCCTCGAGCTCGTGTCGCCGATGAACAGCGGCGTGCTCATCCAGGGCGAGACCGGCACCGGCAAGGAACTCATCGCCCGCACCATTCACTTCAACAGCCCGCGCCGCGACCAGCACTTCGTCGCCTTCAACTCGGCGGCGATTCCCGAGACACTGGCCGAAGCCGAACTCTTCGGCCACGTGAAGGGCGCGTTCACCGGCGCCGTCAACGCCCGCGTCGGCCGTTTCGAGCTGGCCCACAAGGGCACGCTGTTCATCGACGAAGTGGGCTCGATGTCGCTGGCCCTGCAGGCCAAGCTGCTGCGCGCGCTGCAGGAGCGCGAGGTCGAGCGCGTCGGCGAGTCGAAGGCGTTCAAGTTCGACATCCGCGTCATCGCGGCGAGCAACGTCGACCTGAAGAAGCTCGTGAAGGAAGGGACGTTCCGCGAGGACCTGTTCTACCGCCTCAACGTCGTGCCGATCACGCTGCCGCCGCTGCGCAGCCGCCGCGAGGACATCGCGCTCATCGCGCAGCATTTCCTGCAGAAGTCGTGCAAGAGCAACGGGCTGTCGGGCCGCGTGCTCGGCCAGGCCCTGCTGCGCTCGCTGATGGACTACGCCTGGCCCGGCAACATCCGCCAGCTCGAGAACGCGATCGAACACGCCGTGGCCATGAGCGGCGGCGAACGCGAGATCACGCCGGCGATGCTGCCCGAGGAGATCCGTCAGCCGGGCCAGTCGTCGCTGCTGACACCGGTGACGATCCCCGACGAGGGCCTCGACTTCACCTCGGTGATGAGCCAGCTCGAACGCGAGCTGCTGCGCCGGGGCCTCGAGAAGACCGGCGGCAACAAGCGTCAGGCGGCGCGTCTGCTCAACCTGAGCCGCACGACGCTGATCGACAAGCTCAATCGCCTCGGCGGCGACGAAGCCGTCTCCGCGGCCTAACCGCCCAGCGCCGGCACGCGCAGGGTCACGCGGGCGCCGCCCAGCGGCGAGGGCTCACACGCCAGCGTGCCGCCGACCCGCGCGAGCAGGTCGCGCGACACCGAGAGACCCAGGCCCAGCGCGCCCGGGGACGTGCCCGGCCGCGGCGGCCACGCGTCGCTCGATGCGGTGGCATCACCCCAGCCCGGGCCGTTGTCGTCCACGGTCACGACCACCACATCCCCACCGGTCACAACGATCCGCAGCTCGCCGTCGAGCCGCCCGGCCAGCGCGTGCTCGGCGTTCAACACCAGGTTCAGCAGCACCTGCTGCAGCCGCTGTCGGGGCATGCCGCACATGGCGTCGTCGCCGGTGGCACCGGAGGTGATGCGGCCCTTGCGCAGCGCATGCTGACGGAAGGCCAGTGCCTGCGTGGCGAGCGCGAGCGGCCGTGCGCCGTCGCGTGCATCGGTCTCGGCGCGGACGAAGCCGGTGAGCGCCGCCAGGACCGTCGTCGCCGCGGCCGACTGTCCGACGATCGATGTCGTCCGCTTCGCGACCGCCGCCGGGGACGGATCGAGCGCCAGCACTTCGGCCGCGCCGCTGACGACCTGCAGGATGTTGTTGACGTCGTGCACCGTGGTCGCGATGAGGCGGACGGCAAGGGCGTGGCGGTTCACCAGCGCCAGCCAGTCGGCCGGCGGCGCGGCGGTCTGGCCGCCGGACGCGGGGTCAGCGACGGACACGGGCGAAACCTTAGCACGACTCCTCGCCGGGGCCGGACGCCGCCAGTCGTGTGCGCGCGGCGCTCAACCCGTACGCCAGATGGGCGATTACCCGAGGGTCCGCCGTCTGCCGGCCCGCGCCGGCGGGCGCGGCCGAGCGCCCGTGTCCCTGCCGCCGCCCACGTCCACCGCTGCCACTGCCCCGCCCGCGTCGTGTCGCGGGCGTCGCGAGGCCTGATGTCCACGCGGCGCCTGCTCTTCGTGGATGACGAGGTGCCGATCCTGCGGGCGCTGGAGCGCATGCTGCGCGTGCAGCGCCGCGACTGGGAGTGCCACTTCACCGACGATCCGCTGCGCGCGCTGACGATCGTCGACGAGGTGCAGCCCGACGCCGTGGTCTCCGACATGCTGATGCCGGGCCTGGACGGGGCCGAGTTGCTGTTGGAGGCCTCGCGCCGCCGGCCGCTCCTCGCCCGCTTCATCCTCTCGGGCGAGGTCGGCGCCGGATCGCTCGTGCGCATGGCCCGCGCCGCCCACCAGTGCCTCGCCAAGCCGTGCCGCGGCGACGTGCTGCTCGGTGTGCTGCACCGCGCGCTGATCACGCCCGCGCCCGATCACGACCCGGCGCTGCTGCGCGGCATCTACGGACTGCGCAGCCTGCCGGTGGCCGCCGCGCGCGTCGAGACAGTGCGCCGGCTGCTGGCCCGGCCGTGGTCCGAGGCGCGCGACCGCGACGTCGTCGCCCTGCTTTCGGGCACCGCCGCCCTGGCGACCAAGCTGCTGCAGGTGGCGACCTGGACCCGCCTGGGCATGGGCACTCCCCCGGCCCACGTCCACGACGCGTTCTTCCAGCTTGGTCCCGACGCCGTCCGGGCGCTGCTCGAATCGGAGCTGCTCACGCCGCTGCCCGCACAGGAGGCGACGGCGTTCCAGCAGGCCACGTGGCGCCGCGCCGAACGTGCTGCGGCCGCCACCTGTGCCGTCGCGCGTGCGGAGGCACTGTCGTCCGACGAGGCACGACTGGCGGCGCTCGTCGCGCTGTGGGGGACATCCGCGCCCCTGCTCGCCGACGTCTCGTGCCGCGCGCAGTACGACGCAGCCCGCGACGAGGCGGCCGCGACCGCCGCGCCCCTGCACGCCATCGAGCGGCGCGTCTTCGGGCTGAGCGCGGCCGACGCGCTCGCGCACCTGCTGCAACTGTGGGGCCTGTCACCGGCAGTGGCCGAATCGGTCGCCCGCAGTGACGACGCCGCCACGCTGCCCGAGATACCCCTCGCCGTCGAGACGGTGGCGCACCTCACACGCGCGCTGGTCGACGAACTCGACGGCCACGCCCTGCCGGAATCGACCGCCGCACACGTCGCGCGCGTCGGCCTGGGCGACCGGCTCGATGCCTGGCGCGGCCTGGTGGCGCGCGTCCTCGAGCCCGTGGCGGCGTGAGTCCTGAGTCCGCCATGACGATTCGCAACGAGAACCCCACCGCCGTGCTGCCCGACGACGCCCGGCTCGCCCTGGTCCTGCAGGCCGTCGACGCCGGCTACTGGGACTGGGATCTGACGTCGGGCCTCGTGACCGTGACCGCGCGCTTCGCCGAGCTGTTCCGCCTCGACGGCGAAGGCGCCCGGCCGGTGAGCGCCGTGTTCGCGGCGGTCGACGACGTCGACCTCGAGGGTCTGCACGCCGCGTTCGCCGACCTCTTCGCGCGCCGCGCCGAGCGCCTGCGCCACGAATTCGCGATGCGCGTGCCGTCGGGGGATCCGCGCTGGGTGCGCCTGCGCGGCCAGGTCACGGCGTGGAGCCCTGCCGGCGAGCCGCTGCGCGCCGTCGGCCTCGCCATCGATGTCTCGGACGATCGCCGGCGCGCCGAGTCGCTGCGCACGGCGCACAAGCTCGACGCGCTCGGCGCCCTGGCCGCCGGCGTGGCCCACGAGATCAACACGCCGCTGCAGTTCGTGAGCCACAACCTCGATTTCCTCGCCTCGCAGTGCGCCGCGCTCGAGCACGGGCTCGTCCCCGCGGGCGATGACGACGCGGCGGCACTGCGTCACGAACTCACCGCGGCCATTGCGGAGTCGATCGACGGCATCGATCGCGTCACGCACATCGTGCGGGCGCTCAAGGAGTTCTCGCACCGCGGCCGCACCGGGCCCGAGCGCGTCGACATCAACCAGATGATCGAGAACGCCGTCACCCTGACGCGCCACGAGTGGAAGCTCGTCGCCACCGTCGAACGCGAGCTGACGCCCGGCCTCCCGGCCGTCGCCGCCGCGCCGCACGAGTGCGGCCAGCTGCTGGTGAATCTCCTCGTCAACGCCGCCCACGCCGTGCGTGCGGCGACGCGGCCCGGACAGAAGGGCCGCATCGCCATCCGCACCTCCCTGGTCGACGGCGAGGTGGAGATCCGCGTGCGCGACACCGGGACCGGGATGCCCCCGGAAGTCGTGCCACGCATCTTCGAGCCGTTCTTCACCACCAAGGGCGTCGGCCAGGGCACCGGTCAGGGCCTGTCGACGGCCAAGGCGATCGTCGAGCGGTATGGCGGCGCCATCAGCTTCGAGACGGCCCTCGGGCACGGCACCACCTTCGTGGTGCGGCTGCCGGTCGGGGGCCCCTCCCCGGCCCGCCGCTGACCGGCCAAGCCAGCTCTGCAAAATAATGTGTGCAACCGGTGCCGGGATGTGTAGCATCTGTGCTGCCGGCCGGGCGCACGAGCGCCCATCGGGGCGCTCGACCCTGCACCTGCCAAGCCCTGGCCTGACCAGTCGCCAACACGAGCCGAGCCCGGATGCCCGAGTGGACCAAGCTGCCCCCCCGCCTGCCTGGCGCCGTCCGGTCGTTCCTCTCGGCGCTGGCAGATGACCGATCCGCCCCGGTCGATTCCTTTCAGACCCTCTTCGACGCGTCGCCTCTGCCGCTGCTGGTGACCACCGCCGAAGGCGGAGAGATCGTCGACGTCAACGGCATCGCCGAGGCGCTGACCGGCTACCGGCGCGCCGACCTGCGCGGCCGCTCGGTCTTCGACTTCGGTCTCTACCGCGACCCCGGCGATCGCCGGGCACAGATCGACACCATCGACGCCGAGCCGGGGCTGGGCCGGGAGGTGCGGATCACCACCGCGCACGGCGAGGCGCTGCACCTGCTCGCGCACACGAGCCGGCTCGAACTCGACGGCCACGCCTGCTTCCTCACGGCGTTCACGAACGTCACCGCGCTGGCGCGCCTCGACGACGGCATGCTCGCCGCGCAGCGCCTGGAGGTCGCCGGCAAGCTCTCGGGCGGCATCGCCCACGAGTTCAACAACCTGCTCACCGTGATGCAGGGGCACATCGAGGCCCTCGCCGAAGACGCCGCCGGCGTGCCGGCCGTGCAGGCGCGGGTCGAGGCGCTGGAACGGGCGGTGGCGCAGGCGACGCGGATCACCTCGGGCCTGCTCACGTTCTCCGGGCACTACCCGTCCACCCCGAGCACCATCGACCTCAACGCCGCCCTCGACGGCCTGCGGTCGCTCGTCATCGGCACGCTCGGCGAGACCATCGAGGTCACCTGGCAACTGCGCGCCACGCCGGCCACGGTACGCATCGCGCAGGCCCATGTCGCGCAGGTGACGCTCAACCTCGCACTCAACGCCCGCGACGCCATGCCCGACGGTGGACGGCTCACCCTGTCGACCGCCTACGCCACGGCGCCCGACGGGCCCGACGCCGGCGCCTGGGTGTGCCTGCGCGTGGCGGATACGGGCCACGGCATGACCGACGACGTCCGCCGTCGCGCGTTCGAGCCGTTCTTCACGACCAAGGGACCGGGACGCGGTACCGGGCTCGGGTTGTCGATCTGCCGCGGCATCGCCGAGCAGCACGGCGGCCGCATCACCGTCACCTCGGATCGCGGCCGTGGCACTACGGTCACCCTCTATCTGCCGTGGGTCGAGGCCGTGGCCGACGACGACGCGGCCAACGCCCCGCCGGCGACCGCCTCGACCACGCCGGCCGCCCGCGCGTCGCGGATCGTGCTGCTGGTGGAAGACGAGGCCGACGTCCGCTACGTGGTCGGCGAGATTCTGCGCCGGGCCGGGCACACGGTGCACCCTGCGGACGGGCTGGCGTCGGCCGAGGCCGTGCTCGACGCCCTCGGCCACCCCATCGACGTGCTGCTGACCGACCTCGTGCTGCCCGGCGGCAGCGGCCTCGAGGTCGCGCGGCGCGTCCTGACGCGGCAACCGGGCGTGCCGGTGCTCTACATGTCTGGCTACGCAGAGAGCGTCTTCGGCGGCAGCCAACCGGTGGACCACCTGCTGCAGAAGCCGTTCACGTCACGCACGCTGCTGGCGGCGCTCGACGCCGCGTGCACGCGCTGACGCAGCCGGCGGCCGCGCATTCAAGGCGGCGCGGCGCACGGCCGATTGCCCTGTCGCATGGCCGTTTCCATCGAGCAGGTCCACGTCGCCCGCCAGCCCATCCTCGACGGCCGTCAGCAGGTCTTCGGCTACGAGTTGCTCTACCGGGCGTCGGCCACGGCCACCACCGCGTCGCCCAATGACGCCAGCATCTCGGCCAAGGTCATCGCCGATGCCCTGCTCGGCGTCGGCTTCGAGACGCTGACCGACGGCCGGCGCGCCTTCATCAACCTCGACATGCGCACCTTGCTCGCCGACGCCAGCGGGCTGCTCGATCCCGATCAGGTCGTGCTCGAGATCCTCGAGAGCGTGCAGGTGACGCCCGAGGTGCAGGCGATGTGCGAGTCGTTGCACCAGCGCGGCTACGCCCTGGCGCTCGACGACTTCGTGCCCGGCTCGCCGGCCGAGGCGCTGCTGCCGCTGGCGCGCTTCGTCAAGCTCGACGTCCTGACCTTCGACGCGACGACCCTCGAAGCGACGACCAAGCGCCTGCTCGCCAAGGGCGTGTCGGTCGTGGCGGAGAAGGTCGAGGCCGCCGACGTCTTCGATCGCGCCAAGCTCGCGGGCTGCTCGCTGTTCCAGGGCTACTACTTCTGCCGCCCGGTGACCTTCTCGGGCAAGGCGCTGCCGTCGAGCCAGCTGACGCAGATGCGGCTCGTCGCGGCGCTGAACCAGCCGTCGGTGTCGCTCATCGCCATCGAGGACCTGCTCAAGCACGATGCCTCGCTGTCGTATCGCGTGCTGCGCTCGGTGAACTCGGCCGGCTTCGGCCTGCGTCGCGAGGTGAAGTCGATCCGCGAGGCGCTGCTGCTGCTGGGCCTCGACCAGGTGCGGAAGTGGAGTTCGATCTGGGCGCTGGCCGGCATGAACAAGGGCCCGTCCGAGCTGGTCACGATGACCGTGATCCGCGCCCGCTGCTGCGAGCTGCTCGGCCAGGCCCTCGACCGCGGCGACCACGGCTCGGGCAGCTTCCTGCTCGGTCTCTGCTCACTGCTCGACGTCCTGCTCGGACATCCGATGGCGCAGGTCACCGCCGAACTGCCGCTGGATCCGGAGATCCGCGATGCGCTGCTGGGCCAGGTCAACCCGGCCCGCGAGACCCTCGATGCCGTCGTCGCGTTCGAGCAGGGCCGCTGGGACGACGCCTCGCGCCTCGTCACCGGTCTGGGCCTCGCGCCCGACACGCTGTCCGATGCCTACGCCGATGCGCTCGGCTGGGCGCGCATGCTGAACCGCGGCGGGCAGTAGTACTGCCGAGGTTGCACAGAATAAACACGCGCGACGCACTCTCCGTGCAGCGCTGATGCGATCATGGGTCGTCCGCGGGACTTGCAGGCCCCGCGGCGGAAGGACCCAGAGTGAGTGTGTCGTCTCCGGGTCGACACGGAGGCGCCCTCCCCCCTCCGCGTCGAACGGTGCTCGTGGCCGCTGCCGACGGCTTCTGTCGCGGTGTGGCCGCCCTGCTGGATACGCAGGGGTATGGGGTGGACGTGGCGGGTGATGCCAGCAGCGCCTTGTCGGCGCTGGTGATGCGTCCGCCGGATGCCATCGTGATCGGGCCGACCGAGGCCGGGTTCGACGGGCTGGCGGTCTGTCGCCGATTGCGCGCCCACGCCGGTTCGCGCGGCACGCCGATCGCCCTGCTGGCGCCGCCCTCCACCGACGCCCACACCGGTGCGCAACTCGACGCCGAGCTCCTGCCGGAACACGCGTCCCCGATGGACGTATCGCTGTGGGTGGCCCGGGCCGCGCCCGCCGAGGCGACGCCGGAAGACCAGCTCCGGCTGACGCTGGCCCGCACGGCTGACATCGCGGAGATCTCGAACGGAACGCCGGGGCCGGCGGTGGACTGGCGCCGGCTCTTCGATCGGCTCGAGGACGGCGCCGCCCTGCTCGATCACGAGGGCCGCGTCGTAGCCGCGAACGCGGCGTTCGCCGTCACGCTCGGCGTGGAGACGGCCGACGCGTGCATCGGCCGGCACCTGTTGACGCTGCTCCCGAGTGCGCCCCAGCCGGCCGTGGATCTCGCCCCCGGCGCCGCGCCTCGGCTCACCGTGACCGTGACGCGTGGCGGCGACGAGACGCCGATTGATCTGCGCTTCATCGCCGCCGCCCGCGGCGCCGAGGCGCCGGTGTTCGTGACGCTGCACAACGAACGCTGGCGGCAGGTGGCCGCCGACGCCCTGAGCGCCAACCACGACCTCAACGAGCAGTTGCGCCGTTCGCAGAAGATCGGCGCGCTCGGCCGCCTCGCCGGCGGCGTCGCGCACGACTTCAACAACCTGCTGCAGGTGATCGGCGGCTACGCTGAGACCCTCGGCGCCGACGGCCTCGATCAGCCGTCGCGCCGCCGGCTGCTGCAGCGCATCCAGCGCGCCACCGACCGCGCCGCGTCGCTGACGCGCCAGCTGCTCGCCTTCGGCCGTCGCCAGGTGCTGGTGCCGCAGGTGCTCGACCTCAACGTCACCGTGCTGTCGATGGAGCACATGCTCGGCCGCGTCATCGGCGAGGACGTGCAGTTCGTCAGCTCGCTCGCCGCCGACCTGCGCCGCGTGAAAGTGGATCCGGGCCAGATCGAGCAGGTGCTGCTCAACCTCGCCATCAACGCCCGCGACGCCATGGCCGAGGGCGGCACCCTCGAGGTCGCGACCGCGAACTTCCTGCTGCGCGAGGCGTGGAGTCACGCGTCGCTGCCGGTGCCCGTGCCGCCTGGCGACTGGGTGCTGCTGTCGGTGCTCGACACCGGCATCGGCATGGACAGCGACACCGCGGCGCAGGCCTTCGAGCCGTTCTTCACGACCAAGGACGCGAGTCGCGGCAGCGGCCTCGGGCTGTCGATGGTCTACGGCATCGTCAAGCAGAGCGGCGGCTTCACGTGGATCGAGTCGGCGCCCGGCGCCGGCACGAGCGTCCACGTGCTGCTGCCGGCGGTCTACGAAGAAGCGACCTTCGGCGGCCGCGAGGATCAGCCGGCGTCCACGCGCGTGGACACGCACGGCGGCACGGTGCTGCTGGTCGAGGACGACCCCGAGGTGCGCACGCTCTTCACCGCGTTCCTCCGCGACGGTGGCTACCTGGTGCGGGAGGCCGGCGACGGGCAGGAGGCCCTCGAGCTCTTCGAGCGCTATGCCGACGACATCGACGCGGTCGTCACCGACGTCGTGATGCCGAACGTCAGCGGCCCGTCACTCGTCAGCGCGCTCCGGGCCCGCAAGCCCGGCGTGCGCGTGCTGTTCGTCTCGGGCTACACCGATCAGCTCGAGATCGACGCCGCCGACCCGCTGGCCTCCCACGTGGCCAAGCCGGTCACGCGGAGCGGCCTCCTGAAAGAGCTCAGCACGCTGCTCGGGCAGCCCACGACCTGACCCACTCCAGCCGGCGCGGGAACTGCCGATTCCCTGTGCCGAGGCCCGGGTGGAGATCAACGGACAGACGACCGGCCTTGCCGCGACCACGGCGAGGGTGACACCGCCGGCCAAATCGCGGCTGTTGCGGCGGAACTGTGAACTGCCGCCGATACCCTCGGCCGCAGTCACGCTGCTGGGGCTGCTGGCCAACGACGACGTCGGCATCGCCGATGTCACCGACGCCGTCTCGGTCGACGCCACCATCTCGGCCGAGGTGCTCCGCGCCGCCAACACCGCCTACTACGGCATCCGCGGCCAGGTGACGAGCCTGCCGCATGCGACCTCGCTGCTCGGCATCACGCGCATCCGCGCGCTGGCGGCGACCGTGGGCCTGCGCCGCTATCTCGGCGAGTGGCTGAAGCTGCCGGCCGTGGTCCGCTGCTGGAAGCACAACCTCGCCACGGCTGCCACCGCCGAGCAAATCGCGTTGCGCGTCGGCGGTAGCCCGGCCGATGCCTACACCGCCGGCCTGCTGCACGACATCGGCCGTCTGGCGCTGATCGTCGCGCATCCCCGGCAGTACCCGGCGTTCCTCGACGCCGCCGACGTCCGCGGCCGCGCCCTGCTGGAGCTCGAGCGCGACCTGCTCGGCATGGATCACTGCGAGGCCGGGCTCTGGTTCGCGCAGCAGCTGATGCTGCCACAGGTCTTCCAGGACGTCGCCGGCCACCATCACAACCCCGACGCCGAAGGGCCGACCGACATGCTGGCGCGCGTCACCGCCGCCTGCGAGCTGGCCGAGTGGATGGGCTACTGGGTCACGCCGATCCCGTCGCTGGCCGACCAGGACCCGGTGGCTCTGGACCGCGTGGCGCGCTCCCTGACCATGACGCAGCGTCTGACGCTGCTCAGCGAGGTGCGCGACCTCGTGACCGACGTCGACGAACAGGTGCGCGCCACCGAGAGCATGTTCCAGTCATGAGCGCGCTCGCACCGCCCGCTCCTCCGCCGGCAGCGCCGGCGCGCCGGTCGGGGTCCGTCGCCGGGGCCGACGCACCGCTGCCGGCGTCCGGCGGCGCATCGAGCGCCGCGATCCTGCTGGTCGAGGACGACCCCGAGATTCGCGCCATCTACGCCGGCTTCCTCCGCCACGCCGGCTACGACGTGGTCGCCGCAGCCGACGGTCCGGCGGCGCTCGCGGCGGTGCACGAGGGCGACGGGCGCCTCGATCTCCTCGTCACCGATCTGGCTTTGCCGTGGCTCGACGGCCGGGCGCTGGCCGGGCTGCTGCGGCAGCGCGATCCCGGACTGCGCGTGCTCTTCGTGTCGGGCGACGACGCGGCGATGGCGGCCGGCCGCGACACGGCGCCCCGTACCCGCCATCTGTCGAAGCCGCTGACTCGCTCGATGCTGCTGGCGCACGTCACGGCTCTGCTGGGTGCCGCCGCACCGCGGGCGGCCCGGGCATGACGCCTCGGAGTTTGGCCGATGTACGGCGCGTCGCGATCTGTGTGACGATCCACGGCGGCAGCACGCGATGGCGGACCGCACTCGTCCGACCGACGGGAGCGCCGGCGGGCGGCGCGATCCTCACGCCATGACGCCCTTCGAACGGGCGTGGCTGCTCGATCGCGCCTCGGCGCCGGCGCCACAGCCGTCCACCGGCACGCGCCGGCCACGCCACACCGCCGCCGATCCGGCCAGCCTCGTGCCGCTCGACGCGGTCGGTGAGGCCCTGGCGATCGTCGATCGCGACGGCCTCATCGTGCGGGTCAACGGCGCCTTCGAGAAGCTGCTCGGCACGACCTCGGACGCCCTCGAGGGCGCTCCCCTCGACCGCTGGATCGCCGCTCCGCCGGCCGCTGCGGCCGACCCGCTGGCGCCGCCGAGTCCGCATCCCCGCCGCACCGCCAGCTACACCCGCGACGACGGCGAGACCTGCCCGGCCGATGTCCACGTCGCCGCGCTCGACGCGCCGGGCTGGGCCCTGGTGACCGTGCGCGATGGTCGCGAGCGCACGCGTCTCGACGCCGCGCTGCAGGACAACCGCGATCTCACCGAGCAACTGCGGCGCTCGCAGAAGATCGGCGCACTCGGCCGGCTGGCCGGCGGCGTCGCCCACGACTTCAACAACCTGCTCCAGGTGATCGGCGGCCACGCCGAAGCGCTGGGCCAGCCGGGCCTCGAGTCGAAGGCGCGCCGGCGGCTGCTGCGCAGCATCCAGGCGGCCACCGAACGGGCCGGGTCGCTGACGCGCCAGTTGCTGGCCTTCGGCCGGCGCCAGATCCTGATGCCCGAGGTGCTGGACCTCAATGTCACCGTGCGCACGCTCGAGCGGATGCTCACGCGCGTGATCGGCGAGGACGTCCAGCTGGTGAGCACGCTGGTCCCGGATCTCGCGGCGGTCGGCGTCGATCCCGGACAGATCGAGCAGGTGGTGCTGAATCTCGCCATCAACGCCCGCGACGCGATGCTCGACGGCGGCACGCTGGAGATCGCGACCTCGAACTTCGTGCTCGACGAGCCGTGGGCGCATGCCTCGCTGCCGGTGCGGGTGCCCTCCGGCGCCTGGGTCCTGCTCTCGGTCCGCGACACCGGCTGCGGCATGGACCACGACACGGCGACGCAGGCCTTCGAGCCGTTCTTCACCACGAAGGACAGTTCCAAGGGCAGCGGCCTCGGCCTGTCGATGGTCTACGGCATCGTCAAGCAGAGCGGCGGCTACACCTGGATCGACACCGCACCCGGCGCCGGCACCGCGGTGCACGTGCTGCTGCCGGCGGTGGCCGAGACGGCGCACTCCGCGCGCACCGCGCCGGTCTCGGAACCGGCGCAGGCACCGGCACCGCGGGTGACGACCGGCGGTGCGACCGTGCTGCTGGTCGAGGACGACCCCGAGGTGCGCGGCCTGTTCTCGAAGTTCCTCGAGGCCGCCGGCTACACCGTCATCGAGGCCACCGACGGCCGGGATGCGCTGGAGACGTTCGAGGCGCGCGGCGCCGAGATCGACCTGGTCGTCACCGACGTCGTGATGCCCAACGTCAGCGGGCCGGCGCTGACCAGCGCGATCCGATCCCGGCGGCCCGACGTGAAGGTGCTGTTCGTCTCGGGCTACGCCGACGAGCTCGAGGCCGGCACCGCGCACGCGCCGCACACCGTGCTGGTCCACAAGCCGGTCACGCGGCAGGTGCTGGTCGACCGCGTCGCCGCGCTGCTCCGCGACGACAGCGGCGCCTGATCGCCGGGCTCACGCCCGCCCGGGCGGCAGCGTGGTCGTGAAGATCTCGCGGCCGCGGCGATCGTGCAGGCTGGCGCGCAGCGCCTCGGTCTTCGCGTCGACCACGAAACGGCCGTAGAACTGCAGGTCGTCGGCCGGCGACCGGTTCGGCTTCATCCCCGGCGGGATGCCGAGGAAGCGCACCTCGGGCCCGAACGTGGGATCGAGGGCGTTGGGACCGAAGGTGCCGGCGTGCAGCGGGCCGGCGACGAACTCCCAGAACGGCGAGAACTCCGTGAACCGCGCCCGCGACGGATCGTAATGGTGCGCGGCGGCGTAGTGGACGTCGCCGGTGATCCAGACGACGTTGTCGATGCGCTCGTCGCGGATGAAGCGCAGGAGATCCGCGATCTCGTGCTCGCGGCCCAGCGGCGGACCGGCGTCGCCATTGGCGAACGCCTCGTAGAACGACGGGAAGTCGCGCACCACGACGCCGATCGGCAGACTGCTCGCCATCACCTTCCAGGTCGCGGTGCTGGCCACCAGCGCCCGCTTCAACCACGCCAGCTGCGCCGCGCCCATCATGGTCGTCGCGTCGCTGGACGCGGCCTGCACGTTCGGAGTGTTGGGGCCGCGGTAGCTGCGATGGTCGAGCAGGAACACCTCGAGCGGCCCGTAGCGCACGGTGCGATACAGCCGTTCCGGGTCGCCGCCGACGATCGGCAGCGGCGTGTACTCGCGGCAGGCCTGCCTGGCGCGCGCAGCCATGACCGCCACGGATTTCTCGGTGAAGCGCGCGTCGTCGTCCTGGCGCCGCTCCCAGTACCAGTTGTCGCGCACCTCGTGGTCGTCCCAGGTGGTGATCTGCGGCACCGCGGCGTTGAAGCGCCGCATGTGCGCGTCCTGCAGGTTGTAGCGATAGTTGCCGCGGTACTCGTCGAGCGTCTCGGCCGGCTTGCTCTTGGCCTGGGACGTGATGTTCTTCCATGCACGGCCATCGTCGAGCGTGACCTCGGCCCCGAGCGGCGCGTCGGCATAGATGGCATCGCCCAGGTTCACGAAGAGATCGGGCGCCCCGCGCAGCATGCTGTCGTAGGTCAGCATGCCGCCGAACGCCGGGTCGAGGCCCCAGCCCTGCCCCAGCGTGTCGGCCGAGAACACCAGCGACACATCCCGCGAACGCGGCGCCGGCGCGGTCGCGAGCTGCCCCACGACCGGCTCGCTCCACTGCCGCAGGTCGCGCAGATCCTGGAACGACACACGGTAGAACACTCGCTGCCCGCGCGGCAGATCCGCGATCTCGACGCGCCCCGTGAAGTCCGACGATTCCGTCACCGCCGGCCCGGTCACACGCCGCGCGCCGCGGAACGCGTCGGTCGTCGCGTACTCGACCAGCATCCGCGCCGCCCGATCGGCCCGCGCCCACACCACC
Organism: uncultured Acidobacteriota bacterium; assembly: GCA_902826065.1. Taxonomy (GTDB): domain Bacteria; phylum Acidobacteriota; class Vicinamibacteria; order Vicinamibacterales; family UBA2999; genus CADEFD01. Next base: position 115 of record CADEDM010000126.1, on the reverse strand, counting down.
GCCGAGTCCTCGCCGACCAGCGTCGACGCCACGCCGTCGGTCACGACCGGCCGCACGCCAGGCGCCGTGATGATGCCCGGGGCCTGACCGTGGAGGTGGCGCGGCAGCATCAGAC
>CADEDM010000125.1 GCA_902826065.1 uncultured Acidobacteriota bacterium | reverse complement strand
AGCTCGTCGTACAACGGCCGGATGTTCGGCGACTCGTTGCGGATCGGGATGACGACGGAGATCTCTGGGCTCATCGGGGCGCGCGGCCGGATCCGGAAAAGTATACCCCGCGACCGGATCCGGCGCGCCCCGCGCTCTGGTGCCCGCCCGCCGCTAGAAGCGGATGCGGAACGTCATCAGGTAGTGGAAGCCGCCGAGATCGAGCTTCGGACCGAGGAAGTCCTCGGAGAGATCCGCCTCGGCCTTCTGGTAGCGCACTTCCCCGCCAAGGGCGAACGCGTCGCCGAGCGGAAAGCGGATGCCGGCCAGCGCCACCGGGCCGACCTCGGTGCCGGTGGCCACGAACCGGTCGGTGAAGACGCTGCGGTCGGTGAAGTCGACGAAGTCGCCGATCTCGCTGTAGCGGTAGTTGATGACGCCGACGCCGCCGCCGAGATAGGGTTGCACCGCGCGCGAACGGCCGAACGGCAGGAAGCGTAGTGTCGCCGTGAACGGCACCGTGCGCAGCTTGAGGTCCTGCTCGATCTCACGGCCGTCGCGATTCACGAACTCGTTGTAGACGGTGGGCACCGAGCGGCTGGTGTAGCCGACGCCCGCGCCGACCTCCACGAACTCGCCCACCGGCAGCAACCACTCGATGCCGACCGAGCCGGTGTTGAAATCGCTGACGTCGAAGTCGAGCAGGTCGCGATTCGCGAGCAGCACGTCGCCGTCGACGCGCGCGTCCTCGCCGGTGGGCACGAACCCACCGAGTGTGAGATTGATGGCCTGCTGGGCCCGCGCCTGCGCCGGCGCCATGACGAGTGCCGCGACCAGCAGTCCCTTGATCAGATGTTGGATACGCATGGACCTCTCCCGATGGCGCGGGACGGGTCCCGCGCCGCGCGCTGTGGGGCGCGTACCCGCTCGCAGTGCACGGGCGATGCCAGCGCGAAACGGCCGGGATTCGTCGGCTTTGCCTGGACTTTCGGCGGGACGGGCCGCCGGGACGGGGTCAGGCCGTCCCGTTTCGGCGACGCTCGCGGAACTCCGCGGCGACGGCGAGCATGGCGTCGTGGAGCGGGCCGTTGCTGGCCAGCAGGTGCCGGGCGTACGGATCCCACGGGGCGCCGTCGAGCCCGGTGACCCGCCCGCCGGCCTCCTGGACCAGCAGCGCGCCCGCGCGCGTGTCCCAGGGCTGGAGGTTCTCCTCCCAGAAGCCGTCCATGCGGCCGGCCGCCACCCAGCACAGATCGATCGCCGCCGAGCCGAGCCGCCGGATGGCGCGAGCCCGCCCGACGTACGCCGCGAACAGACCCATCACGGCCTCGAGCCGCTCGTGCACGTCGTAGGGGAAGCCCGTGACGAGCAGTGCGTCGATGAGGGCGTGGGTCTCGGACACGCGAATCGGCGCGCCGTTCAGCCACGCGCCGACGCCGCGCTCGGCCGTGAACAGCTCCTGGCGATTCGGGTCGAAGACGGCACCGACCACGGCCTCGCCGTCGATTTCGAGCGCGAGCGAGGCACAGAAGATCGGCACGCCGTGGGCGAAATTCGTGGTGCCGTCGAGCGGATCGAACACCCAGCGATGCGAGGCGCCGGCACGGCCGCCGCCGAGCTCCTCGGCGAGGATGTCGTGGCCCGGAAAGCGCGCGCCCAGGAGCGCGCGGGCCATGCGTTCGACTTCGACGTCGACCTCGGTGACCAGGTCGATGGTGCCCTTCTTCTCGACGCGGACGCCGTGGCCGAAGCGGGCGCGTTGGACGGCGCCGGCCGCCGTGACGACCTCGATGGCCGTCGCCAGGAACCGTGGGTCGGGCGCGGTCACGCCGTCGGCTCGGCGGCGGGCCGCCGCTTCACCATCCGCACTTCCATCCCGCCCTGCGGCGCGCGGCGCAGGTCGACTTCGTCCATGAAGCTGCGCATCAGGAAGATGCCGCGGCCGCTCGACTTGAGGCGGTTTTCCTCGGCCAGGGGATCAGCGACGTTCGACGGGTCGAAGCCGTCGCCCTGATCGCGCACCAGGATGACGAGCTCGGACGGATGGTCGGCCGGCGAGGCCATGAACTCGACGGCGACGCGCTTGCCCTCATCGCCCTTGTTGCCGTGCTTCATCGCGTTGGCCACCGACTCGCGGAGCGCGATGCTGATCCAGTGCAGCGTGTCTTCGTCGAACCCGACCAGCTTCGACATGTGCGTGCCGACGACCTCGACGAAGTCGATCATGTCGAAGGCGCTGCCGACGTCCAGACGGACGGTGTGGCTGCCGGGTGTCATGCGGCCCCGGCGTGGGTTCGAGCCCGACGCATCGATTCCAGTATACGCGGGGCGCACGCGCATTGCCGCACCGCCCCGCGGGTCGGTATAGTGAGGGCCCATGTCCGCGCCCCGCGCGACCCTGGTGCGGCCCGCGCGGCACGTGCGTGGCACCCTCCGGGTGCCGCCCGACAAGTCGATTTCGCATCGCTACGCGATGCTCGCGGCGGTCGCCGACGGCACCACGATCATCGATCGCTATTCGACCGGCGCCGACACGCTCTCCACCCTCGCCTGTCTTGCGCAGCTCGGCGTGGCGGTGCGTCGCGAGGACGTGCAGGGCGACGCGAGGGTGATCATCGCGGGACGCCCGGACGGCTTCACGATGCCTTCCGCCGCGCTCGATTGCGGCAACTCGGGCACGACCATGCGCCTGCTCTCGGGGCTGCTGGCGGCGCAGCCGTTCACGGCGACGTTGACTGGCGATGCGTCCCTGTCGTCGCGGCCGATGCGCCGGGTCGCGGCGCCGCTCATGGCCATGGGCGCGGCAGTCACGCTGCAGGAGGACGGCCGCCCGCCGCTCACCATCGCCGGCGGTCCGCTGCACGGAATCTCGCACACCCCGGAAGTGCCCAGTGCGCAGATCAAGAGCGCGGTGCTGCTGGCCGGCCTGCGGGCGTCGGGGCGCACCATCGTGCGCGAACCGGCCGCCACCCGCGATCACACCGAACGGGCGCTGACGGCGTTCGGTGTCGCGGTGACGCGCAGTGCGGACGGCGACGTGGTCGTCGAGGGCGGGGCGCGGCTGCACGGCGGCCTCACGCTCCGCGTCCCTGGCGATCCTTCGGCCACGGCGTTCCTGGCGGTGGCCGCGGCCGGCCTGCCCGACTCGGTGGTCGACATCGAGGACGTCGGCCTGAACCCGACGCGGGTCGCCCTCTTCGACGTGCTGCGCCGCGCCGGCGCCACCGTGACCACGACACCCACCGGGGAATGGCACGGCGAGCCGGTGGGGCGCGTGCGCATCGCCACCGGCGGCCGTCACGACGTGGTCGTGTCGCCCGACGAAGTGCCGCTGCTCATCGACGAACTGCCGGCGCTGGCCGCGCTGGCGACCTTCGGCGGATCGATCGTGGTCCGCGGCGCCGCCGAACTGCGCGTCAAAGAGAGTGACCGCATCTCTGCCCTGGTCTCGGGGCTGGCCGCCATGGGCGCCGACGTCGACGAGTTTCCCGACGGCTTCGCGGTGCGCGGCACGCGCCAGCTCACCGGCGGCACCGTCGACGCCCGGCACGACCACCGGCTGGCCATGACCTTCGCCGTCGCTGCGCTCGGCGCGTCGCATCCTACCGCGATCAACGGCGCCGAGATCGCGGCGGTGTCGTTCCCGCGGTTCTTCGACGTGCTCGACGGCTTGCGGGCATGAAGGCCGACAAGCTGTACCTGGTGGGATTCATGGGCGCCGGGAAGACCACGATAGGCCGGGCTCTGGCGAAACGCCTCGACTGGCGCTTCGAGGACGTCGACGAGCACATCGAGCGCGTCGAAGGCCGCGACGTCTCGACGATCTTCCGTCAGTCGGGCGAGCCCTACTTCCGCGCCCGCGAACGCCAGGCCCTCAACGACCTGCTGGAGACGCGAGGCGTGATCGTCGCCACCGGCGGCGGCACGATGGTCGATCCGGGCAATCGTGCGCTGATGGCGCGCGACGGGGCGGTGGCCTGGCTGGACGCGCCGTTCGACGTGGTGGCCGGACGCGTCCCCGCCGACGGCCGCCGGCCGCTGGCCGCGAACCGGGCCGAGATGGAACGCCTGTACAATGAGCGCCGCGCCGCGTACGCCCAGGCGCATGCCCGCTTCGACGTCTCGCGTGTGAGCGTGGACGAGGTCGTCGATCACGTGGTCGACTGGCTGGAGCATTGATGCGGTACCTGGTGCTGAGCGACATCCACGCCAACCTCGAGGCGCTCGAGGCGGTGCTCGAGGCCGCCCGCACGATGCCGTACGACAAGGTGCTGGTGCTGGGCGACCTGGTGGGTTACGGCGCCGATCCCAACGGCGTCGTCGATCGCATCCGCGGCCTGGCGCCGCATGCCGTCATCCGCGGCAATCACGACAAGGTCGGCGCCGGCCTCGAGCCGTCCGACGCCTTCAACACGGTGGCGCGGGCGGCCATCCGCTGGACCTACGAGGCCCTCAGCGACGACAACCGCGACTGGCTGGCCGACCTGCCGGCCGGCCCCACCGCGGTCGACGAGCTGCTCGAGATCTGTCACGGGACGCCGTTCGACGAGGACGTCTATGTCTTCGACGACACCGACGTGCTGCGGGCCATGGAAGCGTCGTCGCGGCGGCTGTGCCTGTTCGGCCACACCCACGTGCAGGTCGGCTATCGGCTGGCGCGGCAGTCGCTGACGCTCGAGACGGCCGACCCGCGGCGGCCGCTGCACATCGACATCGCGGACGGCCACTACCTGATCAACCCGGGATCGGTGGGCCAGCCGCGCGACGGCGACCCGCGGGCCGGGTTCGGCGTCTACGACGCGACGCGCCAGGTGGTCGAGATCCACCGCACGGCGTATCCGGTCGAGCGCGCCCAGGCGCGCATCCGCGAGGCCGGTCTGCCCGAAGCCCTCGCGCAGCGGCTCGGCATCGGCCGCTGAGGGCGGCTACGCCCCGCCTGCGGCCTTCCGGCGCGCCCGCTCCTCGCGCCGCTTCAGCTCCATCGCCATTGCGTCGGCGGCGGCACGACCGCCCAGGATCCAGCCGATCACCACGCCGACGAGCAGGACGACCGGGATGTAGATGACATGCGCGATCGTCGGGACGGGCAGCTCCACGTCATCGGTCCTTGGCTTCGAGGCGCGTCAGCTCCGACTCGGTCTTCTGCAGGCGCCGGCCGAGCGACCAGACGTAGCCGAGCAGGGCCAGCCAGACCAGCGCGTAGGCAGCCGCGACCAGGTTGATCGCGGGGATCTGCTCTTCCACCGGCACCTGCGAGATCGGCTGGAACTCGTCGGGCGAGGGCTGGGGTTGGGCGCCGGCGAGCACCGGCGCGGCCAGCAGCGCCAGGGTCAGGAACACGCGGAAGTAGCGCATCAGGCCTCGTCGAGGGAGAGATAGAGCGCGTCCACGCGCGCCCGCTGCCGTTCGAGCGTCGCGCGCAGCGACAGCAGCGCCAGGAACAGCAGCAGGAACGCGAACACGCAGAACCACAGCGGGATGCCCATCGACACCGGGAGGGTCGGCACGACCGACGTCTTCGGGTGCAGGGTGCGCCAGTAGTTGACCGACACGTAGATGAACGGCACGTTGGCCATGCCGAAGAGCGCCAGGCCGGCCGACAGCTTGTCGGCGCCCGGGCCGCCGAAGCGCCGCAGCAGCAGGTAGGCGACGAAGATCAGGAACACGAGCAGGCTGGAGGTGAGCCGCGCGTCCCACACCCACCACACGCCCCACGCCTTGCGCGCCCACAGCGGGCCCGTGACGAGCGCCAGCAGGCCGAACACGACGGCGAGCTCCGCGGCCGCGACGGCGGTGGCGTCCGACGCCTGGCGTTTGCCGAACAGGAAACGCCCGCTGGCCACGCCGGCGACGATCGCGCCGAGCAGGAACATCCACGCCGACGGCATGTGGAAGAAGTAGATCTTGTAGACGAGGCCCATCGTGGCCTCGTACGGCGCGGCGTTGATCACCCACGGCGCCGCAGCGAACATCGCCGCCGCCAGGCCCAACTGCACCTTCACTGCCGTCGTCACGTCATCCACTCCCCGTGGTGGCGCATCAGTCGGTCATCAGCGGCTCGAACGTCCAGAGCGCCAGCGTCACGAACACTGCGTCGAAGAACACCAGCAACGCCGTCCAGAACTGCGCCAGGTCGAGGTCCGGCTCCGCCTGGAACAGCGCCGCCGTACCGCGCACCCCGGCAATCATGACCGGAACGGTCATGGGATACAACAGCACCGGCAGCAACACATCGCGGCTGCGGGCGCGCACCAGCATGGCCGCGAACAGCGTGCCGATCGCCGCGAATCCCAGCGTGCCGGCGGCGAGCAGCGCGGCCAGCCGCAGCGGCGCCGCGAGGATCGGCGCCTGGAACAGCAGGCCGATGAGCGGCACCAGCACCGCTTCGACGAGCGCCATCAGCAGCAGCATCCCGGCCAGCTTGCCGGCGTAGATCGCCGGCCGATCGGCGGGCGCGAGCAGCAGCGCCCGCAGCGTGTCGGCCTGACGCTCGCGTTCGAAGGTGCGGCCGAGGGCCAGCGTGCCCGAGAACGCCACCGTGATCCAGAGAATGGCCGCAGCCACGCCCTCGACCGCGAGGCCTTCGCGCACGAACCCGAACGCAAAGATCAGCACCACGGTGACGGCGAAGAACAACGTGGTCGCGACGACCTCGAGACTGCGCACCTCGACGGTCAGATCCTTGCGGACGACGAGCGCGGCGACGCGCAGGAACGCGGTCATGACCGGGGACCGTCCTGCATGGCGGCACGGTAGCGATCGCGTAGCGCCCCGGCGGCGCCGGTGACGACGCGCCGTCCGCCCTGCAGGAACACCACGTCGCTGAGCACGCCGTCGACGACGTCGAGGTCGTGCGTGGCGAGCACCGTGACCACGCCGCGCGCCTGCACCTCGCGCAGCCGCACCACCAGCGCCGCCGACGATGCCTGGTCGAGCCCGGTGAACGGCTCGTCGAGCAGCAGCAGGCGCGGGCCGTGCAGCAGCGCCCGTTCGAGGGCGACCCGCTGACGCATGCCGCGCGAGAACGACGACACCGGGTCGTCGGCGCGCGCGGCGAGGCCGGCGCGTTCGAGCGCGGCAGAGGCGACGGCCGCAGCATCGGTGAGGCCGTAGAGGCGGCCGAAGAACACCAGGTTCTCGCGCGCGGTCAGTTCCGGATACAGGAACAGGTCGTGCCCCAGCATCCCGATGCGGCCGCGCAGGTCACTGCCGGCGTCGGCGCTGGCGCGGCCGCCGTACTCGACCCGTCCGGCCGACGGCGCGAGGAGCGTGCCGAGGATCGCCAGCAGCGTCGACTTCCCCGCCCCGTTCGGGCCCAGCAGTCCCAGGATGTCGCCGGCCTGCGCCGTGAACGTCAGGTCGTGCAGCGCCCGCCGGCGGCCGTAGTGACGGCCGAGCCCCACCACCGCCACCTGCGTGAAATCGCTCACGCGGCTTGTCCGGAGCCGCCGGGCAGCTCGTCGAGCCGGGCGTAGATCTGCTCCACCGCGGCCAGCAGCCGCGCGCGCTTGGCATCGCGCTTCTCGTCGGCGCCACGAGTGCGGGTCTCGGCGTCGAGTGCGGCGATGGCGCCGAGCAGGCGCTCGCGCTCCGCCAGCAGCGTGCGGCGCTCGTTGGCGTCGGCGGGCGATCGGCTGACGACCGCCCATGCGATCCACAGCAGCCCCAGCGCCGACGCGCCGATCGCCGTCCAGTACGGCCACACCGGCGCCGAGGGGACGTTGGCGAACGTCAACTCGAGCGGCTGGTCCGCGGCCAGGCGTCCGCCCGTGCCGACGACGAACGCTTGTCCGTTCGACTCGCCTTCGCGGATGCCGGAGAGCTGCGGGCTGCTCAGCGCCAGCCCGCCGGCCTTCTGCGCCGCCACGAGGATGCCTTCCACCGGCGCCGGCCAGCGCTGCGTGAGGCGCATGGTCGCGGTGAGCGGCAGCCGGAACGCGATCTGGAAGGCGGTCTGGCCCGGCGGGAACGGACCGGCGAGCGTGAGGACGCCGCGATCGAGTCGCGCCAGTCCAGGTGGCCCCGAGACCAGCGACGCGGCCTCGGCATCGGCTGGCAGCGCGAGGGCCAACGTGGACGTCGGCGTGACCGGTGCGCGCGCGTTGTTCACCACACTGAAGATGTAGAAGAACGTCGGCTCGTCGTTCTGGAATTCGAGGACGATGCGCGTGTCGGGCCCGAAGACCACGGCGCCGGGGCGCGCCGGCAGCGCGGCGGCCGCCTTGTCGGCCTCGGCCGCGGCGGCCGCGGCTTTCTCGGCGCCGGCCACCAGCGCCACGCGGACGCCGCCGGCCGTCGGCACGGCGAACGGCTGCGACGTCAGCGTCTCCCCATCGACCGTGGTCGAGGCCGTGACCTGGCTGCCGGGCGCGACGCTCGAGAACTCGGCCCGGCCCTGCGCATCGGTCACGGCCGTGACGCGGCCGTCGGGGGTCGCCAGCGCGACTTCCTGGCCGGCGATGTTGTTCCCCATCCGCTCGCGGACGACGCGCACCGTGACGGTGCCGTTGGGCAAATCCCCGGCCGGCAGCGGCACCCCAGACATCTGGCGCGCATCCGGCATCGCGACCTGCGCGGCGGCCGGGACGGCGCCCAGCCACGCGAGCGCCACCACGACCGCGACGACGCCCTGGATCCGCGCCATCATGCCGACGCCTCGGTCAGCGGCACGCCGCAATGCTTGCAGAAGCGGGCGTCGACGTCGTTGCTCCCCTGGCAGCCGCCGCAGACGCGGACCAGCGGGCCGGCCGCCGGACGTCCGCTCTCGGGCACCGGCGTGACGGCGGCAGGCGCCGAACGCGCCGCGTCGGCCGTCCCCGTCCGCGCCATCAGCTCGGCTTCGACGGCGGCACGGTAGTCACTCGACTCGAGCTGCCGCATCAGGCCGATCGCGCGCGCCTTCAGGCGGTCGCGCATCTCTTCGAAGTCGGCGACCGCGGTCTTCCCCATCGCGTGATCGAACTCGACTTCCTTGATGGTGCGCAGCACCAGGGCTTTCTCGCGCTCGAGGGCGGCGCGGGCGCGGCCGGTGACCGGAGCGGTCTCTCCGGCGTCGGTGGCGGCCATCAGCGGCGACAACGAGCGATAGCCGGCCATCGCCACGAGGCTCGACGCTACCACCGTGAGGCTGAGGACGACGATGCTGGACATCGCCTGCCCGCGCGACACCAGCACCACTCCCGTGGCCGCGAGCATGCCGGCCAGCAGGAACAACTGCCACGGGCGCAGCCCGGGGTCAGTCGAGATCGCGGAGCTCATCGTCGAGTTGTTGCTGCAGGCCCGAGTCGACGCCGCCCGCCGCCACCGCCGGCACCGCGCCGTCGCGTGCGCGTGACCAGCGCCGCGCCACCACGGCCAGGCCCAGCGCCGACACGATCGCCGCCACGTACGGCAGCAGCCACAGCAGCCGGTGATAGCCCTCGTCGAGCGGGCGCGACAGGATGTGCTGCCCTCCGGCGTCGCGCACGAAGGTGGCCAGCACCGCGTCGCGATCCATCCCCTGCGAGACCAGGTCGTGGATCTTCGCGAGCTGCTCTTCCTTGCCGTGGCAGTTCATCATCCCGCACGTGCCGGCCGGCAGGTGGCAGCCGCCGCAGGTGCACATGACCTCGTCGGCGAGTTCGCGCTCGAGCGGCGTCCGGAACACCACGGTGCCGTCGGACGGCGGCGGTGCGGAAGACGCGGTCGCGGGCTCCTGGGCCTCGTCGTGGGTGTGCGCGCGAGCGGGCGCCGGCAGCGCCAGGACGAAGGCGAGCATCAAGGCGGCCGTGGCCTCGGTGGCCACGCGCGCGGTCGCGAACGCGAAGACGCGCTCGGGCAGGAGCGCGATCCCGGTGCCCACCGCAAGCAGCGCGAAGCCGATCCAGATCCAGTTGACCAGCTCGTTGACGTGCACCTCGACGCTGGCCGTCTGCTCGCCCAGCTCGAATCCGGCCATGGCGATGTAGAGGTCCTCCGCCAGCGTGTGGCGGATCGCCACTTCGGTCGTCGGCTGGTCGGGCCGGCTGCGGAAGAACCACTTGGCCGGCGTCATCGAGCCCAGCGCCTTGCCGTTGGTGTCCGTGACCGTGATGTGCGCCGTCACCGCCTGCTTCAGGTCGTCGTCGGTGGCGCGGATCGCATCGAGGCGCAGCACGTAGCGGTCGATGGTGACCTGCTGGCCCGGCTTGAGCAGCGCCTGCTCGTCACGGCCGAAGCCCTCGCCGGCGAAGCCGAGGAACATCAGCACGATGCCCATGTGCACCACGTAGCCGCCGTAGCGACGCTTGTTGCGGCCGACCAGACCGACCAGCGCGGTGAAGAAGTCGGTGCCGGTCGACTGCCGTCGCACCGCCGCGCCGCGCAGGAACTCCTGCGTGATGGTGCCGGCGACGAAGCCGCACAGCGCGAAGCAGATGCCCGAGCTCCACACCCGGATGCCCACGGCGTAGCTCACGGTGCCGGCCACCAGGCCGGCGATGATCGGCCACTGGAACTGGTGCCGCATGTTGGCGAGCGTCGACGACCGCCAGGCCAGCAGCGGGCCGATGCCGGTGAGCAGCAGCAGCACGAGGCCGACCGGCGTCATCCACTGGTTGAAGAACGGCGGGCCGACGGTGAGACGTTCACCGGCGATGGCTTCCGACAGGGTCGGGAACATCGTGGCGAACAGCACGAACACCGCCGAGAACAGCAGCACCCAGTTGTTGGCGAGGAACGCCGCTTCCTTCGACGCCCACGAGTCGAGCTCGTTGCGCGCCTTCAGCAGCGGCAGCCGGTAGACGAGCCAGCCGAAGCTGAAGACGAGCGTGAAGATCATGAAGCTCGTGAACATCAGCGCGAGCTGCTTGTCCTCGCCGAACGCGTGCACCGACTGCACCACGCCCGACCGCGTCATGAAGGTGCCGAACAGCGTGAGGAAGAACGTGACGATGACCAGCGTGACGTTCCACACGCGCAGCATGCTGCGACGTTCCTGCACCATGACCGAGTGCAGGAACGCGGTGGCGGTGAACCACGGCAGCAGCGCCGCGTTCTCGACCGGATCCCAGCCCCAATAGCCGCCCCAGCCGAGCTCCTCGTAGGCCCAGATCATGCCGAGCATCAGACCGAACGACAGGAAGAGCCACGCGAACATCGTCCAGCGCCGGACGGCGCGCAGCCAGGCATCGTCGAGATGACCGGTGATGAGCGCCGCGAGGCCGAATGCGAACGGGATCGACATGCCGACGAAGCCGATGTACAGCGACGGCGGATGGATCACCATCCAGTAGTTCTGCAGCAGCGGGTTGAGGCCGTTGCCGTCCGGCGGCGGCGTGCTCAGGAACGTCGAGAACGGGTTCTTGTGGATCACCATCAAGAACAGGAAGAACATCGAGATGACCGACAGCGTCGCCACCACGTACGGAATCAGCTCGCGGTGCCGCTCGCGGTTGACGTAGACCGCAATCGCGCCGAACACCGACAGCAGGAACACCCAGAACATGATCGAGCCGTCGAGGCCGCCCCAGTACGAGGCCAGCTTGTAGCCGAGCGGCTGCGCGCTCTCGGAGTAGCGCTGGACGTACTTGATGCTGAAGTCGCCGACGACGAAGGCGTGGACGATGACGCCGCTGGCCACCGTCATGACGGCGCTGACGAGATAGAGCGCGCCGACGCCGGAGTCGATCAGCCGGTTGTGGCGCCGCCGGGCGCCGACGACGCACGCGGCCGCCGCATAGGCGGAACACACGAACGCGAGAACGAGAAGGGTCGCACCGAGTGTGGCCATCGCTAGTCCCGGAACTCAGCCGGCGGGTGCGCGCCCCGCTGCGGCTCGCGCGCTATTCGGTGCCCGACGCGCGCGGCGCCGTCGCGGCGCCCTTGGTGTCGATCCGCGCTTCGTACTTCGACGGGCACTTCGCCATGACGCCGTTCGGGTGCACGGCGAAGCCCTGCTGGCTCAAGACGCCTTTCAGCACGACCTCGGCGTCGTCCTTGAACGTGTCGGGCATCACGCCGGTGTAGGCGGCATCGACGATCTGGCCCTGGCTCTGCACCTTGAAGCGGTACTCCATGGTGCTCTTCTTCCACCCGATGCTGCCGGGCACGACGAAGCCGTGGAGTTGCAGCTGCTTGCCGTACCAGTCGGTCGGCTGGCCCATCACCTCGTCGACGTGCTTGTAGTACTCGGTGCTCTCGGCCATGGTCGAGTAGAGCAGGCCGAAGAACGCGAACGCGAGGACGAGACCGGTGATTCCGACCTTGACGGCTTTGTGCTTCATGGTCAATGACTTCCGGTGACAATTGCGACCGGTTGGCCTGTGCCTAGAGTATCCCTGCCCCGGCACCCGGTCAACCGGCGACAGCGCTCGATTCGGACGGCGCGCCCGGAGCCTGTCACCACCTGATTGGCGACGGGCCACGGCTGCCGGCCCCGACGCGGACGCCTCACCGCGGCGACCCGGGATACTCCGCCAGCAGCGCGTGCACCAGGGCCACCGGCAGCCCGACCACGTTGGGGTACGAGCCGTCGACGCGCGTGACGTAGCGCGACGCCACGCCCTGGATGCCGTAGGCGCCGGCCTTGTCCATCGGCTCGCCGGTGGCCACGTAGGCCGCGATCTCGGCGTCGCTCATCGGCGCGAACCATACCCCCGTCACGGCCACGGCCACTCGCGACCACCCGTCGCCCACGACCGCCACGCCGGTCAGGACGTCGTGCGCGCGCCCCTGCAGGAGGCGCAGCATCGCCGTCGCGTCGGCGGCGTCCGCTGGCTTGCCGAGGATGGCGCCGTCGACCACCACCGTCGTGTCGGCGCCGAGCACCAGCGCCTGCGGATGCCGTGCGGCGACGGCGCGCGCCTTGGCGTCGGCCAGGCGGCGGACATACGCCTCGGGCACTTCGCCGGCGATGGGCGTCTCGTCGAGATCCGCAGTGTCGACGGCGAACGTGAAACCGGCGGCGCGGAGCAGCTCGGCCCGACGCGGCGAGGCGGAGGCGAGCATCAAAGGCAGCGTGGGCACAGTCATCGCCGACGATTCTACGAGGCGTTCGGCCGGCGCCCCCGTGAGTCCCGCAGCCGGCCGCGGACCGGGTGCTATGCTCGAACGGATGGACTCGTTCCGCCAGGTGCTGCCGGCGATGCTGGCGCCGGCCGTGCGTCAGGCGCCGTTGACGCCAGAGAAGGTGCAGTTCGCCTGGCGCGCCGCCTGTGGCCCGGCCATCGCTCGGGCGACGGCGGTCACGTTGGCCGACGGGATCCTCACGGTGACGGCCGAAGAGGGGTCGTGGGCCCGCGAAGTCCATCGCCTCCGCCACGATCTCGTCCGCCGCCTCGAGCCCTGGCTCGGCGCCGGCGTCATCACCCGTCTCGAAGTGCCCGCGGCATCGACGCGCCGTCCGCGACGGCCGCGCCCCTCCACTCCCCCGTCCGCTCAGTGAAAGAGGTCGTCATGCAGGAAGCCGTGATCGTCAGCGCCGTGCGCACCGCCACCGGGAAGTTCCTCGGCACGCTCAAGGACATTCCGGCGCCCGAGCTCGGCGCGCTGGTCGTGCGCGAGGCGGTAGCCCGCGCCGGTGTCGATCCGGCCGCGGTGGACGAATGCATCATGGGCAACGTGGTGTCGGCGGGCGCCGGACAGGCCCCGGCGCGGCAAGCCGCACTCAAGGGCGGGTTGGCGAACCACGTCGCGGCGCTGACCATCAACAAGGTGTGCGGCTCGGGCCTGAAGGCCGTGATGCTGGCGCAACAGGGCATCCTGACCGGCGACATCGACATCGCGGTCGCCGGCGGCATGGAGTCGATGAGCAACGCGCCGTACCTGCTGCCCAAGGCCCGCGAAGGCTATCGCATGGGCAACGGGCAGCTCGTCGACGCGATGGTCCACGACGGCCTGTGGTGCCCGTTCGAGAACTGGCACATGGGCAACGCCGGCGAGACGGTGGCCGAGAAGTACGCCGTGACGCGCGACGAGCAGGACGCCTTCGCCGCCGACAGCCACAAGAAAGCCGCGGCCGCGCAGGCCGCCGGCAAGTTCGCCGCCGAGATCCTGCCGGTCTCGATTGCGCAGAAGAAAGGCAACCCGATCGTCTTCGCCGCCGACGAGTCGGTGCGGGCCGACACGACGCCCGAGACACTGCGCGCGCTGAAGCCGGCCTTCAAGAAGGACGGCTCCGTCACCGCCGGCAACGCCCCGCCCGTCAACGACGGCGCGGCAGCGCTGGTCGTGATGTCGGCGGCGCGCGCGCAGGCGCTGGGCCTGACGCCGCTGGCGCGCATCGTCGCCCAGGCGACCAGCGGCCTCGAACCCAAGCTGCTGCTGATGACGCCGGTGGAGGCGTCGCGCAAGGTCGCGAAGAAGGCCGGCTGGAACCTGCAGGACGTCGATCTCTTCGAGCTGAACGAGGCGTTCGCCGTGCAGGCCGTCGCCGTCGTCCGCGAGCTGGGCATCGACGGCGCGAAGGTCAACGTGCACGGCGGCGCCGTGGCCCTCGGACACGCCATCGGCAGTTCCGGCGCACGCGTGCTGACCACGCTGCTCTACGCGCTCAAGGACCGCGGCGGCAAGCGCGGCATCGCCACGTTGTGCCTGGGCGGCGGCAACGGCGTCGCGCTGGCCGTCGAACTGCTCTAGCGCGCGCGGACGCTCACGGGATCACGACCCGGGTGAAGAAGCTGTGCGCCGTCGTGACGTCCACAATCGTGCTGTTGCAGAGCTGATAGACGAAGGGCCCGTCGTCCATCGCGATCATCGGCGCGCTCGCGATCCCTGGCATCGCCGGATTCGCCGCGCTGGGGATCGCCATCATGAGCGAGCCCTTCGCCACGGGCGACGGCAACGCGACCTGGCGGGTGACGCAGCCCCGGGCCGGAATCGTGATGGCGCTCACACCGTTGGACGTGACGAGCGTGCCGAAGTCGGCGACGGTGATGGCTCCCGCCGCGATTTGCGACGTATCGGCGATCGCATTC
>CADEDM010000124.1 GCA_902826065.1 uncultured Acidobacteriota bacterium | reverse complement strand
ACGCCCGCATGTTGGTCTGCTTCTTTTCCTTGGTGATGTTGACGTCGAGATCGTTCTCGCGCGAGTTCTCGCCGACGATCATCCCCTCGTAGACGTCGGTCGCCGGCTCGATCATCATGATCGCCCGCTCCTGCAGGTTCGACATCGCGAACGCCGTGGCCACGCCGGCGCGGTCGGCGACCATGGCGCCGGTGGCGCGGGCCGGAATCGGACCGTGCCACGGCTCCCACTCGGCAAAGACGTGGTTCATGATGCCGGTGCCCCGGGTATCGGTCAGGAACTGCGAGCGGAAGCCGATCAGCCCGCGCGCCGGGATGCGGAACTCGAGGCGCACACGGCCGCTGCCGTGATTGACCATCTTGGTCATGGTGCCACGCCGCTGGCCGACACCGGCAATCACCGCGCCCTGGAACTCCTCGGCCACGTCGATGACCAGGTCTTCCACCGGCTCGACTCGCACGCCGTTGAGCTCGCGGGTCACGATCTCGGGCCGCGACACCTGGATCTCGTA
This sequence comes from uncultured Acidobacteriota bacterium, assembly GCA_902826065.1. Classification (GTDB taxonomy): domain Bacteria; phylum Acidobacteriota; class Vicinamibacteria; order Vicinamibacterales; family UBA2999; genus CADEFD01. Next base: position 14,617 of record CADEDM010000124.1, on the reverse strand, counting down.
GCCCTCGCGCCGCATCATCTCGATCAGGATGGCGAGCTGCAGTTCGCCGCGGCCCAGCACCTTCATCTGCTCGGGCGTGGCGGTGGGTTCGATCTTCAGCGACACGTTGCCGAGCAGCTCGCGGTCGAGGCGGTCGCGCAGGTGGCGCGAGGTGACGAACTGCCCGTCGCGGCCGGCCATCGGCGAGGTGTTGACGCCGAAGATCATCGACACCGTCGGCTCGTCGATCGGAATCGGCGGGATGACGTCGGGGTGCTCGGGGTCGGCGATCGTCTCGCCGATGTTGATGTCCTCGATGCCGGCCAGGCAGACGATGTCGCCGGCGCCGGCGCTCGCGATCTCGATCCGCTTGAGGCCGTCGAACGCGAACAGCTTGGTGACCCGGGTCTGCTGGGTGACGCCGTCGAGCTTCAGCACCACGATCGGGTCGCCCACCTTCACCTGGCCGCGGAAGATGCGGCCGATCGCGATGCGGCCGAGGTAGTCGCTCGAGTCGAGGTTCGCGACCAGCATCTGCAGCGGCAGCGCCTGGTCACCCGACGGCGGCGGCACGTGCGACATGATGGCGTCGAAGAGCGGGCGCAGGTCGGACCCGGGCACGGCGAGGTCGGTCGTGGCGGTGCCGGCGCGGCCGCTGGTGTAGAGCACCGGGAACTCGATCTGCTCCTCGGTGGCGTCGAGATCGATGAAGAGGTCGTAGACCTCGTTCAGCACGTCGTTGGTGCGGGCGTCGGCGCGGTCGATCTTGTTGATCACCACCACCGGCGGCAGCCCGCGCTCGAACGCCTTCTTCAACACGAACCGGGTCTGTGGCAGCGGCCCTTCGGCGGCGTCGACCAGCAGCACCACGCCGTCGACCATCGACAGCACGCGCTCCACTTCCCCGCCGAAGTCGGCGTGGCCGGGCGTGTCGACGATGTTGATGAGCACCTCGCCGTAGTGCACCGCGCAGTTCTTGGCGAGAATGGTGATCCCGCGCTCGCGCTCGAGCTCGTTGCTGTCCATCGCGCGCTCGGCCACGCGCTCATTGGCCCGGAACACGCCCGACTGGCGGAACATCGCGTCGACGAGGGTGGTCTTGCCGTGGTCGACGTGGGCGATGATCGCGACGTTGCGCCGGAGGGGGTTCGCGACGGGCCGGGCGCTCTGGGCGGCCGAAGGCGTGGTGGACATCTTCCCAGTATAAACCGCGGGGGCCGCCCCCTCGCGGCGGCTGGACGCCGGCGTCAGAAGATGGCGTGGAGCGTCGTGAACATCGTCAGCGCCAGGCCATACAGCACGCCGTAGGCCGTGTATACGAGGGGCAGATAGGCCGACGGCGTCACCATGGCCAGCCAGATCTGGAACGGGAACAGCACGGCGCAGTAGCGGCCCAGCCCTTCGAACTGGCCCGAGCTGAGTGGCAGCGCCAGATTGGCGGCGATGAGCACGGCGTAGCCGGCGCCGAGCCGGCGCCAGATCCACGGCAGGGCCACGACCATGAGCACCGGGAACAGCCCATTGAGGACGTCGTAGGGCGCCGCCTGCTCGTCGACGAGATAACCGTACGGCCGCGTCAGGAGGTTCGAGACGAAGATCACCAGCGGGTTGCCGGCCATCGTCGCACCGGGGTGGTAGCCCCAGCGCGTGATCGCGTCGTACCACTCGAACGGGTGGCCGGCCACGCGCCAGTTGAACAGGCTGTAGGCGGCGATGCCCGCCGTCGCGGCGGCGCCGGCGAGCGCGCCGCGCACACGGCTCGCGCCGTCACGTCCGGCGGCATGCCAGCCGACGAGCACGAGCGCCGGCACCGCCATCACGCCGTTCACGCGAGTGGCGGTCATCACGGCCCCGGCAGCGACGGCGAGCCACCAGTGACGGCGCTCGAGGCCGACGAGCGCCAGCGCGAGCGCCAGCGCGAACAGCGCCTCCGAGTAGACGACGCCGAAGAAGAACGCGAACGGGAACACGTAGGTCAGCAACGCCGCATGCCACGCCCGGTCGCCGTCGAGCCACGTGCGGGCCAGCGCGTACACCGCGCCGATGCCCAGCACCGACCCGAGCCATGACACCACGATGCCGGCGTAGTAGAAGTCGGCCTGGCCGCCGCCCAGCAGCCGCCCGACCACGCCCATCAGCCATGGATACGCCGGAAAGAACGCCAGGTTGCTGCGTCCGCCGTCCACGAACCGGTACCCTCGGGACGCGATCCCGTAGTACCAGCCCGAGTCGTTGCGCGCGAACGTGTCCCAGAAGTGGTTGGTGTCGGCGAGCAGCGTGAACTGCTCGGGCCGTGCCAGCGGAAACGTGACGTTGGCGTGGAAGGCGACGAACGCCGTGGCCACGCGAATCGCCACCACGGCGAGCATCAGGCGGGTGACCGCGCGCGTGTCGGCCGCGGTCCATGTGCCGCTGGGGGGCGGACCGGACACGGCGGGCATTCTATCGCGCGGCCAGGCGACCGCGGCGCGCTACTGCGGCTCGAAGACGAAGACCTGCGACGCCGACTGGTCGGAGGCGTCGATGTCGAACCCGCGCGTCATCAGGTCGTCGCCCGACGCGGCGCCGAGCATGCCGCGTTCGAGCGACCGGACGCGGTAGCTGCGATCGGCCTGGAGATGCGCGAGCGTGACGTGCACGCGGCGGTCGCTGTGCGGGTTGCGGAACGCGTACAGCACGGCCGTGCCGTCGGCCGGGTCGACCTGCTGCATCACGTCCCAGCCGGGGCCGCTGCCGTCGACCTCGACCGGGTCGGTCAGCTGCGCGGCGAAGGCCTGGCCGCGCAGCTCCCGCAGCCCCTTGAACTGGTCGATCTGCGCCGCCAGCAGGTTGTGGTCGGCCTCGCTCATGCCGCGGAAGTCGATCGTGAGGCCGAAGACTCCGGGCATGCGGCTGCGCGACAGGAGTTTCAGGTCGTCGCTCTCCATCATCGGCTCGTCGGGATGGGTGATGACGTACGAGAGCAACGCGGAGGGCGGCGCCACGCGCGATAGGAGCTCGAGGTGATGACGGACCCGCGACGCGGGCGCCGTGCGATCGTCCATCCAGTTGGCGTCGGCGCGGCGCAGCATCTCGAGGTCGAAGCGGCGCGCCCCGCCGGCGACGTTCTCGATGAGCAGCTCGGGATAGCGCTCGTGCAGCGTGTCGAGCAGACGGTAGAGCCCGGTGACGTGCGCGAAGTTGCCGCCCTCGCGACCGTGCGCATGATCCTCGCGGTTGCAGACCAACCAGCCGTTCAGGTCGATCTTGAGGTAGTCGGGGTGCGCCTCGTCGAGGAACGCCACGAGGCGATCGCGCACCCAGAGCCAGCTGTCGTCGTCGCCCAGGCAGATCTGAGCGTGGTCGGCGGCGCCGTTGTCGCTGCCGGGCTGATACGCGCCGTCGAAGCGAGCGAGCATTCGCGTCTCGAGCCCGCCGCGTCCGACCATCGCCATGTCGACCCGTTCCGGCTCCACCCACACGCCGAACTTCAGGCCGAGGCCGTGCGCGTGGTCCGACAGCGTGCCGAGGCCCTCGGGGAAGCGATCGTCGTCGACGCGCCACGACCCGAGACCGGCAGTGAAGTCGTAGCGATCGCGGGCGTCGACCGGCGGATACCAGCCGGCGTCGAGCTGGAACAGCTCGCCGCCGATGCCGGCGAACGACTCCATCTCGCGGCGCATCAGGCCGTCGTCGATCTGCACGCCGAACGTGAACCAGGTGTTGTAGGTCGCGAGCGCGGGGTAGGCGCGTCCCTGGCGCCGCGTGCGCAACCAGGCGCCCACGGCCTCGGCCACGTCGCCCGGCGCGGTGCCGGTGAGGGTGACGAGCGCGTGCGGGTACTCGACGTGGCTGCCGGCGCGCGCCGTGATCGACATGTCGGGCAACCCGGCCTGCAGCATCGTGCCGGACGACGTGCCGTCGAGCGTGCCGCGCCACGTGCCCGACCACGCCAGCGCCGTGACCACCTGCCACGAGCCGCCGCTGACGCCGAACCACGGCATCGCATCGAGCGACGACAGGGCGACGCTGCCGAACTCGTGGTGCCCGCCGTCGTCGACGTGGGCGGATTTCAGGCCGAAGGGGCCGCCGTTGTCGTCGGAGCCCTCGTGTCCGCGCTGCCACCAGGCGTCGCGGGCGCGCACCTCGAGGCGCACGGCTTGCAGGTCGCGCAGGCGCACGTCTTCGGCGGCGTCGACGGTGGTCCACATCTCCACCGCCGCGGCGCCCGGCGCCACGGCGTAGTGCCGCTCGACGACGACGTCGCGGTCGCGCAGGCGGAAACCCAGCGTGAGCACGACCCGTCCGTCGCGCACGTCGGCTTCGCTGCCGAGATAGCGGAACTCGCGACCGCCCAGCGCGGCGCGCACTCCGTCGTAGGCGAACTCGGCGTCGCCGGAGGCCGGTTCGATCACCGAGGCGCCGCCGCCGCGGCGGAACCCCAGGACCTCCAACTCACCGGATGACGACAGGCCCAGGGAATAGGCCACGAGGCGGTTGCCGATCTCCCACCGCTGGTGGTCGGCGCTGGCCTCGACGTACGCGTCGTCGAACCTGACCGAATCGTCAGCCGCCACCGGGCGGCCGAGGACGGTCAGGGCGACCACGGCGAACAGGCCAACGGCGCGGCGCGCCCACGAGCGGGTTGGTGAGGGCAGGCTCAGCACGGCGACAGGCAGACCGGTCTCATCAGGATAGACGTCTTCCGCACAGGACGTTTCGGGTTGTCCTGGTGGGAACTTCAGATGCTTTGCAAACCGCGGGCCAGCCCTAGCGTTGTGCGCGCTGCTGCGGCGCCACCAGGGCTTTGGGGATGCGGTAGGCCGCCGCGTCGGCCAGCGCCTCGTTGAGCTGATCGAGGGCGTAGACCCGCGCTCCGATGTCTCGCCAGGGCACCTGGGCGGCGTGCCGCTCGAGCACCTGGAGCGCGCGCAGGAAGTGGCCGGCCTCGCTGCCCCAGCAGCCGCGGATCTCCAGGTGCTTCCGGTTGATCTGGTGATGGGCGTTGATGGCGCTCGGCCCGGCGTCGGTGTAGTGGCCGGCAATCACGTAGCGACCGCCGTCGCGCACCAGCGCAGGGGCTTCCTCGATCGCCGCGGCTGCGCCCGACGCCTCGATGGCGACGTCGACGCCGCGGCCGCCGGTGAGTGCGCGCACGCGCTCGAGACGTTCGTCGGGCGAGGTCGTGGTGAGGTCGAGCACGACGTCGGCGCCCATGCGGCGCGCCAGCTCGAGCCGGTCTGCCGGTGCCCCGATCGCGATGACCACGCCGGCGCCGGACAGTCTGGCCAGCGCGACGATGCTGAGGCCCACCGCGCCGGTGCCCTGCACCAGCACCGCGTCCGTCAGCTTCAGCGCCGCGCGGTCGATGGCGTGGACGGCGGTGATGAGTCCGCACCCGCCGCCGATGTAGTCCTCGCTGCGCACGGCGTCGGGCAACCGCGCGGCCACCACACCGGGCTCGAGGTAAATCGCCTCGCTCCATCCGCCGAACAGGCCGTCGCCAGCGCCGTCGGTGATGCCGTAGACCCTGCGTGACGGACACTTCGTCGGCGTGCCGGTCACGGCGCACGCGTAGCAGCGGCCGCAGGTCCGGTGTACGTCGTAGAACACGACCCGATCGCCCTCGCGCAGCCGGTGCCCGTCGCCGCCGGTCACGTCGCCGCGAATCTTCGACGCGAACCCGATCGACACGTGTCCGGGAATCAGCGGATACGGCACGCCCGAGAGCTTCCCGTGCCACAGGTGCACGTCCGTGCCGCAGACCTCGGAGAACTCCGTCTGCAGCAGCATGCCGCCCGGCGCGAGATCGGGCTCCGGGAACTCGTGCAGCTCGACCGGCTGACGTGGCGCGGGGATGACGGCAGCGAGCGGCACCGACACAGGATAGCGGCTGGCCGCCAGCCGGGGTATCCTTCCCCCCATGCCGCTCTACGAATACCGCTGCCAGGACTGCGAACACGGGTTCGAGTTGCTGGTGCGCGAGTCGACCCGCCTCGAGTGTCCGGCGTGTCACGGGCAGACGCTCGAGAAGCAGCTCTCTGTCTTCGCGGTGTCGGCTGGCTCGACCGCTGCGCGGAGCGCGGCGCCGGGGCCGTGCGGTTCCTGCGGACATCCCGATGGACCGGGTTCCTGTTCGGTACACTGACCGGCGCCCGAGCCGGGTGGTCACGACCATCAAGGTCGTGTGGCATCTGCTCGCCGTCGTCGGGCTCGTCGCGGTGATCGGCCTCGGGTGGTTCGCGGCCAAGGGCCTCGACGCGCGGGACGTCCCCGGGCCCACCGAGACGCGCCTCTCGCGCGCGGCGCGCCATTGGCTGGTGCCCTCGAGCGCGCGCAACCGCCCCAATCCCGAAGCGGCGTCAACCGAGGCGCTGCAGGATGGCCTGGCGCACTGGGCCGACCACTGCGCCAGTTGCCATGGCAACGACGGCTCGGGCAAGACGGCGATGGGCCAGGGCCTCTATCCGAAGGCGCCCGATATGCGCCTGCCGGACACGCAGCAGCTCAGCGATGGCGAGCTCTTCTATCTGATCGAACACGGCGTGAAGATCACGGGCATGCCGGCGTGGACCACCGGCACCCCCGACGGCGAGCGGTCGTCGTGGCACCTGGTGCACTTCATCCGCAAGCTGCCGTCGCTCACCGAGGACGAACTGACGTCGATGGAAGACCTGAACCCTCGCGGCCGCGCCGAATGGCAGGCGCTCGAGGAGGAACGGCGCTTCCTCTCTGGTACACTTGACGTCCCCGCGCCCGCGCCGGGACACGTGCACTGACCGCCGCCCTGGAGACACCATGAACCGCCGCGCCTTTGCCCTGTCACTTGCGTTCGCCGCCGCTCCGCTCACCCGCGTGCTCGCCCACGAGGGCCACGACCACAAGCTGCTCGGCACGCTCGCCGAAGTGGCCGCGGACAAGATCGTCGTCAAGGCGGTGAAGGACGGCAAGCTCTCGACCGTGGCGTTGGTGGCCACCACCAAGATCACGCGCGCCAAGAAGGCCCTGGCCGTCACCGACCTCAAGGTCGGCGATCGCGTCGTCGTGAACATCGGCGCCGGCAAGGCGCCGCTCACGGCCAAGGCGATCGAAGTCGGTCCGGCGCCCACCACGCGCTGAGCCGGCCCGGCATTCGCCCCCATGCCGCTGCCGTCGTCCATCCTCTGCCCCGTCGATTTCTCGCCGGGGGCGGAACGCGCGCTGCGCCATGCGCTGGCGCTCGCGGGTCTCGTCGGCGCACACGTCACCCTGGTCGCGGTGAACGACCCGCTGCTGGTGGCCGCCGCCGATGCCGCGGGACACGCCGACGCGTTGCGCGATCAGGTCGAGGCGGCACTGATGGCGACGCTGTCACGGGTGCCGTCGCAGGCGTCCCCGGTATTGCCGGCCATCGACATCGCCGCCGGCCAGCCGGGCGACGAGATCCTGAAGTCGGCGGAGCGCTGCGGCGCGGGCCTGATCGTCATGGGCACGCGCGGCCTGGGCATGGCCGGCCGGCTGGTCTTCGGCTCGACGACCGAACGCGTGGTGCGCGACGCCCGCATTCCCGTGCTCGCCGTGCCCGACTACTCCGCCGATCGGCTCAGCGTCGAGAACGGCGTGGCGCGCAGCTCCATAGGCCACGTCGTCGCCGCCGTGGGCCTCGACCCCACCGACACCGCGGTCGCGAGTGCTGCCGGCGAGTGGGCCCGGGCGCTCGACGTGCCGCTCACGCTCGCCCACGTCTGCGTGACCGTGCCGACGCCCTCGTGGTGGCCGTTCGCGCCGCCGGCCGCCACCGAGAACGTCGAGACCGCCCGCGGCCGTCTGGCGTCGCTGGCCAGGAGCGTGAACAGTGCGGGCGAGGCCCTGCTCGACGTCCGTCGCGGCGACGTCAGCGGCACCATGAGCGCCATCGTCCGCGATCGCGACGCCGGCCTGCTGGTGGTGTCGCGTGGCAGCGGTGAGCGCCGGCTCGGCGCCACCGCCTACCGCGTCATGACCAGCGCCGACATCCCGACCCTGGTCGTCGCCGGCGCCTGACCGGCGCGGTCAGTAGGTCGAGAGCAGCGCCGTCGCCGAAGTGAAGCGCGGCGCGATGTCGACCGGCACGGCGGTGAGCCGATCCAGGACCGCCTTCGTCTGGGGACGAATCGTGCCCAGCGTGTCGAGCATCGCTTTGGCCTTCGCGTAGCTGCCCTCGGCCTGCAGCGTCATGATCTCGCGCGTCAGCGCCACCACGCCGTCACGAATCTTCGCGGCATCGACTGCGAACGTGCCGTCGGCGTTGACGCGGAACGCACCCTGGTCGAGCAGGTAGTTCACCTGCACCGCCTGGCCGCGGCCGTGCGCCTCGGTGATGCCGAACCGCACCGACCGGAAGGCCGAGGCGAGGAACGTCGTGTACATCGTGGTCTCGAAGGTCTTCGGCAGCGTGCCCGCGTCCACCAGGTGCTGCAGCGCGAAGAGCCCGGAGATGTCGGCCTTGGCCTCTTCGATCGCGCTGTAGGTCTCCTTCAGTTCCTGGCGCACGGTGGTCGTGCGTCCGCCGACCGTGATGTCGTGCGGGCCGAGGCCGTGCATCAGCTCGTGCATCAGGATATGCGTGAAGAAGGCGTCGAACGCCACGTTCGGCCGGTCGCCCGGCGCCAGCGCGATCTGCGCGATCGGCACCAGCACCTTGTCGAACTTGGCCTGCTGGTTGTTCTTCAGCATCACCCGCTTGCTGCCCTTTTCGCGGATGACGCGCTCGTCGTTGGGCAGGTTGAACGCCGCCGTCTGCACACCGCGGTTGCCGTCGCCCGACGAGAACACGGTGTTCACGACGGCGATCGGGGCCAGGGCCCCGAGCCTGGGGTTGCGGTACTTCGGATCGATCGGCAGGGCGTTCTCGATGCCCTGCAACGACGCGGTCAGCGTCTGCAGCTTCGCCGACTCGGTCTGGTCCTTCACGGTGATGAAGGCCTCGAACGCCGCCTTGTAGTTGAACCACTCGTCTTCGTAGACCTCGTACGGGCCGATCGTCGGCTCGACGCTGGCGTCGAGCTCCATCCACTTGACGTCGCTGTCGTAGTAGTCGTTCGAGAGGAACGCCGCGGCGCGCGCCTCGAGATACGCCTGCAGGGTGGGCTGCGCGGTGGCGGCGGCCGCCGCGCGCAGGTGGGCCGCGGCGAGGCCGAGTTCCGCCTGGTACTCGACCGAGTACGGCACCGCCGTCAGCGTTCGGTTCGGGGCCCGGCGAATCGCGGTGAAGAAGCCCGTTGCGGCCTGCCGCGCCGGACCCGACAGAGACGCGATCCAGCGCTCCACCTCGTCCTTCGTCGCGTCCGGCGGATAGAAATTGGCGGCGGGCGGTTTGGCCGGCACGCCGGGCACGAAGCCCTCGTTGTGATCGAGCCGCGACCACGGTCCCTTGTTGATCAGGAAGTACTTGAGCCGCGCCTGCCCTATCGCCGACTCGTCGCCGACCAGCGCCGACAGCGTGGTCTCGTTGCCGGCCCACACCTGGCGAAGGAACAACGCGTCCATCACCTGCGCGGCGCGAATCATGTGCGCCAGCGCCCGGCGTTCCGGCTCGGGCAGGCTGGCGATGTCAGCCGAGAGGTCCGTGGGCGCGAATCGCGCCGTCTGTGTTGCGAGCGCGGTCATCGCCGGATCCGCGGCAGCCGGCGCGCTGGCCGCCGGCGCGGGCGCGGCTGGTGGGCCGCCGCCGCATGCGGTGACCGAGACGGCAACGACGACGGTCGGCAGGAGTGACGCACGGAGATTGGCCATGGGTCGAGGGGCGGGCACGCGCGCGACATGCGTCAGTGCACGCCGGGGCTGCCCATCAGGTGCGCCGGATCGGCGCCGAGCCGCTGGATGGCGTCGTCCCACATGCGGTCCGGCGCGCTGCTGAAGATCAGGTCGGCGCCCACCGGCGCCAGCAGCCAGGAAGCCTGCGCCAGCTCGGCGTCGAGCTGCCCGGGTTGCCAGCCGGCGTAGCCAACCATCACGCGCACGTCCTGCGTGGGCGGCGATTGCAGCGCCTCGCGCAGCGCGTCGGCCGACTGCGACAGGAACACGCCGTCGGCAATCTCCACGGCCTCGGTGTCGAACGCCGGCCGCGAGGTCAGCACCCAGGCGGTGCGCGACGGCACCGGGCCGCCGGTGTAGAGGAACACGTCGTCGCGGATGGACATCGCCGGCACGGTCTCGATGACTTCGTTCGCGGGCTGGGCCATCGGCCGGTTGACCACCAGGCCGAAGGCGCCGTCCGGACCGTAGTTGCAGAGCAGCACCACTGACTTCGCGAAGTTCGGGTCGTCGAGCTGCGGCATGGAAATCAGCAGCATCGGCGCGAACGACGAGGGGTTGGCGCCCGCCATGCCCCATCCTACCCCACCGGTCCCATCACGGCGGCAGGGGCTGCACGCCGCGTGCCCCGCAGGGGACTCGCGACCGGGCAACCGCGGTAGACTCCAGACCATGCCACGCCTCGCCTCCGTGCTGCTGCTCCTGGCCTGCATCGCGAGCCCGCTCCGGGCGCAAACGACACTGCGGCCACTGACACTGGACGACTTCAACCGCGTGGTCGCGCTGGGCGATCCGCAACGGTCGCCGGACGGCCTCTGGGTCGCCTACACGGTGACCACCATCGACGCCGAGAAGGACAAGCGCAACACCGACATCTGGATGGCGCGATGGGACGGCAGCGCGCAGCAGCAGCTCACGACGTCTACGGACAGTGAGTCGTCGCCGCGCTGGAGCCCGGACGGCAAGTACCTCGCGTTCCTCGCCTCACGCGGGACCGACGAAGAGAAGAAGCAGGGCGCGCAGCTCTGGCTGCTGCCCCGCCAGGGCGGCGAAGCGCAGAAGATCAGCGACGTGAAGGGCGGGCTCAGCGACATCCAGTGGGCGCCCGACAGCACGCGACTCGCGTTCATCCAATCGGACGTGAACCCCGCCGACGAGCCCGAGAAGATGGAGGGCTGGAAGCGCAAGACGACGCCGCCGATCGTCATCGACCGCTATCACTTCAAGGCCGACCGCGAGGGGTATCTCCGGCGCTTCTACGATCACATCGCGGTGTTCGACCTGGCGTCGAAGACGGCGACCGCGATCACGTCCGGACAGGTCGACGACCAGAGCCCGGCGTGGTCGCCCGACGGCACGCGCATCGCGTTCCTCAGCAAGCGCGCTGCCTCCGATCCGGATCGCACCGCGAACACGGACCTCTGGGTCGTCGAGGCCAAGGCCGGCGCCACGCCGCGCCAGATGACGAACACGCCCGCGGGCGAGAGCGGCCGGCCCACGTGGAGCCCCGACGGGTCGCGCGTCGCGGTGCTCGTCGGCGACACCGACACCAACTACGCCTACGACCTCAACAAGCTGGCGGTCGTGGCCGCGAATGCGCCGGGGCCCTCGGCGCCGCGCTACCTCTCGCCCGGCCTCGACCGCGCCGTCTTCAACGCCTCGTGGTCGAAGGACGGCCAGCGCATCTCGTTCATCCTCGAAGACGACCGCTCGCAGTTCGCCGCCAGCGTGCCGGCCGAGGGCGGCGCACCGCGGAAGATCACCGGCGAGGGCATGGTGATCTCCGCGATCAGCCCCGGCAGCGCCGGTGACGACCGCCACGCCGCCATCCTCACGACGTCGAACACGTTGCCCGAGCTGTGGGCGCTCGACGGCGGCGCCCCTCGGAAGCTGACCCGGCACAACGAGGCGTTGCAGGCGCAGCTGTCGCTCGTGAAGGCCGAGGGCGTGACATCGACGAGCAAGGACGGCACCGAGGTCCACAGCATGCTCGTGAAGCCGGTGGGCTACGTGGCCGGGCAGCGCTACCCGATGATCGTCTTCATCCACGGCGGACCGAACGGCCAGGACGACCACGGCTTCGACTTCTTCCCGCAATGGTTCGCCGCCAACGGCTACGCGGTGCTGTCGCCGAACTACCGCGGCAGCTCGGGCCGCGGCGAGAAGTACCAGAAGGCGATCCACGGCGACTGGGGCAATCTCGAAGTGGTCGACGTCCTCGGCGCCGTCGACGAGGTCGTGAAGCAGGGCCTCGCCGATCCGGCGCGGCTGGGCATCGGCGGCTGGAGCTACGGCGGCATCACCACGAACTACACCATCGCCAGCGACACGCGGTTCAAGGCGGCCGTCAGCGGCGCCGGCAGCTCGCTGCAGACGTCGATGTACGGGCACGACCAGTACACGGTCCAGTACGACATCGAGCTGGGCCTGCCGTGGAAGGCGCAGGAGAAGTGGATGCAGGTGTCGTATCCGTTCTTCCACGCCGATCGCATCAAGACGCCCACGCTGTTCATGGGCGGCGAGAAGGACTTCAACGTGCCGATCACCGGCGGTGAGCAGATGTACCAGGCCCTGAAGACCCTGGGCGTCGACACCCAGCTCGTGATCTACCCCGGGCAGTTCCACGGCCTCACCATGCCGAGCTACGAGCGCGATCGGCTGCAGCGCTACGTCGACTGGTACAACAAGTACCTGCAGACGGCGGCAACCACGACGTCGCGGCAGCAGTGACGCGCGCGGCCGCGCTCGCGGTGGTCGGCACGCTCGTGGCGTTGCCGGTCACGGGCGCCGCCGTCGCACAGCAGACGCGCGAGTTTCCCTCGGTGCGCGAACTGGGCGCCGCGCTCGGCGAGTTCGACGACGGCCAGATGCATGCGGTGGCCGCGTACTACCACTCGCAGCGACACCACGACACGCCGTGGCTGCTGATCGAACTCGGCATCACCAGCCGGAAGGCCGTGCGCGTGCACCGCGAGAGCATCGAAGTGGAGACACCGGACGGTGCGACCGTGCCACTCGCGACGTACCGGCAGTGGAACGACGACGTCGAGCCGGCCACGCGACTGCTGCAAGCCACGGCGCCGACGCGGCACCAGGTGCGGACCTACTTCCGCGAGTTCGCGACCTTCACGCCACTTCGCTATTTCAAGGCGCCGCATGCCGCCGGCACGATTCTCGACTTCCACGACCTGTCGATCGACCAGGTGTTCCTCGGCGACCTGTACTTCAAGTCGCCCACAGGCGCCTGGGCCCGCGGCCGGCACGTGCTGGTGATCCACAACGCGGCGGCGACCGTGCGCGTGCCGATCGACTTGCGCTAGCGGCGCCTCCGGGCCCAGGCCACGGCGTCTCGCACGGCCGGCGCGTCGGCGCTGAACGCAGCGTTCTTCACCCCGCCTCCGGGACGTTCGAGCGCCGCGATGGCCACAGCATCGCCGTTTGCGCCAATCACCGTCGCCAGGTTGCGCCGGAGTTGCGCCATCGGCGCGTGCGTCAGCGCACTGCCTGCCACGAAGTCGTGCAGGCGGTCGTCGGGACGCTGCCACAGCGCCGCGGGATCGGGCGCGTCACGTCCGCCACGCGCCTGCCAGACAGAATCTGACGAGGTCACCGGCGCCAGGTTCCAGGGACACACCTCCTGGCAGATGTCACAGCCGAAGACGTGCGTGCCTGCCGCCGACGCCTCCGCGTCGGTCAGCGCGCCGTCCTTCTCGATCGTCAGGTAGCTGATGCACTTGCGCGCGTCGACGTCGCGCTCGGCGACGATGGCGCCGGTGGGACACGCGTCGAGGCACAACGTGCAGGCGCCGCACTGATCGCCCACCAGCACATCAGGCGTCAGCGGCAGCGTCGTCGCGATGCCGCCGAGCAGCAGCCACGATCCGATGTCCGCGTTGATCAGCAGCGAGTGTTTGCCGATCCAGCCGAGGCCGGCGTAGGCCGCGACCACGCGCTCCTGCACCCAGTGCTTGTCCACGAAGACCGCGGCGTCGAATGGCTCCGCCACCGACGCGCGCATCCACGCCAGCAGCGCCTCGAGCCGCTCGGCGAGGACCAGGTGATAGTCCTGCCCGCGTGCATACCGCGCGACCGTGGCAGGCGGCGCCGGCGCCGGTTCAGTACCGGTGTAGTAGTTCGTCGCCGTGACGATGACCGACCGCGCACCCGGCAGGAACCTCGTCACGTCGGCGCGTACGTCGGCGGAGCGCTCGAGATAGCGCATCTCGCCATGCTGCCCGCGCGCGATCCACTCGTGGATGCGCGACAACTCCGGCATGCCCGTCGCCGGCGCGATGCCGCAGAGATCGAACCCCAGTTCGCGCGCGTGCGCCTTGATCGCTGACGGCGTCAGCATCGAATGTACGCAGGGCCGCCCACCGGCGGGACGGAGGGATGGCGGGCGGTGTCCGCTTGGCGGCGACTATGAGCCGTCGTCGATCGGAGATCAGACACTCGCACCGGGAGTGCGGGGGATACGCAGGTCAGGGGATGGGGGCCCCCAGAAGCGCTTTGGACGCAGGACGAGTCGCCGGGAGGTGCGAGTGACCGACGCGGCGAATCGGAGCCGCCAGGCGGATACCGCCCGCCGGCCCTTCGTCCTGCCGTCATCGGCCCTCAGCTAGCTCTTCGCCACCAGCTGCCGCAGCACGTACGGCAGGATGCCGCCGTGGCTGTACGCGGTCAGTTCCTCGGGCGTGTCGATGCGGCACTGCGCCTGGAACGTCTTGACGCCGCCGTCCTCGGCCGTGGCCGTGACCGTGACCGTCGTGCGCGCCTTCAACGACGCACCGGCGCCGGTCAGTGCGAACACCTCGCGCCCGGAGAGGCCGAGCGACGCCGCCGACTCGCCGTCCGTGAACTGCAGCGGCAGCACGCCCATGTTCAC
>CADEDM010000123.1 GCA_902826065.1 uncultured Acidobacteriota bacterium | reverse complement strand
GCGCTCACCTGGCTCGGCGCGAGCCACGGCGCGGCGCTGACCATGGCGGCGATGACGGCGGTCGCGGCGTTGTGACGTGAGGGACTGGCCAGCATAGGGCCTGAGTCTACGCCGAGCAGGCCGTCAACCGCGGATGCGCCGCGCGCGCACGGTGACGCCGGGCACGGTGACGCGGACGCTGATGGCATGGGCGCGGCCGTCGTCGACCGGGGCCCGATAGCCGAGGAGGTAGTAGGTGCCGGCGTCGCGCCAGATGCGGTCGATCGCCTTGTCGTAGGCGTTGGTCGTCCACGCCGCGCCGCCCGTTGCCGTAGCGAAGCTGGTGCCGTAGTCTTCGGCGCGCCCCTGGAAGCCGTTCGGATCGATGACGTGCAGCGCGACGTTGGCCGCGCCCAGCCGCTGCACGGCCTTCATCCAGATCGGGCTGATGTTGGGCTCGCGATCGTCGAACACCGACGGCTCGTTGGGACTGAACATGCCGGGCGAACCGACCAGCACCATGACCTTGCGCCGGTGCGGCGACTTGATCATCTGCTCGGCCAGGGCCGAGAGCGTGTCGAGGCCGATGGTCGCGTTGATACCGGCTTCGTGCACCTCCGCGCCTGCCGATGGGGTGATGCGCTGGATCTGTTCCTTCAGCTGCGCCTTCGATGACGTGTCCGCAGCGCGTCCGCCGGCCAGGGCAATGATCCCGACGCGATCGGTCGGCCCGAGGCGATCGGCGAACTTTCCCGCCAGCGACTTCACGCGCCAGAAATTCTCGGCCGGCACGTGGACGTTGTCGGCGACCACGACCACGAAGCGGCCCGTCTCGGCCTCTTCGTCGCCGGGCGGCACGAAGGTCTCGACGACGACGCGCTGGCCGTCTTCGAAGACCTGGAAGTCGGCCAGGGACAGGGCCGTGAGGTCGTTGCCCTTGCCGTCCACGACCACGACCGGCACCACGACGAAGTTGGTGCCGGTGCGGAACTGCGGTTGTCCGGACGTCTGTTGCGCAGCCACGGCCGCACCCGTGACGAGCGCGGCCGCCGCGACGCTGGTGAGGCGCAGGGGGATTCGCACGCGCGCATCGTAGCGCGGAACCTGGCGTGCACGGCGTCGCTGACGCCAGCCTGCCGCTGAGATGGCGCGCTAGCGGGAACGCCCGCCGGCGGCCGGCGCGGCGCCGTCGTCGGGCGTGATCGCGACGTGTGCGCCCAGCCAGAACGCGTGCTCGGTGATGGTCAGCCCGCCGACGCGGATGCCGAGCGCCACCGGTTGTCCGCGCACCGTCATCGTCGGCTCGACCGCCACCGGCAGTGCCACGGGCCGCACCCGCTCGGTGGGGATGCGCACGTTGAAGCCGCGGTCGACCAGCCGCTTCACGGCGCCCATCACGTCCACCCGATCGAGGACGACGCCGCACAGCCCTCGTTTCTGGTCGAGGATCTGCTGCATCGCCGCCCATGATGTCGCCGACGGCGCGACGTTCACTCGCACGCGCAGCCGTGGCAGTTCCGGTCGGGCCTCGATCACCGCGCCGGTGGCCGTCAGGCGTACGGCGCCGGACACGGGGTAGGTGCGCGGCACGACGGTGCCGGTCACCGACTGCGTGACGTGCATGTCGCCGCACACGGCGCCACCCAGGGTGCGGCCGTCCCACCTGAAGTCGACGTCGGCCTGGCCCGTGCCCCCGAGCGTGACCGGCATCGCCATCGCGACGCGGTTGCCGCCGAAGGTCAGTTGCGGCGTTCCAGGCGTGAGCGTGGCGCGGACCCGTGTCACGCTGATCGTCAGGTCGAAGTCACCCAGGCGCACCACGCGCCGGATCGTGCCGGTGCGCCGCACGCGAATGTCGCGCAGGTCGAGCGTGACGCGCTCGGCCAGGCCGGTGAGCATGCGGGCAATCAGCGTGCGCGCCAGCGACGTCGGCACCGCAACCCGCACCGGCGCTTCGGGCATGCCGGTCAGGCGCGGGTCCTGCTTCAGCAGCGGTTCCATCCGCGCGCGCAGCGCCGTGCGCTCCGTCTCGAGCGCGGCGATCTGCCGGCGAATCTCGTCTGGCGTCGTACGGTCGCGCCGGTCGAGACCCGCGACGCGGCGATAGACCTGGAAACCGACGACGCCGGCGACCGCCAGCGCCAGCACCGTCGCCGTGGCGATCAGCACGCGCGTGCGATTCATCGCGCGCTCCCACTCGCCGCCGGCGGCGGCCCGAGGTCGCCGGGCGTGATCCGAATCGAGATCCACAGCCGGCCGGCCGTGGTCACGACCTGCGACACGGCGACGTCCAGCGGCAGGCGCGCCGCCGCCAGGCGCACCGGTCCGTCGGTGACCGCGGGCAGGTCGAGTTCCTGGCGCACGGAGACGGGAATACTGAGCTGCGGCAGGCGGTCCTGCATGGCCAGGCGCACCGCACGCGACATCTCGTCGAGCGTCGCGCCGCTCAGATACCCGGCCAGGCCGGTGGCCTCGGCGACGGTGAGATGGTCGGCGACCACCGTCGCCCGCAGCCGCGACGACGTCGCGTCGATGCGGACGTCGTCGAGCGCGCCGAACAGCGTGACGGCCGCGGTGACGTCGGGCTGATCGCGCACCTGGAGCCGGCCGCGCAACTGCAGCGTCGGACTACCCCGGAACTGCACGTCGACGTCGGTGAGCTGCACGTGGAAGCGATCGACGTCCGTCTCGAACGGCAACTGCGCGAGCAGCAGCTCTCGGACCAGGGCTTCGTCGACCGCCACCGCGACGTCGTCCGCGGGCAGCAGCGGCTCGCCACGCTCGAGCCGCTGCACGATCGGCCGCAGGCCCTCGACCTCGCGCTCGAGGACGACGCGCTGGGCGCGCAGGTCGCCGCCGCCTTCGTAGGCGCGATCGCAACCGGCGACGGCGAGCGTGGCGATCGCCGTCAGCGCGGTGGCCAGCCGGCCGTTCACGGCACGCGCCGCCACGTGATGCGCGACACCTGCTGGCCGCCCGTCACGGCCTGCGGCGGCGGCTGCAGCACCATCTGGTCGCCGTCAATCGTGTAGAACCGGACCTGATCGACGCCGCTGTTGGCCGGATTCAGGTCGGCGGTGGTGTGCACGACGATGGTCTTGGTCTTCGGATCGACGTCGTAGCGGCCGAAGTAGGCGAGGTAGCTGCGCGTCAGCGCCCGCAACTCGTCGGCGGTCGCGGTGTCGATCGGCACCTGGCGCCGCGCCGGATCGAGAATCTGCACCGTGGTGTGGCCGTCGGGATGGAAGACGAACAGCCCACGCGGCATCGGGCCGAAGGCGTGGCGCACGTCGCCGTTGGCGAGAATCGTGCGGTGATCCACCAGTTCCCAGGTGCCGGCCACGGCCTGGCGTGCGGCGGGGTCGAAACCGGATGCGGTCGGCGCCGCCGGCAGGCGTTCCCAGGTGATGGCTGCGTGACGCCGCTGTCCATCCACCACGGTGACCGGCGTGGTGAGGACCAGGCGCGTGCCCGTCAACGCGACGTGGCGCACGAAGTCGCGTTCGCCGGCGGTGAAGGCGCCGTCGCGATGATGCGTCACGGTGCGCGCGGTCTCGTCCACGGTGAACGTGCCGAAGTACGCGGTGTAACGAGCGAGCGTCTTCAACTGCTCGGGCGCCGCGTCGGTGGCACGCACCGCCGGTCGCGCCGCCAGCGTCAGGTGCGCGAGCATGTGCCCGTCTGGCGTGTACGACAGCAGGCCTACGGGCGACGGGCCGAGGCTCGGCTGTGGCGCCCGGCCCTCGACGTGCGCCTCGACGCTCACCAGCCGCCAGTGTCCGATGAGCTGCGCATGCAGCGTGGTCTGGCCGGCCGCTGCGGTCGCCGTGGCGACGAGCAGCGTGGCAACGGCCACAGTCGTCTGTCGTGACGTCATGGGTGGAGCTCCCGGCACATTGTGTCGCCTTTTGCCGCCGGTGTTGACGCCGCGACGGCGCCTGCCGACACGGTGTCGCGCTGGCGATTTCGCCGCTGCGCCCGCCGGGCGCTGGTGGTACTGTGTGGCCGCTGCGCCGCACCCGGCCGGCTCGAGGTCCGCATGAGCGCCAGCCCGTCTGCCGTCACCACCGTTCCGACGCTCGCCGACGACACCGGCGTCTTCGCCTGGTGGCGCGCCGCCGATCAGCGCGCCCACCACGCCTTCGTCGCCGCGTCGCTGGGCTGGATGCTCGACTCGTTCGACGTGATGCTCTACTCGCTGGTGCTGGCGGCGCTGATTCAGGATCCGACGCTGCAGCTCTCCACCACGGTCGCCGGACAGCTCGGCGCGCTCACGCTGCTCTCGGCGGCCGCCGGCGGCGTCGTCTTCGGCGTGCTCGCCGATCGCATCGGCCGCAAGCGCGCCCTGATGGCCGCGGTGATCATCTACTCGGTGTTCACGGCGGCGTGCGGCCTGGTGCAGAACGTGGCGCAGCTCGCCGTCTTCCGCATCCTGCTCGGCTTCGGCATGGGTGGGGAATGGGCGACGGGCGTGGCCCTGGTGTCCGAGACATTCCCGGCGAAGCATCGCGGCAAGGCGCTGGCCTTCGTGCAGAGTTCGTGGGCGATCGGCTACGGGCTGGCCGCGGCGGTCAACCTGGTGATCATGCCGCTGTGGGGTTGGCGCGGCGTGTTCTTCGTCGGCGTGCTGCCGGCGCTCTTCACGCTCTGGATCCGCCGCAAGGTGGAGGAACCCGAGATGTGGCGGCGCACCAGCGATGCGTCCCGCGGCCGCATCGGCGAGTTGTTCACGCCGGCGCGGGCGCGCACCACCGTGTTCATCATCCTCATGAACGCCTGCTGTCTCTTCGGCTGGTGGGGCTTGAACCTGTGGGTGCCGGCCTATCTCAACCTGCCGCCGGAGCGCGGCGGCGTCGGCCTGACCGCGGCGGCGATGTCGTGGTTCGTGATCGCGATGCAAGTCGGGATGTGGCTGGGCTACGTGAGCTTCGGCTACATCGCCGACGCCGTGGGCCGCAAGCGCGCCTACGTGGCGTTCGTGCTGATGGCCAGCGTGCTGCTGCCGCTCTACGGCAACCTGCGCGAGCCATCGATGCTGCTCGTGCTCGGTCCGTTCGTGGCGTTCTTCGGCACCGGCTACTACAGCGGCTTCGGCGCCGTGATCGCCGAGCTCTACCCGACGTCGATTCGGGCCACCGCCGCCGGCGTCGGCTACAACGTGGGCCGCATCGCCAGCGCCGCGGCCCCGTTCGTCGTCGGCTCGATGGCGGGAACCCGCGGCTTCGGGGTGGCGTTCGCCATCACCGGGGTGGCGTTCTTCCTCGCCGCGCTGGCGTGGATCGGCATTCCCGACACCGCCAACAAGGAACTCGCGGCCTGACGCGTGCGGTTCATGCCCCCGCCGCCGTATCCGCCACCGACGTTCGACGCGGTCTCGGCCGTGGGCATCGCCGTCATCGCCCTCGCCGTCAGCGGCGGGGTGATGTGGATATGGCACCGGTACCTGCCGGCGACGGCGACGCGGGCCACGATCGTCATCGGGGCGTGGATGCTCCTCACCGGCACGCTGGCGGCCACGGGCGTGCTGTCGCGCCTGGACCTTCGTCCACCACCGGCCGCCCTGCTGATTGCCGGCGTACTGGCTCTCGCCATCGGCGTCGGCTTGTCGCCGATCGGGCGCGCGCTCGCGGCCGCCGTGCCCCTGACGACGCTCGTCGAACTGCAGGTCTTTCGGCTGCCCCTCGAAGGCGTCATGCATCGAGCGGGGGAGATCGGCATCATGCCGCCCGAGTTGTCGTACGGCGGCTACAACTTCGACATCGTCACCGGGGGCCTGGCACTGGCGCTGGGGCTGGCACTTCAGGAAGGCGTGCGTGTGCCACGGGCGGTCATCTGGGCCTGGAACCTCTGGGGCCTGTGGTGCCTGGCCGTGATCGCGGCGATCGCGGTGGCGACGTCACCAATGGTGCGCGCCTTCGGCGACGACCCACGGCACGTGAACACCTGGGTGCTGCATCTGCCGTACGTGTGGTTGCCAGCCGTGCTGGTCATGGTGGCGCTCGCCGGTCATGTCGTGCTGACGCGGAAGCTCTTGACCACCGCGGAGCCGGCCCCCTATACTTCTTCGCACCGATGACGGTCATGGCACTCTCCGCGGCTCGAAAGCGTGCGACGCGAAAGCGACTCGCGGCGGAGGGCCAGGTGCGCGCCTAGACTCGGACACTCGTCCACTCTCGGTCACCCAGCAACCCGCCAGCGCTCGCGCTCGGCGGGTTTCGTGTTTTCAGGGCATTTTTCAGCAGTCGAAAGGACAGAGGGACAGCAGTCATGCAGCAGCGGTCGATCGACGTCGGCGTCCTCGGCGCCACCGGGGTGGTGGGGCAACACTTCGTCTCGCGGCTCTCGCGGCACCCGTGGTTCAAGCCGGTGTGGCTGGCCGCCAGCGAGCGGTCCGAAGGGAAGGCCTATCGCGATGCCGCGCCGTGGCGGCTCGCGGCACCCATGCCCGAGGCGGCCGCCGGCCGCACGGTGCATGCATGCGTACCCGGCAGCGCGCCGAAGATCCTGTTCTCGGGCCTCGATGCCTCGGTCGCCGGCGAGGTGGAAGGCGCCTTCGCGGCGGCCGGGCACGTCGTGGTCAGCAATGCCCGCAACTACCGCATGGACCCGCTGGTGCCGCTCCTCATCCCCGAGGTCAACGCCGATCACCTGGCGGTGCTCGACGAGCAGCGCCGCGTGAAGGGCTGGTCTGGGCTCATCGTCACCAATCCCAATTGCTCCACCGTGGTGCTGGCCTCCGCGCTGGCGCCATTGCGCCAGTTCGGCCTGACCCGGGTCGTCGTCAGCACGATGCAGGCGGTCTCGGGCGCCGGATATCCCGGCGTTCCGTCGCTCGATATCCTCGGCAACGTCGTGCCGTTCATCGGCGGCGAGGAAGAGAAGATGCAGAGCGAGGCGCAGAAGATCCTCGGCACCGACGGCGGCCGCACTCCGCACCCCGTGGTCATCAGCGCGCACACCAACCGCGTGCCCGTGCTCGACGGCCACACCATGACGGTCTCGGTGGAGTTCCGCGAGCGCGTCACGCCGGAGACGGTGGCCGACGCGATGCGCGCGTTCTCCGGCCGCCCGCAGGCGCTGGGCCTGCCCAGTGCGCCCGTGCCGGCCATCGAGGTCATGCGCGAACCGAACCGCCCGCAACCGCGGCTCGATGCCGAGCGCGGCGATGGCATGACGGTCAGCGTGGGCCGCATCCGCGAGTGCCCGGTCTTCCACGTGAAGTTCGTCGCCCTGGCCCACAACGTCGTGCGCGGCGCCGCCGGCGCCGCGATTCTGAATGCCGAGCTGATGGTGGCCGAGGGGCTGGCGTAGACACTTGTAGGGACTAAGGGACCAGGGACCAGGGACCAGGGACCAGGGAAGAAACAGGCGCTTCCCTGGTCCCAAGTCCCTGGTCCCTACAGCGAGCGAGCGAAGCGAGCGAGACACGTATGGTGGTGATGAAGTTCGGCGGTACCTCGGTGGCGGATCAGGCCGCCATCGAGCGGTTGATGGCGATCGTCGCGCGGCAGCGTGAGCGCGACGTGGCGGCGGGCGACGCCGCGCCGGGGCCGGTGGTGGTGGTGTCGGCGCTGTCGGGTGTGACCGACCGGCTGCTGGCGGTGGCCGCCGAAGCGGGCGCCGGCCACGGCGACAAGGCGCTGCAGACCCTGCGCGAGTTGCGCGCGCGCCACATGACGGTGGCCGACGTCATCACCGATGATGCCCTGCGCGCCGCCGCCCGGGCCGACATCGATCGTGAGTTCGACGAGCTCGAGCGCATCGTCGGCGCGCTCGGCGTGTTGCGCGAGGTCTCCCCGCGGTGGCTCGACACCATCGCCGCGACCGGGGAGGTGGTGAGCAGCCGCATCGTCGCCGCCGCCCTCGCGACCAGAGGCCTGCACGGCGCCTGGGTCGACGCGCGCGATGTCGTGGTGACCGACGGTGAGCATCAGGCCGCGGCGCCGCAATTCCCCGAGACCACGGCGGCGCTCGAGGCCGCGGTGCGTCCGCTGCTGGCGGCCGGCGCCGTGCCGGTGCTGGGTGGATTCGTCGGGGCGACCGCGGCCGGCGTGACGACCACGCTGGGCCGCGGCGGGTCCGATTTCTCCGGAGCCATCGTCGGCTCGTGCCTGCGTGCGGCCGAGATTCAGATCTGGACCGATGTCGACGGCATGCTCACGGCCGATCCGCGCGTCGTCGCCAGTCCGCGCGTCGTGCCGCACCTGTCATTCGGCGAAGCCTCGGAGCTGGCCTACTTCGGCGCGAAGGTGCTGCACCCCGCCACCATCCAGCCCGCCGTGGCGCTCGACATCCCGGTGCGCATCCTCAACTCAAAGCGGGCCGAGGCGCCCGGCACGCTCATCACGTCCGAGCGCCCGCCGAGCGACCTGGCGCTCACGGCGCTGGCCTCGAAGAAGCACGTGACGGTGGTGAACATCACGTCGACGCGCATGCTGATGGCGCACGGGTTCCTGCGCCGCCTGTTCGAGGCGTTCGAGCGGCACAAGACGGCCGTGGACGTCGTGACCACGTCGGAGGTGAGCGTGTCGGTGACGGTCGACGACCGCCGCCGCCTGCCCGCCATCGTCG
This sequence comes from uncultured Acidobacteriota bacterium, assembly GCA_902826065.1. Classification (GTDB taxonomy): domain Bacteria; phylum Acidobacteriota; class Vicinamibacteria; order Vicinamibacterales; family UBA2999; genus CADEFD01. The sequence continues at coordinate 6,651 of CADEDM010000123.1, read as the reverse complement.
AGACGCTGTCGGAGTTCGCCGAGGTCGAGTTGGAACAGGACATGGCGATCGTCTGCGCGGTGGGCGAGGGGCTCCACGAAGAGCCGCGGCTCGTCGCCCGCGTGTTCGACGCCGTCGGCGACGTGCCGGTCAAGCTGCTGTCGCAGGCCGCGTCCCGGCGTAACATCACCTTCGTGATCCGCGAGACCGACGTCCCGCTGGTGCTGGGCCGCCTGCACGACGCCTTCTTCGCCACGGCCACCACGGGCGGGCGCGCATGACGCGGCTGCTGCTGGTCGGGCACGGGCGCATGGGCCGGCTCGTCGAGAGCCTGGCGCCCGAGTACGGGTGCGAGATCGCCGGCGTCGTGACCGACGAGAACCCCGCCGCGCTGGGCGCCGATCATGGGCGGGTCGACGTGGCCATCGACTTCACCCTGCCCGAGGCCGTCCCCTCGAATCTGCCCCTGCTGGCCGGACGCGGCATCAACGTCGTCATCGGCACCACGGGCTGGCAGGCGCACGAGCCGGCGCTGCGCGATGTCGTCACCCGCGCCGGCACTGGCGTGCTGGCCGCCGCCAACTTCTCGCTGGGCATGAACCTCTTCGCGCTGCTCGCCGAGGAGTCGGCGCGGCGCTTCGGTCCCCATGCCGGATTCGGCGCGTGGATCCACGAACTGCACCACGCCGCGAAGAAGGATGCCCCCTCGGGCACCGCGCTCATGCTGCTGAACGCGATGCAGCAGGCCGGCTATCCGCATCACGTCGACGTCGCGGCCACGCGCGCCGGCAGCATCCCGGGCACCCACACCATCGGCTTCGACGGTCCGTCGGAGACGGTGACCCTGACCCATACCGTGCGCGACCGCGGCGTCTTCGCGCGCGGCGCGCTCGAAGCGGCCCGCTGGCTGGTGGGCCGGCGCGGCTGGTTCTCGATGCGCGATTTCCTGACGAGTAGTGGAGACTGACATGCGTACCAAGTTCACCGGCGTCGGCACGGCCCTGATCACCCCGTTCATGACCAGCGGCGCGCTCGACGAAGCCGCGGTGCGGCGTCTGGCGCGTCGGCAGATCGATCTCGGGACGCACTTCCTGGTGCCGTGCGGCACCACCGGCGAAGTGCCGACCCTCACCGCCGCGGAGCGAAGGAAGGTCGTCGAGATCGTCGTCGACGAAGCCAAGGGCGCGGTGCCGGTGCTGGCCGGCGCCGGCGGTTACGACACGCACGAGGTCGCGCACGCCGCCAAGGAGATGCAGGCGGCCGGCGCCGACGGCCTGTTGTCGGTCACGCCGTACTACAACCGCCCGACGCCCGAGGGCCTCTACGCGCACTACGGCGTGATCGCCGATGCGACCCCGCTGCCCATCATCGTCTACAACGTGCCGGGCCGCACCGGCTGCAACGTCGATGCGCCGACGCTGGCGAAGCTGGCCACGATTCCCTCCATCGTCGGGGTGAAGGAGGCCTCGGGCAACATGTCGCAGATGGCCGACATCGTCCGCGCCGTGCCCGACGACTTCCTCGTGCTGTCGGGCGACGACGCCGTGACGGTGCCGCTCATGGCCATCGGCGGGCGCGGCATCATCTCCGTCTGCTCCAACCAGATCCCGCGCGAGATGGCCGACATGGTCGAGGCCGCCGAGCGCGGCGACTTCGCGGCCGCCCGTCGCATCCACCAGCGGGTCCTCGGCCTGATGCAGGTGAACTTCTGCGAGTCGAGCCCCGGCCCGGTGAAGTTCTCGATGGCCACGATGGGCCTGTGCCAGGAAGCGTTCCGCCTGCCGATGGTGCCGCCGCGCCAGTCGTCGCGCGACAAGGTGCTGTCGGTGATGCGTGAGCTGGGGCTGCCCATCGGCGCGTCCGCTGCAGCGTAGGAAGGACCCGGGATGACGTTGCAGGAGACGATCGAGGCGCTGTTCGCCGCGGGGGCGGGCGCCGACAGGGGCGAGGCGCGCGAGGCGTTCCGCCAGTTGCAGGAGCGGCTCGGCGCCGGCGACGTGCGCTCGGCTGAACCCGACGCCGCATCGCCCACCGGCTGGCGCGTGAACACCTGGGTGAAGCAGGGCATCCTGCTCGGCTTCCGGTTCGGCGATCTCGCCGACATGTCCACGGGCGGGCTGCCGTTCTACGACAAGGACACGATGCCCCTGAAGCGCCCCGGCACGCACGCCGGGGTGCGTATCGTGCCCGGCGGATCGGCGGTGCGCGAAGGCGCGTACCTCGCCAAGGGCGTCATCTGCATGCCGCCGATGTACATCAACGTCGGCGCCTACGTCGGCGAAGGCACGCTGGTCGACTCGCATGCCCTGGTCGGCTCGTGCGCGCAGATCGGCGCCCGCGTGCACCTCAGCGCCGGCGCGCAGATCGGCGGCGTGATCGAGCCGGTGGGCGCCATGCCGGTGATCGTCGAGGACGAGGCGCTCGTGGGCGGCAACACCGGCCTCTACGAAGGCGCCATCGTGAAGCGCCGCGCCGTCATCGCGGCCGGCACCGTGCTCACCGGCTCGACGCCGGTCTACGACCTGCCGAACGGCCGCATCCTCAAGCCCGAGGCCGGCCAGCCGCTGGTGATCCCGGAAGGCGCCGTGGTCGTGCCGGGCGCGCGCCACGTCACCGTCGGCGCCGGCAAGGATTGGGGCCTGTCGCTGGCGACGCCCGTGATCGTCAAGTACCGCGACGACAAGACCGACACCCGCACGGAGCTCGAGCAATGGATCCGGTAGACGTCGTCGGGCTGGCGCGCACGCTCATCGACATCGAGTCGACGACCGGGCAGGAGGGCGCGGTGGGCCGCGTGCTCGCCGGCTACCTGCGCGACCGCGGCTACTCGGTGCTCGAGCAGCCGGTGGCCGGTGATCGCATCAACGTCATCGCCGGCGTCGGCGAGCCGGCGCTCGTCTTCTCGACGCACTTCGACTGCGTGCCGCCGTTCTTCCCGAGCCGGGTCGAGGGCGGCGTGCTGCATGGCCGTGGCGCCTGCGATGCCAAGGGCATCCTGGCGGCGCAGGTGGCGGCAGCGGAGCGCCTGCGGGCGCAGGGCGAGACCCGCATCGGCCTGGTGTTCGTGGCCGGTGAGGAACGCGGCAGCGACGGCGCCAAGGCCGCCAACACCATCGCCTCGCAGGCGAGGTTCCTGATCAACGGCGAGCCGACCGAGCTGAAGCTCGGTCTCGCCACGCGCGGCTGCTTCCGCGTGCGCCTAAGCGCTCGTGGCAAGGCGGCGCACTCCGGCTATCCGCAGCTCGGCGAGTCGGCGATCGAGAAGCTGCTCGACGTCCTCCGCGACCTGCGCGATGGCGACTGGCCGGCCGATCCCGAGCTGGGCCGCACCCACTACACCGTCGGCCTCATCAGCGGCGGCGTCGCGCCGAACGTGATCCCGCCCAGCGCCGAGGCCGAGGTCTTCTTCCGCACCGTCGGCGCCCACGACGCCCTGCGCGCCGAACTGCAGCGCGTGGTCGCCGGCCGCGTCGAGGTGCAGGAGATCCTCGAGCTGCCGGCGGTGCGCCTGCACACGGTCCCCGGCTTCGACACCGAGGTCTTCGCCTACTTCAGCGACGTGCCGTTCCTGTCGAAGTGGGGCACGCCGCTGCTGCTCGGGCCGGGCACGATCCACGTGGCGCACACGGACCACGAGCACGTCACGATCGCCGATCTGGAGCGCGCCGTGGATCTCTACGCCGACCTCGCCGCCCGACTGCTCGCCGCGTGAGCGCGGGCTCGGTCTACCGCGGCTCGATCGACACGTCGCGGAAGAATCCTTCCGTGCCCGGGCCAATCCACAGCGCGATCCGGCCGCTGGCGACGCCCTGCTTCAGGTCGGACACGACCAGCGCCGGCTGACTCGCGTCGCCGACGAACAGCCGCATCGCCGTGCCCTCGACCTCGATGCGCAGCCGGGTCCAGGCGCCGGACACCATGTCGGCGTACGACTCGTAGCGCTCGGGCGATTCCTTCCGGAAGCGATCGAAATCGTAGCCGGGAAACGACGCGTACTGCGTCGCGTGATTGCGCCGCACCTGGTCGGCGGCGCGGCCGTTGTCGGGACGGATGTAGACGTACTCGTAGGCGCTGGCGCCAGGGCGCACGCGGAAAGCCACGCCGATGAACCCGCGGTCGTCGGGCACGGCATGCGGTCCGCGGCGTCCGGCGACGTCGAGCGTGATCGTGCCGTTGGTGAACGCCGGCCCGGACAGCAGGGCCAGGCCGCCACGGCGCCTGGCGTCGACTTCGATCAGTCGCAGCGCCGACCGGCCCTCGTGCGTCACCGTCGTCGCCGCCACGCCATCGAGCGACTCCGGCACCGGCAGCGGCACGGCCTGCGTCGCCGTCGTGTCCGGCGCCAGTGCCGGTGAGCCTGCGGGCGCAGGTGCGCGCGGGACGGCGCGCGCGAAGAACCCGCCCGACGCGTAGGCGCCGCCGCGGACCCGCACCACGACGTCATGACCGTTGGCGGATGGCGGCAGTGCCAGTGGAAACCCGACGTGGGCGGCGTTGACGTGCACGTCGTGCCAGGCCGCGTCCTGCCTGGGGACGAACATCTCGAAGTGGCCGTTCACCCAGACGGTGAGATCGTCGATGGTCGCGAACACGAGGGCCGACGCGGTGGGCGGCAGGTGCACGCGGTAGTAGGCCACCGTGCGCGGGCCATGCGTGTCGACGTCGCGTCCGGTCACGACGGCGCCTCGTGCGTCGGTCGCGACCGGCCGCCACGCCACGCCGGCCCCCGGCCGGCGGGCCACGTCGTCGCGCGTCTCGGTGAACGGGCCGGCGATCTGCCACGCCGTCACCAGCCCGTCGGGCGCATAGCGCACCTCGGGCACGGCCGGGCCGCCGTACGACAGACGGTCGATCGCGCGGACGGTCACGTTGTCGACCCACACCGCGCCACCGATCGATCGCGGCTGCAAGCCCAGTCGCCCCTCGCGACGCTCGTCGTCGCGGTAGGTCATCTGCGGCGTCGTCGTGGCGCCGACGTAGACATGCACGTCGGCGCCCACCACCTCGATGGCGAAGCGCTGCCAGACCCCGGTCTCGACCGCCGACGGTCCCCGCAGGGTGGTGCGGAACTCCGGGTAGAGCAGCCGCGACACGTTGAAGTCGCGATGCGGGTTGAGCTGCAGGTAGCCGTCGTTGCCCTTGACGTAGATCAGGCCGAAGTCCCAGCGCGCACCGGTCCTGGCCGCGCCCCAGGCCAGCCCCAGGTAGTTGTTGACGTCGGTCGGGAAGCGCATCTCGCCCTCGAGACGCACGCCGGCCCAGCGTTCCGAGCCGCGGATCAGCGCCAGGACGTCGCCGTTGGGCGTGAGTTCCAGGACATGGCCGTGCGCGGCGTCGCCCGACGGGCGGACGCGCACGGCGTCGGTGCCATGCACCTCCCAGCCGCCGAGGCCGGCGTCGAACGCGTCCGTGAAGAGCACGCGTTCGTCGGCCGCACGCGCCGTTGGCGAGGCGATCGCGAGACAGAGAAGCGCAAGGAATGCGAGGTGGCGGAGCTGCCCGAGTGTGCGAACCATTGATGGCTCTCCTGGGGCACTTGCGGTGTCGACGGCCGGGGCGGCCGTGCCCGCGGGCACACCTCGGCGGTCGAGGCGGCCAGGGCACCACCCGATCCGGGATCGCGCACGCACCGTCAGGGTCCCAGCGCGCGAGCCGGTCGTGGATGAATTACCGCTGACGATACCTCGGGTCCGCACCGGCGCACCCGTCTGACGGCGTTTCGGCGGGACGGACGGTGGGGCGGGGCGGACGCGTCCGCTAGCGCGCGAGCGCGGCGACGACCTGGGCGAGATTGTTGCGTGCGTCCGCGTGCCGCGGGTCGACCTCGACCGCACGCGTGAACGCGGTCCGCGCCTGGTCGAGATTCCCCAGGCGTGCCAGCGCGATGCCGAGGTTGTTCCAGCCGTTGGCGTCACGCCCGTTGGCCGCCAGGGCCCCCTGCAGCACGTCGACGGCGTCGGCGAAGCGGTTCGCATGCAGCATCGCGGCGCCCATGTTGACGCGCACATCGGTGGCGTCGGGATCGATGCGGCTGGCGCGCTCGAACAGCGCCAGAGCGGCCGGCGTCTGGCCACGGCGATCGAGCCCGACGCCGAGGTTGTTCATCGCCCGCACGTGAAAGATGTCGATGGCCAGCGCCGCGTCGTAGTGCTGGCGGGCCTCGTCCCAGCGGTCCTGGCGGTCGAGCGCGACGCCGAGGTTGTACTCGGCGGCCGCATCGCGCACGGCGGTCGCGCGCCGCAGCACGGCCTCCGCCTCGCCGAGCCGTCCCAGATCGATCAGCGTCCGGCCTTGTTCGACCAGGCCATGATGGTCGCCCGGCGCCAGCTGCTCGTGCTGCCGCAGGTAGGCGAGCGCGTCCTCGTAGCGTCGCGACGCCTGAAGCTGCGCGGCCGTCTCCATCAGCACGTTGAGGTCGCGCGGATTGAACGACAGGGCGCGGCCGACGAGGAACTCGCGCCAGGCCGGGTCGTCGCCGCGCGCGGCCAGGCTCGCGTGCTTCAGCAGCACGTCGCTGTGCCGCGACGACGCGACCATGGCGTCGAGCGCCGGATCGGCCGGCGGCACGAACGGCGCCATGGGCATCCGCGCCGTGGCCGCGGGTTCGCCCCCGGCCTGTTGGCGCAGCAGCGCACGACGCCGGCCCAAGGGGCCCGCGCCCCGCCCGACGCC
>CADEDM010000122.1 GCA_902826065.1 uncultured Acidobacteriota bacterium | reverse complement strand
CCGCCGCGCTCGAGGCCGTGCTCGCCGCCATCGACGCCGGCAAGACCATCGCGCTGGCCAACAAGGAAGTGCTGGTGATGGCCGGCGGCCTGGTGATGGACCGCGCCCGCGCCAGGGGCGTGGCGATCCTGCCGGTCGACAGCGAGCACAACGCGATTCACCAGTGCCTGCACGGGCATCCGGCGCAGCACCTGAAGCGGCTGATCCTCACTGCCTCCGGCGGGCCGTTCCGCGGCCAGTCGCGCGCCAGCCTCGACGGCGTGACCCCGAAAGACGCGCTGAAGCATCCCACCTGGCAGATGGGGCCGAAGATCACCATCGACTCGGCGACGCTGATGAACAAGGGCCTCGAGGTGATCGAGGCGCACTGGCTGTTCGGCGTCGAGGCGGCGGCGATCGACGTGGTGGTGCATCCGCAGTCGATCGTCCACTCGCTCGTGGAGTTCACCGACGGCTCGATGCTGGCGCAGCTGGGCACCACCGACATGCGGCTGCCGATCCAGTACGCGTTCTCGTATCCCGAGCGCTGGACCACGCCGGTGCCACCGCTCGACCTTGCACGCGCTGGCACACTCGAGTTCCTGCCGCCGGCGTGGGACGACTTCCCCTGCCTGCGGCTGGCGTTCCGCGCCCTGCAGGCCGACCGCAGCCTGCCGATCGTGCTGAATGCCGCCAACGAAGTGGCCGTGGCCGCGTTCCTCGACGGCCGCCTGCGCTTCACCGCCATCCCCGAGGTGATCTGCGGGGCCATGGACGCCCATACGGCCGCGCCCGTCGACACCCTGCCGGCCGTGCGCGCCGTCGACAGCTGGGCCCGATCGCATGCGGCCGGGCTGGTTCGGACGGTACAATGAGGGCCAGGACCGATCGATGCTGACGACGCCGCTGGCCTTCGCATTCGTGCTCGGTGTGCTCGTGTTCGTCCACGAGCTCGGCCACTTCCTGCTCGCCCGCTGGCACGGCGTGCGCGTGCTCACGTTCTCGCTGGGCTTCGGGCCCAAGCTGCTCTCGTTCAAGCGCGGCGACACGGAGTACTGCCTGAGCGCCATTCCGCTCGGGGGCTACGTGAAGATGGCCGGCGAGAACCCCGAGGACAATCCGCAGGGCGCCAGCGACGAGTTCATGTCGAAGTCGAAGTGGCAGCGCTTCCAGATCCTGTTCGCCGGCCCGGCGATGAACATGATCCTGGCCGTGCTGCTGCTGGCGGTCGTGCTGATGCAGGGCGACCGCGTGCTGGCGTTCCTGAGCCGGCCGGCCGTGATCGGCGTGGTGCAGGCCGAGTCGGCCGCCGCTGCCGCCGGCCTCCAGGCCGGCGACGAGGTCGTGCGCATCAACGGCCGCGGCATCTCGACCTGGGAAGAGCTCGACATGCAGGTGACGTCCAAGCCCGGCATGGACGTCGAGTTCACGCTGCGCCGCGACGGCAACGAGCGCACCGTCACGGTGCGCCCGGCCACCGCGAAGGTGCAGATGCCGGCCGACAGTTCATTCGAGGTCGGCACCATCGGCGTGCTGCCGAACGTCTATCCGCTGATCGACGCGGTGAACCCGGGCGAGCCGGCGGAGAAGGCCGGCCTGCAACGCGGCGACGAGATTCGCAGCATCGAGGGCACGCGCGTCGTCTACACCCGCAACGTCAGCGACGTGCTGAAGAGCCGCGCCGGCCAGCCCACCACCATCGTCATCCGCCGCAACGGCACCGATCAGACGTTCACCGTGGTGCCGGAACAGCGCGGTGACGTGGCGATGATCGGCGTGACGCTGACCAACGAGACGGTGTCGTATCAGCCCGGCCCGATCGAGGCCGTGGGCCTGAGCGTGAAGCGCAACGTGCAGAACGCCGGACTCATCCTGCGCACGCTGGGCGAGCTCTTCACCGGCCGTGCGTCACCGAAGCAGCTCATGGGCCCGGTGGGCATCGCGCAGCTCTCTGGCGCGACCGCGCGTCAGGGCTGGGTGGAGCTGTTCGCGCTGATGGCGTCGATCAGTCTGAACCTGGGCCTGCTGAACCTGCTGCCGATCCCGGTGCTCGACGGCGGCCACATGGCCATCATGGGCATGGAAGCCGTGGCCCGCCGCGACTTCTCGCTGGCGGTGAAAGAGAAGATGCTCTTCGCCGGCTTCGTCCTGCTGATGGCGCTCATGGTCACCGTGATCTACAACGACCTGACACGGTTCGCGTGGATCGAGCGCTTGCTGCCCTGGCGGAACTAACGAGCGGCTAGGGTCTAGCGGCTAGCGGCTAGTCTCGGCCATCCCTCATTTCCAATTCGACCGAATCGTCGCCGCGCCGCCGCGCGAATGTCTGCGTCACCAGATACCTACGGCGCCGACCTTCAGTCGTCGATAGATCGATCGGCGAAGCGCCGACCGAGAGCAAACGCGTGCACGGGTTGGGTCACGTACTCAAGCTCTTCTACAACGATGTCGGGCCGCGTGGAGACGCCATCCTCGTGATCCTTGCTCTCGTCTCGATGTGGCTTGGCTACCGCTACTCGCGGCCGTCCAACCACCATGTCTCCATTCGGCGACCTCCTGACGCGTGAGCGAGGCCGATGCGCACGGCACCGAGTGCCTGCTCGAGTGCCGGCAAGCTGTCAGCGACGAGGGCGCCAGAACTCCGGATCGGCGGCGATCCAGTCTGCCGCTGGGAAGCTCCACGACGGGCGGACCGCAAGGACGGTCGTCTCCGGGCCTGACGAAGCTCTCATCGCCTCTGCGTCTTCGCGCGTTCGGGCCGAGCGGATCACGAAGACGACGCCTTCGGCGCTTTCGAAGACCGTGCCGACGAGTCGTGCGGCGGACTCGCGTCTCGTGATCACGAGGTAGCGGCCCTGGCCAAGCGTCCACGGTGGGCCGTCGCTTCGATTCGATCGATAGCTTGCGAACGCCTCTATCGACCGCAGCGTCAGTTCGGCTTTCGGCTTGGCGCTCTTCTCGAACGCGGCCATGAGCGGGGTGTTCTTCGCGTAGGCGTCGTACACCTGTTGGCGCTGCGTCTCTGACTCATAGCCGTTGAACCACCAGACTTCCTTCGACCCAGTCACTGTTTCAGCGGCGAGGTAAGGATGCGGGCAGCCGAGTGTGGCCGACAGGCGGGCCCGCTCCTCTTCGATCGCGCCAAACGCGGCATCAGCGCCTGGCTTCAGCGGCTCGCGGACGACTTGAAGGAGCGGGGGCGGCTGTGCCTGCGCGGTGAGGTGCATGACCAGTCCAATGAACAATCGTGCGGCGCAACAGCATGAGGCTTCGCCCTCTGCAGCCGGGCGCAGGGTGCGCTCGCCCTACACATCAATTCTTCAACAGCTCGGGCCAGTTCAGGATCACGCTGATCGACGCGGGAGCCGACGCGCGCTGGCCTTGCGGCACGGTCGTCAGGAACCGCTGCCCGTCCGCCGTGACGTCCCAGGCGCCGCCGCCGCTGGACGCGAACAGCCGCCGCGGGATGCCGCTCTCGAAGGCCGTCCCGGTCGCATTCACGGTCACCGCCATGGCGGCCGAGCCGGCAATCCACGGTAGGCCAGCGCTGAAGAGGATCTCGCGATCGGCGCGCCACACCGGCCAGTTCCCGGTGCCCCTGGAGAGTTGCCACTTGCCCTCGCCAGGAGCCGGCGTGCCAGATGCGGAGACAGTGAAGGGGCGCACGAAGAGGTCCGCATCACCGGTTTCGGTCGACGCGTAGACGACCCAGCGCCCGTCCGGTGAGAACCGCGCCGCCCACTCGTTGAAGCCGTCGCCCAGCAGCAGCACTGGCTTCCGCTCACCCTCGAGCGGCAGGGCCCACACGTCGTAGCCGGTCTTCGGCGCGTTCTCGGTGTGATACAGCAGGAAGCGTCCGTCGCGTGACCAGCTCGTCACGAAATGCCGCGTGCCTGGCGCCTTCAGCAGCTCGATGGCTTCGCCGGTGCCGGACGAGGCCTTCACATACACCGTGTCGCCGAGGCTTCCGCCGGCGTAGGCGATGTGTGTGCCGTCGGGCGACCACACGCCGGGCGAATAGTTGCTGCGGCGGAAGGTGAGACGCGTGCGCCGGCCGTCGGCGACCTCGATGGTCCACAGGTCGCCGGGCACGCCATAGTCCGCGTCACGCACCACCGCGCGCCTGCCGTCCGGGGACACGCTGATCGCGCCGTCCGCACCCGGCGGGCCCACCGTCCCCGTCGTCGTCCCCTGACGATCGACCCACGTCAGTTGCCGGCTATCGACAGCAGGTGCGGTGGCGTACGCCAGCGTGCCACCCGGCGAGATCGAGACGACCTCCGTGCCGTACCACGTGGTCTGGACCGCGTCGGCGATCGGCACCGGCGCGCCCCTGAGCTCGAGCCGCTGCTGGTCGAACGGCTGCGCCATCAGCGTCGTCGCGCGCATGAAGAACAGGTGCCCGTTGGCGTAGCTGGCCGTCAGCGGGGTGGCGAGAATCCGTGTCTGCGACTGGCCAGCGGGCGCGGTGTCGAGCGCCCCCGCATAGATGCCGGCGATCTCCGGAGGTCCGGAACGGAAGTAGAGAAACCGCGTGCCGTCGTCCAGGAACGTCGGCCACGTGTGATACAGCTCGCCCCTTGCGACGTCGACCTCGGTCACGGCGGTGGCGGTGCCGCCGGCCTGCGACACTTTCCACAGCGGGCCGCCGGAGCCGCCGCCCCAGCTGCCGAAGACGATCACGCCGTCGCGATTCCACGTGCCGGAGCCCATCAGGCTCGCCGGCACGGTGCAGAGCGTCTCGGGTGGGCCGCCACTGGTGTCGACCTTCTTCAGCTCGTTGCCCACCGCGAAGGCCACGTAGCGGCCGTCGGGTGACCAGAACGGGCTCTCGCCCCCTTCGGTGCCCGGCAGGAGACGCCAGTCGACGGACCCGAGATCGCGCAGCCAGAGTCCACCGGGTGATGCCGTGGAGAGAATCATCCTGCGGCCGTCGGGAGACACCGACGCCGAGTCGCTGCGCGTAACGCCCTCGGGCGGCGAGACCTCGACGCGGGTGGCTGGTGGCTGCGCGCTCGGCCGGAACAGCCACGCCGCAAGGCCGAGAGCGACCAGCGTGACGACGGCAGCGATCGCTTGCCACTGCCGCACGGAGCGGACGTCACGCGGCAATGGTTGGGAGCCAGGTCCGGCCGGCTCGCGCAACGCCTCGTCGATCTCGATGCGTGCGTCGGCCGCCGATGCCAGACGTCGCTTGGGGTCCTTGTCGAGGCAGCGTCGCAGCAGCCGCCGGATCGGCTCCGGCGTGTCCGGTGGCAGCGCCGTCCAGTCGGGCTCCTTCGTCAGGACGAGCGCCAGCGTGTCGGTGATCTCCTCGCCGCGGAAGAGACGTCCGCCGCAGAGCATTTCGTAGAGGACGACGCCATACGCCCACAGATCCGCGCGGCGATCGACCAGTTTCCCGCGCGCTTGTTCCGGCGCCATGTACGCGGCCGTGCCCAGGATGACGCCGGCCTGCGTCGCGTGCACCGAGATCGTCGGCGAGTTCGTGGCGCTGCCGCTATGCAGCGCGGCGGGATCGAACACCTTGGCCAGGCCGAAGTCCAGCACCTTCACGGTGCCGTCGGGCCGCACCTTGATGTTGGCCGGCTTCAGATCGCGGTGGATGATGCCCTGCTCGTGCGCGGTCTCGAGCGCTTCGGCGATCTGCCTGGCGATCGGCAACGCGTCGCGCATCGGGATCGGACCCGTGGCGATGGTGTCGGCCAGCGTCGGGCCCTCCACCAGCTCCATCACCAGCGCCGGGACGCCGCCGGCGTCCTCGATCCCGTAGATCGTCGCGATGTTGGGATGGTTCAGCGTGGCGAGGATCTGCGCTTCACGCTCGAACCGAGCAAGCCGGTCGGCGTCGATCGCCACATCGGACGGCAGCACCTTGATGGCGACATCGCGGCCGAGCCGCGAATCGCGGGCGCGATACACCTGCCCCATGCCTCCCGCCCCGATGGCCGCAGTGATCTCGTAGGCGTGGAGCCGTGTGCCGGGCGTCAACGACATACAGGGGTGGCGGAATTATATGAACAAGCGTCGCCCCGCCCGTAGGGACCCCGCTCTGAGCGCTTTGGCACGCTGTGGGCCGACGCGCCGCCGCGACATCATGCCCCGGGTCTGCGGCTGGTCTGGCTCCGCCGCGCCAAAGCCTCGAGCGGTGGCCCAGGCACCCAGGCGGAGCGGTGCGCGACAGCCCACGTCGTCAGGCAGGCGCTCCAGGAGCGAACCCGTTCCGCGCCTACCTGACTCGTGGGCGCCCGTCACGCCCCGCCCGCCAGCCCGGGCCGGTTCCGCTCGGGTGGGAGCTTCGCAAGCAGAGCACAGCCGCGGACCCGAGGCACGATGCCGCGCCGCCGCGGCTCGACCGCAGGCCTCGCGGGTTTACGCAGCTGCGACGACGGGTGAACCGAAGCCCACGCGATCGCCAAACTGAGCGAGATCGAGGCCCGTTTGAGCTCGACCTGAAAGCATCGAGCGCTACACTGCTCGGAACGACGGGAAGCCACGGATTAGGCAGACCTGTTTAATCATTGTTAGACAGTCCGGCACCTTCAGGCGACCAATGGCTCAGATTGCGCGATCCGTTCGACTCCTCCAAAAAGCCGATGCGGCGCTGCTGTCTGCGATCGAGGTCTACAACCGCCCGACGTTTGCGTACCGCGAAGAAACGTTCTCGATCCTTGCGCTCAACGCGTGGGAGCTACTGCTCAAGGCAAAACTGCTTGCAGAGCATTCGAACAAGTTGCGGTGCTTGCACAGCTTCGAGCCGCGAACGACCAAGGCAGGCGAGCCGTCGTCGAAGAAATATCTGAAGCGAAATCGTTCGGGCACGCCAACGACTCACAGCCTGTGGAAGACAATCACGGAGCTTGAGAACAAGACCGCCGTCCGTGTAGACAGCCGAATCAAGAGCAATCTAGAGGCACTCGTCGAGATTCGCGACAACGCGGTTCACTTTGTCGTCGCGAGCCCACAGCTCGCGAAACAGGTACTCGCGGCGGCTGTTCGGAACTTCGTCGAGCTGGCTCGGCAGTGGTTCCAGCACGACCTCTCTGGTCGTCACTTCTTCTTGATGCCGATTGGCTTCGTTGACGCACCAGATACGGCCGCGGGCTTGGACCTTTCCAGAGACGAGTCGAAGCTGATCTCCTTTCTGGCGCAGTTGGCGAGTTCCGGGGCACAAGGTGCCGCCAGTGCCTTCAACGTGACGCTCGAGGTAAACCTGTCTTTCAAGCGCACCACGTCAACAGCTGCGCTGGCCGTCTCGATCACGGACGATCCGACTGCCCCTCAGGTCGCCCTGACGGAAGATGACTTCAAGAAGATCTACAAGTGGACGTACCAACAGCTCATTGATCAGCTCAAGAAGCGGTATGTAGACTTCAAGGTAAACAGCAAGTTCAGTGCAATCAAGAAGCCCCTCTTGGCCGACCCAAAATACGTGCGCCCTCGGTTCCTGGACCCGGATAACCCCAAGAGCGGGCGGAAAGACTTCTACAGCCCCACAGTCCTAGCCGAGTTCGACAAGCACTACACCCGAAAGCCAAGTGCATCGGCTGCCTAACATGCGCATGCAGCCGACGGCGCCCGGCGTCTGTGGCATCATGCGGGCACTTGGGCGCCGCGGCTGATGCGGCGCCGTTAGCCAGACCAGCTGAGAGGCACTGTGCTAGACGAGAAGCGAGGGTTGATCGCGATTCTTGATGCCCTCGGGGCAGCGGGGTACGGCGAGCGGGAGATCGCCAGGTTCCTGGAATCGCGAGCCGCGGTTCTAGAGATTCTTCGAGACAAGGCTCACGCCCAAGAAGAGGGTGGGCAACTCGACGAAGGGGCGGTGTCGATCTTCACCTTCAACGACACCATTCTGATCGTCCTTCGAACGGGCAGGGATCCAACCCTGCCAGACGTCGAGCGGTTCGGGGTTCTTCTCCGAAGGTTTCTTGTTGAGTCTTTGGCCCAGGGCATTCTGTTTCGTGGGTCTTTGTCGATCGGTCGCTTCTACGTTGACGACGCGTCGAACACGGTCATGGGCGCGGCCGTAACCGATGCAGCGGCTTGGTACGACGCTGCGGAGTGGGTAGGCATCAACGCCACCCCACACGCATCGATGGTGATCGAGTCGCTGCGGGAGCAGGCGGCTCATGATCTCGACCGAGTCTTGGTGGACTACGACATCCCCTTTAAGGAAGGTAAGGTGCAGAGACTAAAGGCGGTCAACTGGCCCAAGGGCTTTTATGTAAAGGGCGTCCGGCCTGTAACCGCAGGAGAGAAAGAACGAGCCAAGTGCCTATCGCTTCTGGCAGCTCATGGAGTACCCAAGGGGGCCGAGCGCAAGCACGCTAACTCGATCACGTTCTTCGACTATTGCACTTCAGCCTGGAAGAAGTCCCGCAATGCAAAGGCGGGCTAGCCAGCGGTGCAGCCGACGACGGTCGGGCGCTGTGGCACCATGCGGGGCATGAAGCCGCCGCGGCTGAACCGCGAGCGTTAGGCGGGCGATGAATCCATACCGGAATCTGACCCCAATCCTGTGCTCGCTCGTGATGCTTAGCGTGCAGGCGTGCTTCTCCATAGCCTGCGCGCCCGTCGAGCGACTAGAGACCAGCGAACTGGTCGGATCGTGGCGTGTCACGCATCAGACAGTTCCGTCGCAGGTCGCACGCATCGAGTTCCTGCCCGATGGCACATGCGCGGTCGAGGCGAGCGCGGTCAAGTTCCTTGCCGGTTGCAACGCGAAGGCGACCGACGTCGTGCAAGTCTGCCGTTGGGCGGTCGAGCGCACTACTGAGATGGACGAGGTGCAGTTGGTCGCGAATTCCGGCACCGGGTTTCTCGCGCTTCGATCCTCAGGCGAGAAGCCGTTGTTGTTGGGCGCACTCCGGCTCACCGGACGCTGTCGAGACCAAAGCGCATACACCCTAACGCGGTGATCGGGTCTCGGACGACACGCCAAGGGCAGACAAGCCGCGGTGTCGCGGCGTCATGCCTGGCGGCGGCGGCTGTGCTCTGCTTGCGAAGCCACAGCCCGAGCGGGACCGGCCTGGGCTGGCGGGCGGGGCGTGACGGGGGCCCACCGGGCAGGTGGGCGCGTATCGGGCTCACTCCTGCAGCGCCCGCCTGACCAGGTGGGCTGTCACGTCCCGCTCCGCCTGGGTGCCTGGGCCACCGCTCGATTCTTCTGCAGTGCGGAGCCAGACCAGCCGCAGACGCCGGGCATGATGCCGCGGCGACGCGGCGCTGCGACACCGACAGCAGCGGGGAAGGGCTACTGCCGGCGCAGGATCTTGCCGGGCTTCGTGCCGGTGTGGGTGCCTTCGTCCAGCACCACCTGGCCGTTCACGATCACGGTGTCGATGCCCTGCGGGTAGCTGAAGGGGTTCTCGAAGGTCGCGGTGTCGCGCACTTCGGCCGGGTCGAAGATCACCAGGTCGGCCCACTTGTCCTTGGCGATGGTGCCGCGGTCGGTGAGTTGCGACACGGTGGCCGCGAGGGACGTCATCTTGCGGACGGCCTCTTCCAGCGTGATCACCTTCTCGTCTCTCACGTACTTGCCGAGCACGCGTGGGAAGGTGCCGAAGTTCCTCGGATGCGGGACGCCGGCGCGCAGCGGGCCTTCGATCGACAGCGCCGAGCCGTCGGAGCCCACGGCCACCCACGGCTGCTGCATCGCCAGCTTCACATCGTCTTCCGACATGATGAAGTAGACGCAGCCCACACTGCCGCCGGTGTCGGCCAGCAGGTCGAACACGAAGTCGAACGGGTCCTTGCCGGCGGCCTTCGCGGCATCGGCCACACGCATGCCTTCGTACTTGCGGTTCGGCGATTCATCCGTCGTGGCGACGCCCCGCGTGCGGCCGATGGAGGCGAGCTGCACGTTGGCCCACGTGCCGGCCGACTGGTAGCGGTTGTCCCACGCGGCGTTCGGATCCTGCATGTCGCGCTTCACACGAGCACGGGTCGCGCGGTCCTTGAGGCGCGCCACCATCTTGTCGGGCCCGCCGTCCATGACCCACTGCGGCAGCGTGGCCGTGA
This sequence comes from uncultured Acidobacteriota bacterium, assembly GCA_902826065.1. GTDB lineage: Bacteria > Acidobacteriota > Vicinamibacteria > Vicinamibacterales > UBA2999 > CADEFD01. Next base: position 5,213 of record CADEDM010000122.1, on the reverse strand, counting down.
GGCTGGTGCTGCTGGCGACGTACGGATAGATGTCCGCGGTCACCTTCACGCCACGCTTCTGCGCGGCCTCCACGAGCTCGATCACTTCTTTCATGCGACCGAAATTCGCCTGGCCCGTGACCTTGATGTGGAACACATGCACGGGCAGCTTGGCGCGCTCGCCGATGGCGATCGCTTCCTCGATGCCTTCGCGCAGCTTCTTGCCGTCGTTGCGCAGGTGCGAGGCGTAACGTCCGTTCAGGGCCGCCGCGGACGACGACACCGCCACCAGCTCGTCGAGCGACGCGTAGGCATTGGGCGGATAGATGAGGCCCGTGGACACGCCAGCCGCGCCCTGCTGCATCGACGCGGTTACCAGGTCCTGCATCTTCTTGATCTCGTCCGGCGTCGCGACGCGGTTGTCGTTGCCGACCACGAGCTCACGCGCGGTGCCGAGGCCCACGTACGAGATCAGGTTCACCGCGATGCCCGACTTCTCGAGCTGGCCGAAATAGCCGGCGAAGTCGGTCCACGGCTGATTCGTGGAAGGGGAGGCCTGCGGCGCAATCGATCCGGACTCGCCGATCACCTCGGTGGTCACGCCCTGGCGGATCTTGCTCTGCGCATTGCCGTCGGTCACGAGCGGCATGTCCGAGTGCGAGTGCAGGTCGATGAAGCCCGGCGCCAGCACGCGGCCCTTCGCATCGATGGTGCGCGTGGCCCGCGACGCGTAGGCCGCCGTGCCGGCGGCATCTACGACGTCGACGATGCGACCACCGCGGACGGCCACGGCGCCGTCACGCGATGGCGACCCGGTGCCGTCGATGATGCGCGCGTTCGTCACCAGCAGATCCACCGGCTCAGGCGGAGGCGTCTGCGGCCCGCATGCGGCCGTGACCAGCAAGGCCGCGATCGCCACGGCAGACGGGGAGCGTCGGGCGGAGCACTTCATCGTCGAACTCCTTCGGACGGGAACTACTGGAAGTGGCCGCGAATCGCGTCGACGAGCGCCGGGATCGAGGGGAAGGCCGGCACGATCGCGGGCTCGACGCCCAGCCGGCGCACCGCCTCGGTCGCGGCCGGTCCAACGGTGGCCACGATCGTGTGCGCGAACAGATCGGCCACCTGCTCTTCGCCATAGAGCGCCGCGAACGACCGCACCGCCGCGGCGCTCGTGAACGTGACGACGTCGATGCGGCGCTGCAGCAACTGACCGTAGACGTCGAGCTCGGGATTGTCGTCGACCTGCACCGTGCGGAACACCGGCGCCTGCGTCACGACGGCGCCGGCGGCGGCCAGCGCCTCGCCCAGCGAATCGCGTCCGCTCGCGTTGCCGGGCAGCAGCACCTGCGTGCCGGCCACCATCGACGGTCCGCCCAGCGCCTCGACCACGGCGTCGATGGCCTGGCCTTCCACGGCCAGGTCGACCTGCACGCCGAAGCGGGCCAGGCGGTCGCTGGATCCGACGCCCACGGCGCACAGCTTCGGCCCCGCCAGCGCGCGCGCGTCGCGGCCGCGGGCGCGCAGCCGTTCGATCAACGCGTCGGCGCCATTCACCGTGGTGAAGATCAGCCAGTCGTAGCTGCGCAGCGTGTCGATGGCGGCATCCATGGCGTCGAAGTTGTCGAGCGGCGCCACGCGGAGCACCGGCGCCTGGATCGCCTCGGCGCCGGCGCCTTCGAGCAGTTCCACGAGCTCGCCGGCGTGCTCTCGCGACCGCGTCACCAGCACACGCCGCCCGAACAGCGGCCGCTGATCGAACCAGCGCAGGTGATCGCGCAGGCCCACCACCTTGCCGATGACCATCGTGGCCGATCCGTCGACCCCGTCTTCGAGCCGCGCGACCACATCGGCCAGCGATCCGGCGAAGGTCTGCTGGCTGACGTGCGTGCCCTGCTGCACCAGCGCCGCCCGCTCTTCCGGCGAGCGGCCGTGTTCCATCAGGCCCTGCGCCACCGCCAGCAGCTCGGTGCGGCCGCCGTAGGCCGCCACGGTGCCCTCGAGCTTGGCCAGGTGCGTCCAGCCCACGCGCAGCCGTCCGCCGTTGGCCTCGTGACCGCGGACGAACGTGAGCGTGTCGCCGCCGCCGGGGTAGGTGAGTGGGATGCCGGCGTAGGCCGCCGTGCTCAGTGTCACGGGCACGCCCGGGATGACCTCGAACGGGATGCCCTGCTCGTGCAGGAACAGCGCTTCCTCGCCGCCGCGATCGAACAGGAACGGGTCGCCCATCTTGAGGCGCGCCACCACCTTGCCCTCGCGCGCCTTCTCGGCCAGCAGGTAGCTGATGGCCTCCTGGTCGGTGGCCTCGCGCGCCGGACGTCCGACGTCGATGCGCTCCGCGCTCGATGGCGCCAGATCGATGAGGCGGGGATGCACGGTGCCGTCGTAGATGACGACCTCGGCCGCCTCGAGACAGCGCTGTCCGCGCGCCGTGATCAGGCCCGGGACGCCGGGACCAGTGCCGATGAGATACACGAGCGTGCGCATCAGGCGCTCATCTTACCTGCCGCCGCGCCCGGCGAGGCCGACGATCAGGAGACCGGCGCGAAGTACCCGCGCTTGGTGCGCGCCGTGGTGCCGGTACGGCTGACTTGCACGTTCAGCCGGCGCCAGCCGCCGTCGCGGCGGGGGTTCGTGGAGGCGTAGCCGAGCACGTACTGGCTGGCGAGCTCGTCGGCGATGACGCCGTAGATGCCGGCGAGATCCTCGGCGCGCTGCGGGAAGAACGCGCGGCCGCCGGTTTCCTGTGCCAGCTGCCGCAGCACGAACTCGGCTTCCTTGAAGCCCTTCGAGAGCGTCGACTCACGCGACTGCAGGCCGATCGTGTAGATCGTGGTGGCGGAGCGCTTCGCCAGGTCGAGGACCTCTTCGTAGGTCACGAGACTCGACGTGTCCTCGCCGTCCGACAACACCACCACGGCCCGGCGTCGCACGTCGTCGTCGGCCTTCGCCCGGATCTTGCCCAGTTCCTTGAGCGAGATGTAGAGCGCGTTGTACATCGACGTGGAGCCGCCGGCCTGGGTCGAGCGGATCGCCGTCTCGAGCGCCGGTGCATCCGAGGTGAAGTCCTGCAGGATCTCGACACGGGTGTCGAAGTCGACCACCTGCGCCAGATCCTGCGGCCGCAGTTTCTTCGCGAAGCCGATGGCGGCGTCCTGCGCGGTCGTGAGCCGCTGCTCCATGCTGGCGCTGGTGTCGATGAGCAGCGACAGCGCGATCGGCAGCGTGGTGCGGTTGAAGTAGGTGATCTCCTGGCGAGTGCCGTCCTCGAGAATCGTGAAGTCCTTCGACTCGAGATCGGTGAGGTAGTGCTGCTGCTGGTCGATCACGGTCACGTTGAGCGACACCATCTCGACGCCGGCGCGGAAGATCTGGTCCGACGATCGACGGGGCTGGGTCTGGGCGGAGACGGTGACGAGCGCGAGGGCGACGGGCACGGCGGCCGCCGCGACGAGGAAGGAACGCGTCATTTCGGCTGCCCCCGGGCCGGTCCGCCGTAGGCCACCGCATCGGGCGCAGCCGCGGTCACGGTGACGGACTCTGGTGGTATCAGGGTCTGCGGGCGCGCATAGACCACTCGGAACTGGTGCGTCAGCAGGCGGGCGATGTCGCTGAGCGCCTGCGGAAACGACATGCTGGCCAGCACGTCGTTGCGCGAGCCGCCGGTCTGGCGCACGCCGAGATCCAGCAGGCGATCGCGCTCGCGGACGGCGTCGACGCCCAGGGGCGACCGCCCGGGCAGCTGCAGCATGACGACGTGCAGCGACGCGCCGGATTCCTTGAGGCGGGTGAGCGCCCGCTGGTAGCTCGGCGAGCTCATCTCGAGACCGCCCATGCTGACGAGCACCAGGGCCGCGCGCTCGGATTCCCGCTTCGCCAGCCCACGCGACACTTCGTCGATGGCTTCGATCACCGTGGCGCCGGTCGTCGGTTGCGAGAAGACGCGCCCGATGCCCGCGGCGAAGGTGGCCGGTGTCGAGGTGTAGTCGGTGATGACGGCAGGCCGTGCGCCCATGCCGACGATGGCGAGCGGTCCCAGGTCGCCCATGCCCTTCGCGAACGCGGTCAGGGCGTTGCGGAAATCGGGCACCGCCGACTCCGCCGCCGCGCTCGTGTCGACGATGACGGCGACGGGCATCGGACCCGTGGCCCGGGCGACGCGCAGGATCTCGCGCGTCGTGCCGTCCTCGCGGATGACGATGTCGGCAGGCGTGACGGCGTCACGCGGCGTTCCGGTGGCGCGGTCGGCGACGGTGACGAACGCCACGCGTTCGCGCGCCTGGGCGTACGCACGGCCATCCACCGGGCCAAGGCACGCCAGCACAGCCACGATGAGACACGTCGGGCGGGAGGCCATTGGGGTCGGATCCGGAGGGCGCGTCCGGGGCTGACGGCGCCAGTATAGTCTCGCGCCAAGACGCAAGGTCTACACTGAGCGCGTGGCCACCACGCCCGACGCCCGCACCATCCGCATGATCGGTCAGCTCAGCACCATCGGGCTGGCGTTCGTGTTCGCGTTGGTGATGGGATTCGGCGGCGGCTACTGGCTGGACAACCAGTTCGGCACCAAGCCGTGGCTCAGCCTGCTCGGTTTTGCCATCGGCCTGGCGGCCGGCATCCTCAACGTCGTGCGGACGATGAAGGTCGTCTCGGCCCCGGCCTCCGAGCCGACCGACACCCCGACCGCCCCACGGGGCGGGGCGTGACGGCAACCGACCCCTGGCTGCGACGCCTCGAGCGTGACGCGATCATCGCCGCCGGCCTGATGGCCGCCGTGGCGCTGGCGGCCTGGCCGGGCCGCCCCGGGCGCGCGGCCGGCGTCCTTGGCGGTTTCGCGCTGATTGCGGTCAGCTACCAGGGCATCCGGGCCGGAGTCGCGGGGATCTGGCCGGCCGGCGGACCCGGGCCGGCGGCAGATACCGGGCAGTCGGCGCCGGACGAGACCCCCGGATCCGGGCCTCCGCCACCGGCGCCGCGAGCCTCAGCCGGGTTCGTGAAGTTTTTCACAAGGCATGCTATACTCGCTCTCGGCGCTTACGTTATGATGGCGCGCTTCGAGTTCGACCCGATGGCGATGCTGGTGGGTGTCACGTCGCCCGCCGTCGCCGCGACCGTCGAGATCGTGCGAACTATTCGGGCCCGCAGGAGCGGGCCGCAATCCAGGTAGCTCTTCGTAGGAGGCGTGTGTTGAGTACTCGGTCAATCCTGTCTGCGTTCGTGATGCTGCTGGTCGC
>CADEDM010000121.1 GCA_902826065.1 uncultured Acidobacteriota bacterium | reverse complement strand
CTGCAGGACATCGGCGCCCGCATCTACACCTTCATCTACACGATGGCCAACTGCCTGAAGGCCGCCGGCCGGCACGGCGTGCCGGTGATCGTGTGCGACCGGCCCAACCCGATCGGCGGCGTCGCCGTCGAGGGCGAGACGCTGGTCGGCGGCTTCGAGTCGTTCGTCGGCCTGTTCCCGATACCGATGCGGCACGGGCTGACCATCGGCGAGCTGGCGACGCTCTTCAACGAGCAGTTCGCGCTGGGCGCCGACCTCGAGGTGGTGGAGATGGAGGGCTGGCGACGCGCCGACTACGGCGACGACTGCCGCATGCCGTGGGTGATGCCGTCGCCCAACATGCCCACGCTCGACTCCGCCATCGTCTACCCGGGCACCGTGCTGCTCGAAGGCACGATGGCGTCGGAAGGCCGCGGCACGACGCGGCCGTTCGAACTCGTCGGCGCGCCGTGGGTGCAGGCCGAGCGATTCGCCGATCGGCTGCAGGCGCATGCGCTCCCCGGCGTGGTGTTCCGGCCGTCGGTCTTCGAGCCGACGTTCCAGAAACACAAAGGCGCCACCTGCGGCGGCTGCCAGATCCATGTGACCGATCGCGCGGCGTTCCGCGCGGTCGAGACCGGCGTCGCCGTCATCGAAGAGCTGCGCGCCGCCGACCCGGACAGCTTCGCGTGGCGGCCGCCACCGTACGAGTACGAGCACCGGCTCATGCCCATCGACATCCTGGCCGGGGCCGGCACGCTGCGTTCGGCCATCGAACGTGGCGACACGGCGACGGCAATCGCGGCGACCTGGCGCGGCGACGAAGACGCCTTCCGCGCGCTGCGCGCCCCGTACCTGCGCTATGCCTGAGGCGTCGGCGCGCACCGACGGCCCGCCCGGGTTCGTCGTGTCCACGGTGGTCGAGGCGCCCATCGCGCGCGTCTCGCAGGCGTTCTTCTCGCACGTCGATCTCGCCTACTGGTGGGAGGCGGAGCGCAGCGTCACGGTGGCGCGGCCAACGGGGCCCTATGCCGTGACCTGGCCCGCCGGCGAGGCCCGCGACGAGGTGCTGGGACAACTCGGCGGCACGCTGCACGGCACCGTCATGGACTACGTGCCGAACCGCGTGCTGTTCGTGGCCGACGTCACCTGGCAGCCGCCCGAGGGCGAGCCGCTGGGCCCGATGGCGATCGAGGTGACGTGGGAGTCGGAGGGCGAGGCGCGGACGAAGGTCATCGTTCGCCAGACCGCGTCCGAGGACGGGCCGCGCTGGCGCCGCTACTTCCAGCTCACGCGCCACGGCTGGGGCGAGGCCCTGGCGACACTCAAGGACTACCTCGAGCACGAGTGGCTCTATCGCGTGCGCACCATCAAGCAGGCGCGCCCGTGACCAGCCGCGCCGACGTCGTCGTCATCGGCGGCGGCGTGGTCGGGTCGGCAGCGGCATGGCGGCTGCGGGCCGACGGCCTCGGCGGCCGCGTGGTGGTGGTGGAGCGCGACCGCACCTACGCACGCGCGTCGTCGTGGCTGGCCATGGGCGGCATCCGTCAGCAGTTCGGCTCGACGGTGTGCGCCCGCATGGTGCAGCACAGCGTGGAGCTGTGGCGGGTCTTCGACGAACGGGCGAAGACGGCGGCGCACGCGCCGCGCGCCTGGTTTCGGCAGCGTGGGTACCTCTTCCTGGCCGACGACGCGAACGCCGAAACGCTGACCGCGCGCGAGGCCGCGCAGCGCGAGGCTGGCGTGGAGCAGCGACGGCTCTCGGTCGACGAAATTCGCGCGCTCGTGCCCGGACTGATGCTCGACGACATCCGCTTCGGGTTGTTCGGCCCGCACGACGGCTACGCCGATCCGCGTGAGGTGCTCGGCGGACTGCGGGCGATGGCTGAGGCCGCCGGCGCCGAGTATCTCGACGACGAGGTCATCGGCATCGACGTCGAGGGCGGACGGGTGTGCGGCGTCCGACTCGCCTCGGGGACGCGGGTCGCGTCGCCCGTGGTCGTGAACGCCGCGGGGGCCCGGGCCGGACGGGTCGCGGCGCTGGCCGGCCTGACGGTGCCGGTGGAACCGGTGCGCCAACTGCTCTTCCGCTGCACCCTGCCGCAGACGTGGCCGACGCGGTTCCCGATGGTGATCGACCCGGGCGGCGTGCACTGGCGTCACGACGACGCCGTCACCGCCGGGGGACCCGACCGCATCATCCTGGCGTTCACCAAGTGGGACGAGCCTGCCGGCGAGAACTTCGCGTGCGACGACGCCCGCTGGCACGACGAGTTCTATCCGGCGCTGGTGCGCCGCCTGCCGGGCGCAGCCGACGTGACCGACGTCCACGGCTGGGCGGGGCTCTACGAGATGACGCCCGACCACAACCCTGTGCTCGGCGAACACCCGTCGCTCCCCGGCCTCATCTTCGCCAGCGGGTTCAGCGGCCACGGCCTGATGATGTCGCCGGCCACCGGCGTGGTCGTGTCGGAGCTGGTGCGTGTCGGCGAGAGCCGCACCTTCGACATCAGGCCGTTCGCGGTCGACCGCTTCGAGCGTGGCGCGCCGGTGCGAGACGGCGCAACGATCTGATCCTTGCAGGAATCAGGGACCGGGGAACCAGGGGGAACACGGCTATGCGCGATGTGCCACGACGTCGATTCATCCACACCCTCGGGCTCGGAGTGGCGGCCTTGGCGACACGGTCCGTGCGGCTCGTGGCGCAAGCGCCGCGTCGCATCGTGGTCGTGGGCGGCGGCATCATGGGCGCGTCGATCGCGTATCACCTGGCGAAACGTGGCGCGGGCGTCACGCTGCTCGAGAAGCGCGCCCCGGGCACCGGCGCCACCGCGAATTCCTTCGCCTGGATCAACGCCGGCGCCAAGCGACCGCGTGGCTACTACGAGCTGAACCACCTGGGCATGGCCGGCTGGCGGCGCCTGCAAGGCGAGCTCGGACCCTCGACGCTCGTCGTGCAATGGGGCGGCACCGTGCAATGGCAGGCGGCCGCCGACCGCGCCGAGGCGTTTCGGAAGGCCGTGGCCTCCCAGCAAGCCTGGGGCTACGGCACGCGGCTCGTCGACGTGCCGGAGATGCGCCGCCTGGTGCCCGCGCTCGAGCCCGGGCCGGTCGCGGCGGCGAGTTTCTGCGAAGAGGAAGGCACCGTGGACCCGGTGGGTGCCACGCGCCTGCTGCTGGAGGCCGCGGTCGCTCACGGTGCGGTCGTGCGGCATCCGGCCGACGTCACCGGCTTCGATCTCGACGGCACCGGCATCCGCGGGGTGCGTGTGGGCGGCGAGACGATCGCCGCGGACGCGATCGTCGTGGCCACCGGCGTGGAGATGCCGGGATTGATGCGCCCGCTCGGCGTCGATGTGCCGATGGAGGAATCCCCCGGTCTACTGGCGCACACCACGCCGCACGCGCGGCTGTTCGATCGCGTGCTCGTCGCGCCCGGGGCGACGCTGAAGCAGTTGCCGAACGGCGAGATCGTGACCGGCGTCGACTTCGGCGGTTCGCCGTCGCGCGAGACCACGCCGGCGATGGGCGCCAGGCTGCTCGCCGGCGCCGGTCGATTCGTGCCGAAGCTGGCCGAGGCGACGCTCGATCGGGTGACCCTGGGCTTCCGCGTCCTGCCCGCCGACGGCCAGCCGGTGATCGGTCGCGTCGAAGGCCGGCCGAACGTCTACCTGGCCGCGATGCACAGCGGCATCACGCTCGCGCCGGCCGTGGGCCAGCTCGCCGCGATCGAGTTGCTCGACGGGGTCGAGGTCGACCTGCTGGCGCCGTACCGCCTGGCGCGCTTCGCGAAGTCGCGCTGAACGACGGCGCGACGAGATTCACGCCCGGCGGATACGGACGAAGTTGGCGGCGCCGCGATCGAGGTCGGGGCTGACGTTGACGATCACGGCCGTCGGCGACGTGGTCAGCACGCCCATCGCCTTGAGCTGATCGACGACCCGCGCGCCCACCGTGTCGACGTCGCCGTCGAGCGGGCAGGTCAGCGGCACCACGCCCCACCACAGCGCCAGCCGGCGTGCGATCTCGGGCCGGTCGGTCGCGGCGTAGATCGGCGCCGTCGGCCGGCCGCTCGAGAGCATGCGGGCCGTGCGTCCCTCGCGCGTCACCGCCACGATGGCGCCGGCGTGCGAGCGCGCGGCCAGCCCGATGGCGGCATCGGCGAGCGCCGAGGCGTGATCCCACGGTCCCTCGGCCGGCACCCGCGGCACCGCCCACGGCCGGCGCACGCCATCCGACTCGGCGTCGCGGATGATCGCGTCCAGGGCTTCGACCGCCTTCACGGGATACTTCCCCGCCGCCGTCTCGCCCGCCAGCATGATGGCCCCGGCGCCCATGTCCACCGCGCCGGCCGCGTCGCTGACTTCGGCGCGCGTCGGACGCGGCGCCTCGCGCATCGACTCGAGCACCTGCGTGGCGACGATCGCCGGCACGCCGCGCAGGCTGGCCGTGCGCACGACGTCCTTCTGCACCCGGGGCACGCTCGCGAACGGCACCTCGAGCCCGAGATCGCCGCGTGCCACCATCACCGCATCGGCATGGTCGAGGATCTCGTCGAGCCGCGCGATGGCTTCGGGCCGCTCCAGCTTGGCCACGAGCGGCACGTCGGGCACCCCGCACGCCGTCGCGATGGTGCGCGCGGCCACGAGATCCCCCGCGCCCTGCACGAAGCTCAGCGCCACCAGGTCGACGCCGAGCGCCAGGCCGAAGCGCAGATCGGCGGCGTCCTTCTCGGTGAGCGCGCCCGACGGCAGCGCCACCTGCGGCGCGTTGATGCCCTTGTGTTCGCTGAGCATTCCGCCGGTGACGATGCGGGTCGTGATGGCGGTGCCGTCGCTGCCCTCGACCGACAGCTCGAGCCGGCCGTCGTCGAGCAGAAGCCGGTCGCCGGCGGTGACCGATCGCGCCAGCTCGGCGTAGGTGGTCGAGACGCGGCCAGGACCCCCGACGAAATCGCCCGACGCAATCACGAGCCCGTCGCCCTCGCGCAACTCGATGGGACGCCCGCCCTCGAGCCGGCCGGTGCGGATCTTCGGACCGCTGAGGTCCTGCAGAATCGCGACGGTGCGATCGACCCGGGCGGCGGCGGCCCGCGCCCGCTCGTAGGTGACGCGATGGGTCTCGTGGTTGCCGTGCGAGAAGTTGAGCCGCAGGACGTCGACGCCGGCCCGGAGCAGCGCGTCGAGAGACGCCTCGTCCGCAGTAGCCGGGCCCAGCGTGGCGACGATCTTGGTGTGACGCATGGCGTCCAGCTTACAATTTCGCAGCATGGCTTCCGTGACGCCCGCGGCGATCGCGGCCTACCTCGATGGCCTCTCGCCGGCGCCGCACCCCGTGCTGGCGCGGATTCGGGCCGAGGGCCGTGAGCATGGCGTGCCGATCGTCGATCCGCTGACCGGTGCGCTCCTGCACGGCCTGACGCGCGCCATCGGGGCCACCCGGATCCTGGAGATCGGCACCGCCATCGGCTATTCGGCCGTGTGGATGGCGACGGCGCTGCCGCCGACTGGCCTGCTCGTGACACTCGATCGCGACCCTGCCCGGGCCACGACGGCGCGCGCTTACTTCGCCGAGGCCGGGCTCGACGATCGCGTCAACGTGGTGATCGGCGAGGCCGACCGCTACCTGCACAAGCTGGCCGGGCCCTTCGACCTCGTCTTCCAGGACGGCGACAAGCAGCAGTACGGGCCGATGCTCGACAAGCTCGCGGCGCTGCTGCGGCCCGGCGGCCTGCTCGTCACCGACAACGTGCTGTGGGACGGCGAAGTGGTGCCGGGGTTCGTCGACCCTCCGCAGCGCACGCCCGAGGACACGGCCGCCATCGCCGCCTACAACGAGCGCCTCGCCGGCGATCCGCGCTTCAGCACGAGCTGGCTGCCCGTGGGCGACGGCGTGGCGATTGCTGTCAAGAGCTCGTAGCGACCAGGGAACGGGAATGACCGCAATCGAACGATGGCTGGCCGCTGCCCAAGCTGACGCCGAGCAGCGCGGGCTGCCGGAGCTGAAACCGATGCTGCAGGGGCTCGCGGCGTCGACGGTGGCATTGCGCGCCGCCGCGTGGAACGAACGGGCGGATGCGCCCGCGCCGCCAGCCGACGACGTCACGCCCGAGAGAGCGCGCCGGTGAACGCCTGGCAGGGCGAGACGATCGACGAGCTGCGGCACGCGCTCGCAAACGGCGGCGTCACCTCTGAGGCCCTGACGGCGCGCTGCCTGGCGCGCATCGACGCCGACAGCGCCCGCCTGAACGCGTTCATCACCGTCACGGCCGACCGCGCTCTCGAGGCTGCCCGCGCCGCGGATCGCGCGCGCCTGGCCGGACGCGCGACCACGGCGCTGCACGGCATCCCGATCTCGCTCAAGGACCTCATCGACCAGGCCGGCGTGCCGACCACGGCGGCGTCGCATGTGCGAGACGGGCTCGTCGCCGCGGCCGACGCGCCAGTCGCGGCGCGGCTGCGCGCCGCCGGCGCGGTATTCGTCGGCAAGACCAACCTCCACGAGTTCGCGCTCGGCCCCACGGGCGACGACTCGGCGTTCGGGCCCTGCCGGCATCCACGGGATCCGTCGCGGGTCGCCGGCGGCTCGAGCGGCGGGTCGGCCATCGCCGTCGCGACCGGCATGTCGATCGCGTCGGTCGGCAGCGACACCGGCGGGTCGATCCGCATTCCCGCGGCGGCGTGCGGCGTCGTCGGTCTCAAGCCCGGCTGGGGCGAGATCGCGGCGGACGGCGTCGTGCCGCTGAGCCGTCAGCTCGATCACGTCGGCCCGCTCACGCGCACCGTGACCGACGCCTGGCTCGTCTACGAGACGCTGCTGGGACGTCCGCCCTCGCGATCGGCGACGCTCGAGCCGCGGGCGCTAGCGCGCCTCAGGCTCGGCCGCCTGCGCGGCTACTTCGAGGCGCGGCTCGACGACGAGGTCGCCGCCGTCTACGAAGATGCGCTGGCGCGCGTGCGTGATGCCGGGGCTGAGATCGTGGACGTGACGCTGCCGCACACCGACACCATCGCCGCCGTGTACGCCCATCTCGCGCTCGCGGACGCCGCGGCGTATCACGCCGGCACGCTGGAACGTCGGGCCGGCGACTACACCTCGAACGTCCGCCTGCGCCTGGAAATGGGGCGCACGATCCTCGCCGAAGACTACGTGCGCGCCCTCGCCGGACGTGAGGCCATCGCGCAGGGCATCGACGCCGCGTTGATGGCGGTGGACGCGCTCGTGTGCCCGACGCTGCCGGTGGCCGCGCCGCCGATCGGCGCCGCCACCGTGACGTTCGGCACGGCCACCGAGCCGGTGCGCAATGCGCTGCTGCGGCTCACGCAGCCGTTCAACGTCGGCCGTCAGCCGGCGCTCACGCTGCCGTGCGGCACGACGCGCACCGCGGCGCTGCCGGTGGGACTGCAGCTCGCGGGCGCGTCGGGACACACGACGGCACTCCTGCGTCTGGCCCTCGCCGTCGAACGAGCGCTGCACGCGTAGCGCGCGCGTTACAGATAGCTGATCAGGCCGATCAGGGCCTTGTAGATCACGTCGGCGAGCTCGTCGACGAGCGGGGCGTACTCGCCCGTGTCGACCGCCTCCGCCACCGTCACGGGATCCGTGAGGACGAGCCACACCACGGCCGCGGCCATCACCAGCGCGACGAGCCCCACCACCCCTGCCAGCCCAAAGCTGACGCGGCGAAACCGGTTGGAACGGGGGGTGGACTCGGACATGGCGCAGTCCAGGACGCGATGATACACCCCGGACTGATCTACAGACGGACGAGCCCGCCGGATTGTTTCACCCGGATTTCTGGCGCGGCCCTCGCAGGACCGCGTGCGGCGTCCTAGGGCGTGTCGTCGACGTGCACGGCGCGAAGGCCGCGCTCGGCGAGCAGCGGCTCGATCGTCGCCGGATCGCCGACGACGACGGCAGTGAGCTCGGCCGGCCGCACGTGACGCGCCGCCGCCGCCGCGACATCGTCGAGCGTGACCGCGGTGAGTCGCGGCACGAACTGCTCGAAGTGATCAGGCGACAGCGCGTGGAGGGCCATCTGCGCCACGGCGCGGCCCACCTGCTGCGCACTCTCGAAGCCGCGCGGATAGCCGAGGCCGACCGCCGCCGTCGCGCGGGCCAGTTCCGCCGCCGACATCGGGCGCGGGCCGCACATCTCGTCGATCTCGCGCAGGATCTCGGCCAGCGCGTCGACCGTCGCCGACGGCTGCACGCTCGTGTGCACGCTGAAGGGGCCGCGGTCGCGCCGGAAGTCGAAGCCCGAACGCACGCCGTAGGTGTAGCCCTTGGCCTGCCGCAGGTTCAGGTTGAGGCGGCTCACGAACTGGCCGCCGAGCGCGGCGTTCCACAACAGCAGCGCGTGGTAGTCGGATGTCGCGCGCGACGCCGAGACGTGTCCGACGCGCAGCTCCGACTGCGGCGCGCCGGGGCGCGGCACCAGCAGCACGCGCCGTTCCGACGCCGCCGGCACGGCGGTCAGGGGCGTCTCGCGCGCGTCGGGTGGATCGGCCCAGTCGCCGAAGGCGTCGACCGCCCAGCCGCGCGCCGTGTCGACGTCGAGGTCGCCGGCGATGACCAGCGTCGTCGCCGACGGCCGGTACACGGCGGCGTGGAAGGCGCGGATGTCGTCGGTCGTGGCGGCACTGACCGAGGTGGCGTCGCCGATGCCGGGATGGCCGTAGGGATGGGGGCCGTAAATGGCGCGCGTGAACGCGCGGTCGGCGAGCGTCGCCGCCTGCGCCCGCATCTGCCGCAACCGATCGAGGCGCAGGCCGCGCACACGGTCGACGTCGAGCTCGGTCAGCCGCGGCCGGCGCACGAGATCGGCCAGCAGCGCCATCGCACGCGGCGCGTGACGGGCCAGCGTCGTGAGCGTGACGGCAGTGGCGTCGGGCCACACCTCGATGTCCGCTTCGGCGCCGATGCGGGCGAGCACATCGGCGAGGCCGGGACCGTCGAGTGCGCCGGCGCCGTCGTCGAGCAGGTCGGCGGTGAACGCCGCCAGGCCCGGCCGGGCCACCGGATCGGCCGCCGACCCGCCGCGCACGAGCGCGGTGATCGACACGACCGGGGCCGCGTCGTGCGGCACGAGGCGGACGTCGACGCCGCTCTGCTCGAGCCGCGTGCGCTCGATGTCCGGAAACCGGAACACACGCGCCGGCCCGGGCGCGGGCAGTGTCGAGCGATCGACCGCCGTCATATCGGGTGCACCTCGACCGATCCTGGCAGGGCCAACGTGGCCTCGCCCTGCGGCACCGCGCTCAGCACCGCACCGGGCGCCTCGCGCAGCCACCGGCGCACCGCTGCCGCCACCGATGCGGCGGTGGCCCGCGCGTAGCGATCACGGTCGGCGTACATGAACCCCGGCTCGCCGGTGAACACGTTGTAGGCGTTGAGCTGATCGGACTTGCCGCCGAAGCCGCCGATCGACTGCACCCGATAGACGAACTGCGCCTCGGCGCGTGCCGTCGCGCGTTCGAGCTCGTCGGCGGTAGGCCCGGCGGTGGCGAGGTCGTCGATGGTGCGCTCGATCACGGCCGCCATCTCCGACAGCGAGCGGCCCGGCGCCGCCGTGGCCGAGACGTGGAACACGCTCGACATCTCGCGCGACGCCTGCAGGGCCGAGACGTCGGCGGCGAGACGGGCGTCGTAGACCAGCGCGCGGTAGAGCCGCGAGGTCTTGCCGTTGGCGAGGACGTCGGCGGCGATGTCCATGGCCGCATCGTCGTCGTGGAACATCGCCGGCGTGTGCCACGCCATCGACAGGCGCGGCAGCTCCACCCGGTCCTCGAGCAGCACCCGCACGGGTTCGGCGAGCGTGGCGCCGATCTGCGGATGGCGCACCGCCGGCCCGGCGGGAATGTCACCGAAGTAGCGCTCCACCAGCGCCAGCGTGTCGTCGCGGTCGACGTCGCCGGCAATCGCGATCGAGGCGTTGGCCGGGTGATAGAAGGCCTGGAAGAACGCCCGCGCGTCGTCGACGCTCGAGGCCAGCAGGTCGTCGGGCAGGCCGATCGTCGGCCACGCGTACGGGTGGTCGTCGGCGAACAGCGCGGAGGCCATGGCGAAGCTCGAGAGCCCGTAGGGCCGGTTCTCGTAGTTCTGCCGGCGCTCGTTCAGCACCACTTCGCGCTCGGTGGTGAACTTGGCGTCGCTCAATGCCGGCAGCAGATGGCCCATCCGATCGGATTCCATCCACAAGGCCAGCTCGAGCGACTGCGAGGGCACGATCTCCCAGTAGTTAGTGCGATCGGTGTTGGTCGAGCCGTTCACGACGCCGCCAGCCTCCTGCAGCGCCTCGAAGTAGCCCTCAGGATGGTGCGCGGAGCCCTTGAACATCAGGTGCTCGAAGAGATGCGCGAAGCCGGTGCGGCCCGGCGCCTCGTGGCGCGAGCCCACGTGATACCAGACGCTCACGGCCGCCATGGGAATGTGGCGGTCCTCGTGCACGACGACATCGAGGCCGTTGGCGAGCGTGTGCTTGGTGTAGGGAATGTCCATCGCTGGTGGCGGCAAACCGCCATCGTATCGTGAAGCCGCGTGTCGACCCAGCACGGCCGGCGGACCCGCCGGGCCTCGGGTCTGTGTCCAGCATAGTCCGCACCGACGGTGCGCGTCGTGTGTCGGAGTGCGATACGGTATCCACGCCGATGTCCGCGTCTTCCGCTGCCGCCGCTGACGCCGTCGTGGATCGCGCGCCGGCATGGCGCATGCTGGCCGCGCTCGCCGCCGCGGAACTGCTCGGCATGTCGCTGTGGTTCTCGGCCACGGCGGTCACCGGCTCGCTCGTCGACGCGTTCCGGCTCTCTTCCGAACAGACCTCGTGGCTGACGATGGCGGTGCAGGGCGGGTTCGTCGTGGGCACGTTCGTGACTGCGCTCGCCAACGTTGCCGACGTCGTGCCAGCGCGACGGCTGATGGGCCTCGGCTGCCTCGCCGGGGCCGCGGCGAACGCGTCGGCCCTGGTCGTGACGTCGCCGGCCGCGCTCATCGCGACACGCCTGCTCACCGGGGCCGCGCTGGCGTGGGTCTACCCGCCGGCGATGAAGATCGTGGCCGGCTGGTTTCGCGAGCGGCGCGGCCTCGCGCTGGGTGCCATCGTCGGCGCGCTGACTCTGGGCAAGGCGATGCCGCATCTCGTCACCGCGCTCTTCGACGGCGTGTGGCGCACGTCGCTGCTGTTCACGTCGGGCCTGGCGCTGGCCGGCGCCGCGCTGGCGCTGGGCGTGGTGCGCGACGGCCCGCTGAACGTCACGAGCGCACGTTTCGACCTCGGGGCCATCCGTCGCATCGTGGCCGTGCGCGAGGTGCGGCTGGTGACCCTCGGCTACCTCGGACACATGTGGGAGCTCTACGCGATGTGGGCGTGGGTGGCGGCGTTCGCCGCGGCCAGCCTGGCCGCCAGCGGCGTCGTGTCGCCGGCGCGGCCCGCGGCGCTGGTCGCGTTCGTGGCCATCGGCAGCGGCGCGCTCGGCTGCGTGATGGCCGGCCGCCTGGCCGACACCCTCGGCCGCGCGCGGGTGGCCCGCGCGGCGATGGCCGTGTCGGCGGTGTGCGCGATCGCGACGGCGCTGGCGTTCGGCCGCCATCCCGCGTGGCTGGTCGCCCTGGTGTTCGTGTGGGGCTTCAGCGTGGTCGCCGACTCGGCGCAGTTCTCGGCGCTGGTGAGCGAACGCGCGCCCGCCGACGCGGTCGGCACTGCGCTCACCCTGCAGACCTCGCTGGGTTTCCTGCTGACGATGGTGACGATCGACCTCACCCCGCGCCTCGCCGACGTCGTGGGCTGGCAGTGGGGCTGCGTCTTCCTCGCGCTTGGTCCGCTCGCCGGCGTCCTTGCGATGGGCCGGCTCGGACCGCGCGAGGCGGGGCTGGGGGCTCGGGGCTAGGGGCTGGGGCGTGCCGTCGCCAGCGCTCGACCGAGTTCAACAGAAGCGAATCAGGCGATCAGGCGATACGAACGATAGATCTCGCACGCCCGAGCCCCCAGCCCCGAGTCCCTAGCGCCGCACGAAGGCAAGCGGTGCTCATTCCCCCGGGCGCAGCGCGGCGAAGCCGCGCGCCTACCGCACCGGAATGAGCGGGATCTTGCCTTTGTGCTTGATCGCGTTCTCGTGCGCGGCCACGGCGCACCGCATCGCGACGCGTTCGGCGAGGTGGAAGAAGCCGCGGCCCGCGGGGGATCCGGGTTCGCCGACGACCAGCGGGACGCCGCGGTCGCCGCCGACACGGATCGGCGGATAGACCGGCAACCGGCCGAGGAACGCCAGCGACATCTCGTCGGCGAGTTGCTCGCCGCCGCCGTGGCCGAAGATGTCGCTCTCGATGTGGCAGTTCGGGCAGGCGTAGTAGCTCATGTTCTCCACGAGACCGAGCGTGGGAATGGTGAGCTTCTCGTACATCTTCACGGCGCGGCGGCTGTCGGCCAGGGAGACGACCTGCGGGGTGGTCACGACCACCGCGCCGGCGACCTTCACCGTCTGGCTGAGCGAGAGCGCGACGTCGCCGGTACCCGGCGGCATGTCGATGATCAGGTAGTCGAGGTCCTTCCAGGCGACATCGGTGAAGAACTGGCGGATGGCGCTGTGCAGCATCGGCCCGCGCCAGATCAGCGCCTGGTCGTCCTTGGCGAGGAACGCCATCGAGACGATCTGCACGCCGTACTTCACGGCCGGAGCGATCTTCTCGCCGTCGGTGCCGAGCTCGGTCGTGATGCCGAACATGATCGGCACGTTGGGCCCGTAGACGTCGCCGTCGAGGATGCCGACCCTGGCGCCCATCTGGGCCAGCGCCAGGGCCAGGTTCACCGAGACGGTGGTCTTGCCCACGCCGCCCTTGCCGGCGCCCACCGCGATGATGTTCTTCACCGTGGGCAGCGGCGTCTGGCCGTGCTCGGGCTTCGTCACCGATTTCACGGTCGCCTTGACGGCGAGGTCCACGCCGGTCACACCGGGAATCGCCGCCACGGCGGACTCGGCCTGCTCGCGCAGGCGCTGGCGCTGCGGATGCGCGGGTGTCGGCAGGTCCAG
The DNA here is from genome assembly GCA_902826065.1 of uncultured Acidobacteriota bacterium. Lineage (GTDB taxonomy): Bacteria > Acidobacteriota > Vicinamibacteria > Vicinamibacterales > UBA2999 > CADEFD01. Next base: position 2,357 of record CADEDM010000121.1, on the reverse strand, counting down.
CGTGAACGAGACGCGGCCGTCGGCCACCGCGACGTCCTTCGCCATGCCCAGGGCGACGAGGTCCTTCCCGAACTCCGGATCGACCACGCCCTTCAGGGCCTCGAGCACCGTCGCCGGCTGCACTCCGTCTGCCATCAGATCCTCCGCCGCATCCGATCCAGCTTACCCCACGGCCCCGCGGCACAGCGGAGGGTGGTGTAGACTTCCCGCGGCCGGCCACCCCGCCGCCCGACAAAGGAGACGCCCCGATGGCAGACGCCACCACCCCTCCACCGCTCCCGACCGGCGGCACGCAGTCGAGCAACCGCGGCGTGATGATCGTGCTGTCCTACCTCTGGCTGCTGGCCCTGGTGCCGCTGCTGGTCGAGAAGGAGGACAAGGAAGTCCAGTGGCATGCCAAGCACGGCATCGTGCTGATGCTCGCCGAGATCGTGTTCTGGATCGCCGTGACCATCGTGCAGATGGCGATCGGCACCATCCTCGGTTGCGTCGTCGGCCTGCTGAGCCTCTTCGTCTGGCTCGCCATCGTCGTGGTGCACATCATGGCGATCGTCAAGGGCGTGAACGGCAGCCGGCTGATCGTGCCGGGCGTGTCGCAGTACGCGGACAAGCTCTAGAACTCCGGGAGTGCGCAAGGCCATCGCACTCGGCGTCGTCGTGATCGGGCTCGCGGGCGCGGACCTCGCGCGGGCGCCCGAGCGGCAACTGCTGGCGCGCGCGGCGGTCGGTGGCATCCATCTGTATCAGGGCACGGTGTCGCGTCTGTTCGCGGCCAGCGGCGTCGCGTGCCGGTTCGATCCGACCTGCAGCCACTACGGCGAGGCCGTGATCCGGCGCTTCGGGTTGGCCCGCGGCGGGTGGATGGCCACCAAGCGCGTGCTGCGCTGCGGGCCGTGGACGGCGATGGGCACGGTCGATCCGCCGCCCGTCGGCTGACGCCGCCTGCGTCAGAACGCCGCGGGCGGCGCGGGCGGATGCGGCAGGAACACCTGCCGGCCTTCGTCGTGCAGCAGCGTCCACAGCGCGTAGGCGCCCAGGGCGGTGCCGAACGGCAGCAGCGGCAGGTTGCCGATCGCCAGGCCAAGCGCCAGCAGGCGGGCGCGCGGCCCGTGCCCGGCCAGGGCGCGTCCGACCCACGTGTGCAGGGCCGCCCAGACGAGCGCGATCGCCGACAGCACGCCCATCGCCACCGCGGTGACACCCGCCGCCACGTCCGATCCAGTCGCGATGGGCCCCGACACGCGCGCGATCGCGGCCGCGCCCCCGGTGAGCGCCAGCGCCGCGGCGCCGACGATCGCGAACACCGCGCCCCACACGCGATAGAGCTGCGCCAGGAAGTCGATGTGCCGGATCACAGCACGGCGACGCGCACTTCGACGTGCGCGCGATGCCCGCGCGGGTGGGCCACGCTGAATGCGAAGCGCGCGCCGTCGGCGACGCCGGCCGGCACGGTGACCACCAGCGGATAGCGCTCGGTGGTGGCGCCGGTGCCCTCGCACGGGTCGCAGGCCGCGTTCCACGTCTCCCCACGGCCGCCGCAGCCGGCGCAGGCTCGCGACAGCGGCACGTCGATGGGAATGCGCACGCCCGCCCCGGCCTGCCGCGCCGACAGCTGCACCACGGCCACGAGGGGCTCGGCTTCCACCGTCTCGCCGAAACCGGCGCGCATGCGGCCGATCGGCCCGCGCATCGAGGGGAAGTCGATCGCGACCTCGTCGGACAGGGAACGGCCGATCTCGCGCTCGAGTTCGGGCGAGTGCTCGCTGGCCGTCCAGGCCTCGTCGACGCTCCAGTACCGCATAACGACAACGCGGGCCGACTGACGGCCCGCGACGTCCGTACGATAGGAGCGGGGTGCGGCGTTGTCAAGGCAGCGCCGATACGATCAGTGAACCCGGAGCCCCCGCGCCGGAGGTTGCCGAACCATGCAGAAGGAATGTCCGCAGTGCGGCGAGAACATGCGCCTCAGCCTGCGCGAGGAAATCCGATACGTGCCAGGCACGCCCCAGGTGCTGAAGCTGCCGATCCGCGAGTGGATCTGTCCCGAATGCGACTACTACGAGGAAGCCGACCGCGACGCCGACGAGAGCGCGTAGCGCGCGTCAGCGGCGGGCAGCAAAAAGGGGCCTCGCGGCCCCTCGGCAGTGCGGACGGCGCGGCGCCCTAGCGCGCGCCGACGGTGAGCATCACTTCGCGGCGCAGTGCGTCGTCGGCGTCGTCGAGGCTCAGCTCGGTCTCGCATTCGTCGCACAGCACTTCGAACACGGCAGGGCGCGACTCGTCGGTGACCTCGACCCGGCTGTCGTCGAGCTTCACCACGTGCATCTGCAGCGTCTTGACCTGGAAGTTCTGGTCAT
>CADEDM010000120.1 GCA_902826065.1 uncultured Acidobacteriota bacterium | reverse complement strand
GGTCTTCAACATGTTCGTCGTCTCGATCTTCTGGTCGGTGATGGCCGACGTGTTCTCGACGGCGCAGAGCACGCGGCTGTTCGGCTTCATCGGCGCCGGCGGCACCATCGGCGGCATCGCCGGCGCGGCCATCACCGGCCGGCTGGTGGGGCCGCTGGGGGCCGCCAATCTGCTGCTGGTCTCGGTCGTGCTGCTCGAGCTCGCGGCCCTGGCGGCTCGCCGGCTCTTCGCGATGCCGCGCACCGATGACGGCGACGCCGGGCGCGTGGCCGTGCCCGAAGGCGCCATCGGCGGGTCGATGTGGGACGGCATGCGCCGCTCGATCACCGACTCCTACCTGGTGAACGTCACGCTGAACATGCTGCTGTTCACGCTGCTGACGACGTTCCTCTACTTCCAGCAGGCGACCATCGTCGACGCGGCGCTGACCGACCGCGCCGAACGCACGCGCTTCTTTGCCAACATCGACCTGCTGGTGAACACGACGGAACTGGCGACGCAGACGTTCGCCACCGGACGGCTCGTGCGCTGGGTGGGAGTGCCGGTGGCGCTGGCGCTGCTGCCGGCGCTGAGCATCCCGGGGTTCATCTGGCTGGCGATGTCACCGACGATCCCGGTGCTCATGGCCTTCCAGGTGTTCCGGCGCTCGTTCAACTTCTCGGTTGCGCGGCCGGCGCGCGAGATGCTGTTCACGGTGGTGCCGCCCACCGATCGCTACAAGGCCAAGACGTTCATCGACACGGTGGTCTACCGGGCCGGCGATCAGATCGGCGCGTGGGTCTACGCGCCGGTGGCAGCCCTGGGTGCGGGCGTGGCCGGCATCTCGTCGGTCGCCGTGGTACTGGCGATCGTGTCGGTGATCAACGCGTTGTGGCTGGGCCGCAAGATGCTGCGGCGCGCCGTCGCGGCCGGACTCCCGCCGGTCGAGCCGCCGCCGGCGGCCGTGGTCAGCGAGCCCGATCCCCTGTGAGTCCGCTCCGCGGGGCGCGGACGCCTATCGACGCCAGCCCAGCGCGGTGAGCGACGCGGCGGCCCGGTCGGACATCCCCCCGCTGACCTGCACCCGCAGGTCTTTCGCGCCCAGTTCCGCGCGCGCGCGTGCGGCCAGCTCGCGGAACTCCGCGGTCGTCGTCTCCGCGGCGCGAATCCAGTCGAGGGGCAGCAGCGCCACGGCGTCCTGACGTCCGTGCGAGATCACGAGTGCACGCGAGTCGGGCAGCACGCGGGTCACGGGCGACGCGGCGTGTTCCTTCTGCAGCCACTCGGCGCTCTCGACGAAGAAGAGCGCCTCGCGGGGATCCTCGGTGTCGGTGGCAGTCACGAGATAGTCGGCGGCGCCTGGCACACGCGTGGCGTACAACGCCGCGATGATGCGGGTCTGCATCGTCAGCGTGTAGAGCGGGTTGCGGAAGAAGGCATTGGCGTCGTCGTTGCTGACGCCGATCTCGCGGGCCCGGGCCTCGTTCAGCTTGCGCAGCTCCTCCGGGTCGCGGCCCCACACCAGGTCGCCGACGTCGGCAGTGGTGCCGATCAGGGGCGGGACCGGCACGATGAACTTGGTCGCGATGCTGCCGGCCGCGTCCACCTTGGCCACGTCCTCGAGCGCCGCGCGCAGCTCGGGATTGCGGGTGTAGGGATCGGCGCCGATACGGCGGGCCCACCGGCGACGCGCGCTGTTCACGCCGAGCACGCTCTTCGCCGCAGACCCGGCCGCATCGCCCACCTTCGAGCCGGCGCTCTCATCGGGCTTCGACGGATCGTCGGTGGTCATCTTCTGCACCTGGCGCTTGGTGCGCCGGCCGAGGTTGACGCCGAAGCGCTTCACGCCGGCGCCGATGCCCTTGGCCGTGGCGACCGGATCACTCACGGCGTCCACCACGCCGGCGCCGACCTTGACCAGCGACTCGCCCGCGGAGCGCGCGAACACACCGGCCTTGTTCAGTCCATCGAGGCGGCCCAGCGCGTCGATCTCCTGGAGGCGCACGGCCACCTGCGAGCGTCCCTCGGCCTCGAACGTGCCGAACGGCGAGGTCACCGTGAAGACGTGGTACACGCCCGGCGTGCGCACCTCGTCGGCGATCGTGTAGTGCTCGCCCTTGAGTGGCGTGCCAGGGAGCAGGCTGGCCGCCGTGACGACCGGATCGGGCTCGTCCGACGGTTGCGCGGCCGACGCGGCCGCCCACGCGCCAGCCAGCAGTGCCACGACCACGAGGACCCCGGCCGGACGTCGGGTCAGGGCAGAAGGCATCGAGCGAAGCATGCCCTCACAGACTACTGCGCGACGGGGCGCGCGGGAAACGGGGGCGCTAGCGGCGCGGCGGGCGGACGAACACGAGCGGCCGGGCGGGCGCAGCGGCGGCCGCGGGGCGTGAGGCCGCTGCCGACGCCTCACCGGTCACGCAGTTGGCGCACGTCGGTTGCGCATCCCGGCGGGCGAACCCGAGCACGCGGCGGACGATCACCGCGGCGGCGGCAATCACCACCACCCCGACGATCGCCGTCTGCACGATCTCGGCGCCCATGGGGAAATCCTACGCCACTCCGGCGGCCCGCAGGCCCTGGTGCAACAGGAAGGCCGCGACCCAGGCGAGCGTCGACATGTAGCCGAGCTGCAGCGCCGCGTACTTTACGGTGCCGGTCTCGCGCCGCGTCACGGTCAACGTGGGCAGGCACTGCATGGCCAGCACGAAGAACACGAGCGCCGACGCCGCCGTGGCCGGCGCGAAGACCGGCCGCCCGTCGTCGCGCGTCATCGCCCGCATCGAGGCCACGACGCCGTCGGTGACGTCGGTCTCGGGCTGTCCGGCGGCCAGCACCGACATCGTCGACACGAAGACCTCGCGCGCCAGGAAGCTCGTGAGCACGCCGACGGTCAGCTGCCAGTCGAAGCCCAGCGGCTCGAACACGGGCGCCACGAAATGGCCGATCCGGCCGGCGAAGCTGCCGGCCTGCGACGCCCGCGCCTCGAGTCCGGCGGCTTCGGCAGCGAGGGTCTCGGCGCGCGCCGGATCGACGCCTGGCGCCTCGGCCGCGGCGCGCAGCTCGACGGCCTGGGGCGGCGGGTCGACCTTCGGATAGGCGCTCAGCCACCACATCACGATGCAGATCGCGACGATCACCGTGCCGGCCGTCGACAGGAACGCCAGCGCCTGGTCGCGCGCCGTGAGCAGCGCGTTGCGCAGCGACGGCATCTTGTACGACGGCAGCTCGAGGATCATCGGCCGGGCCCGGCCCTTGAGGATGGTGCTGCCGAAGATCTTCGCGGTGAAGAGCGCCGCGAGCGCGCCCAGGAGGTAGCAGCCCGCGAAAGCGAGACCCGCGGCGGCGGGCCGGTCGGCGAACAGCAGCGTCGTCAGCAGCACGTAGACCGGCAGGCGCGCCGAGCAGCTCATGAACGGCGCCACCAGGATCGTCGCGAGGCGGTCGCGTTGATCCGGAATCAGGCGCGTGCTCATGATGCCGGGCAGGGCGCACGCATGCGACGTGAGCAGCGGCACGAACGCGTGGCCGGGCAGGCCGAAGCGCGACAGCCACCGGTCCATCACGAAGGCGGCGCGCGCCAGGTACCCGGTGTCTTCGAGCAGTGTGATCAGGAAGAACAGCAGGCAGATCTGCGGCAGGAACACGACCGTGCCGGCAATGCCGCCGACGATGCCCTGCGACACCAGGTCGCGCACCGGGCCCGGGGGCAGCACCCGCTCCACCAGCGTGCCGAGTTGCGCGAACGTGGCCTCGATGAGGTCCATCGGCACGGTGGCCAGCGCGAACAGCACCCAGAAGAGCGCGCCCATGGTGAGCGCGAACGCCAACAGGCCGTAGACGGGATGGGTCAGGAAGGCGTCGACCCGTTCGGTGCGCCGGTCGTGCCGACCCGCCGGCGCGGTTTCCTTCGTGACGGCCGTCGCCACCGCGTCCGCCCACGCGGTCATGTCGGCGCCGGGCGGCGGCGGCGGCGTGCCGGGCGACGGCAGGCGTGCCTCAGGCAGTTCGTCGACGACCTGACGCAGCGCCGGCAGGCCCTGGCCCGTGCGCGCCACGATCGGCACAACCGGCACGCCGAGCGCAGCGGCGAGGCCGGTGACGTCGATGGCGATGCCGCGCTTCTGCGCCAGGTCGGCCATGTTGAGCGCCAGCGCGACGCGGACGCCGCGGGTGAGCAGTTGCCCCACGAGCACGAGGTTGCGCGGCAGGTTGCAGGCGTCGACGATCGCCACCACCGCGTCCGGCGTCGTGCCGCGACTGCCGTCGAGCACCGTCGCGGCGATGCGCGACTCCGGCAGATCGAGATCGAGGTCGTAGACGCCCGGCAGGTCGAGCACCTCGAACGCCCGGCGGCCGTTCGTCGCCTCGGCCCGGCCGGTCCGCACCGCCGTCGTCGTGCCCGGGAAGTTCGAGGTCTTGGCGCGGGCGCCGCTCAGTGCGTTGAAGAGGGTGGTCTTGCCGGTGTTCGGGTTGCCGATGAGCGCGACGCGGCGCGTCGAGACAGCGGACGGCGCGGGAGCGGGCGACGCGACGGCCGTGGACATGAGCGGCGCTACCGGGCGTCGTCCGCGTGGGTCACGACGTACAGCGTCTGCGCCACGTCGCGCGAGATCCCGATGCGCGTCGAGCGCACCAGCACGATGCACGGGTCGCCGACCTTGCAGAGTCGCAGCACGCAGGCGTCGGTGAGGCCCAGGGATTTCAACACCGGCCGCGAGGCCGCATCGCGGACCTCGTGCAGCGTCGCCGTGGCACCGACGGGCACGGTGGTGAGCGGCACGGCGGCGCGCGACGGCAGGGCGGCGACCGGGGGCGTCAGGGGCGGCATCGGGGACGGGCCCATTCTAGCAATTTGAGACCTGATCTCATGATGGTGACGTCGGCCTTGGAGCATCCGACGGGCGCGACGAGAACCTGCCTGCACGTTATTGCCGTAGATTTCCGCGCCCGGGCGGTGCGCGGCGACTCTTGATCGCGTCCGTCAGCGACGGCAGAGCCGGCTGTCGGGACGGGCCACGAACACGGGCGCGGCGGTATCAGCCGCCGGCCTGCCAGCGCCTGACGGCGTCGATCGGCGCCAGGAGCATCAGCACGTTCAGCGTGAGGTTGTCGCGAATCAGATAGCCGACGACCAGCTCCATCGCGACGCCCGCCACGACGATCGCCACCACCGGAAGGCGCGACGCGAGCACGAAGCCGGCGACCATCGCCACCAGGTCGGCCAGCGAGTTCACGACGCTGTCGCCGTAGTAGTCGAGCGCGATGGTCGCCTCGCGGTAGCGGTTGATCACCATGTCGGTGTTCTCGGTGATCTCCCACGCGCCTTCGACGACCATGGCGGCGATCAGCCGGGCGCCGATCGGCCAGCGCCGCCCCACGGCGACCAGCGCGGCGTAGAACAGGAAGCCGTGGATGACATGCGACGGCGTATACCAGTCCGTCAGGTGCTGCGAGTTCTCGGCGCTCTGGACGACGCCGTGCCACACCTTCACGTAGCCGCAGCGGCAGATCGGGGTGCGGCCCATCGCCAGCAGCACCGACATCATCAGGGCGGCCACGAGCAGGCCGCCGACAACCGTGGTTCGTGAGCCGAGTGTCGTCATGCGCCGCGCAGCAGGAAGTAGATGGCGACCCCGGTCACCGAGACGTACAGCCAGATCGGGAGGAAGACGCGATTGAACCGCCGGTGCCGATCGAACTGCTGCGTGAGCGCGAAATAGAACGCCGTGAGCGCCCCGGGCACGACGGTGATCGAGAGGATCACGTGGGACGCGAGCACGAGCAGGTAGATGGTGCGGCCCACGCCGGCGCCCGGATATCGCGTGTCGCCGTGCACGTAGTGGTAGGCGAGATAGCCGACGAGGAAGACGCCGGACATCGCCAGGGCCGTCACCATGCACAGGCGATGGAACTGGCGCGCGCCGCGCCGAATCGCCACCCAGCCGGTCGCGAGGCACAGCGCCGCCAGCGCATTGCAGGTGGCGTTCAGTGCCGGCACGAACGTCAGGTCGACCGTGCCTCCCGGTGCGGCGTCGCGGCGCAGGATGTAGGCGATGATCGCGACGGCGGCCGTCGACACCACGGCGTTCCAGGCGAAGAACGTGCGGTCGGCGCGCTCCATCGGACTATTCTGACCCACGCGGCGTCACCTGGCGCCGCCGGGAGCCTGCCATGACCGACGACGACTTCCGTGACATCGCGCTCGCCCTCGACGGCGTGGTCGAGAGCGCGCACATGAACCACCCCGATTTCCGCGCCAACGGCCGGATCTTCGCGACGCTGCGCGAGGACGGCGCGACCGGCATGGTGAAGTTGACGCCGGAGCAGCAGGCGGTGGTGCTGGCCGAGCACACCGCGATGTTCACGCCGTCGGCGGGCGCCTGGGGACGCGGCGGATGCACGGACGTCATCCTGGCGAACGCGCGGACGGCGGCCGTGCGAGGCGCCATGCTGCTGGCGTGGCAGGCCGCGATGGAAAAGCCGCGAGCGAAGGCCCGGCCGAAGAAGCCGGGCGCACGTCGCCGCTAGGCGCGACCGGCGCTACGCCCGTCCGGCGAACGCGCGCGTCTCGGTGTGCACCTTCACGCGCTCGCCTTCCTTGATGAAGAGCGGCACCTGGATCTCGAGACCGGTGTCGGTGGTGGCCGGCTTGGTGACGCTGCCGCTGGCAGTGTTGCCGCGGGCCCCTTCCTCCGTCTGCGCGATGGTCATCTCGACGATCGCGGGGAACTCGATGGCGATGGGATTGCCGTTGAACTTCTGCACCTTCACGACCAGGTTGTCGGACAAGAGGTCGGCGTCGTCGCCCATCGTGTCCTTCGACAACGTCAGCGTCTCGAACGTCGCGTCCTCCATGAAGTGGAAGGCGTCGCCGTCGGTGTACTGATACGTCGCCGGCACCTGCACGAGGTCGGGCTCGCCGAACTTCTCGCCCGCCTTGAAGGTCTTGTCGAAGACCGCGCGCGTGATGAGGTTGCGCATCTTCAGGCGCACCAGGGTCTGGCCGCCACGGGCCGTGGGCTTGCTCACCTCGACGTCGAGGCAGTGGTACGGCGCCCCTTCGAACTCGAAGTACATCTTGCGTTTGACGTCGATCGCTTCAATCAGGCTCGGCATAGGACTGGCGGCGTGGGGGCTAGCGGCTCGCGGCTAGACCCGTCGAGAGCCCCGATCACAGTGATCCGGGGCGAGACAGCACTCTAGGATCAGCGACCAGGGCCTGGCGACGCAAGCGCCCTGGCCAGGGCTTCGGCGAACGCGCGGTCGGCCGCGGCGGCCGGGACCTTGCCGAACACCTCGACGACGGTCGCGATGACCGTGCCGATGTTCGTGAAGGTGTGCATGACGCCGCCCTTCAGCGACAGCGCTTCGCCGGGGTTCACCTCCACCGGTGCCTGTCCTTCCACCGTCAGCCGCAGCTTGCCGGTGATGAGCACGAACACGTGGTAGGTCGCGTCAGGGTGGTTGTGGTTGCGGCGCGTGGCGCCGGGCTCGGCGTAGTCGCGCAGGACGCGGTACTGCGGGTCGTTCAGCACCTGGCTCGACGAGATGCCGGGGTCGCCCGTCACCGGCTTCGCCTGTTCGGGATGCGCGACCGCCTGCGCCGACGCCGGCGCCGCGCCCAGCACGAGACCCGCTGCCATCAGCCATCCGCACGCACGCATCACGTTCATGGCGAGACTCCCCTGCCGCGAGTCGCGGCGGCTCATTCTAACTGCGGCCGGGGACGTCGCCGCGCGGATGGGCGGCCTGGCGCTGGTAGGATCGGGCTGGCATGTCGACCCTTCCGTGGTATCGCCAGGTGTCGTCGCAGCAGTGGAAGGCGTTCCTGACGACGTTCGCCGCCTGGGTGCTCGACGCGTTCGACTTCACCATCCTCACCTTCGTGCTGGCCGACATCCAGCAGAGCTTCTCGGTGAACAAGGCGCTGGCGGGCCTCCTGGGCACGGTGACGCTGCTGTTCCGGGTGGTGGGCGGCATCGGCGCCGGCACGCTGGCCGATCGCTACGGTCGCAAGGGCCCGATCCTGTTCTCGATCGCGTGGTACACCGGCTTCGCGCTGCTGAGCGGCGCGTCGACGTCGTACGTGATGCTGTTCGCGTTCCGCGGCCTGTTCGGCATCGGCATGGGCGGGATGTGGGCGGCCGGCATGCCTCTGGCGCTCGAACACTGGCCGCAACACCTGCGCGGCATCGCGTCGGGGATCCTGCAGGGCGGCTACTCGTTCGGCTTCCTGCTGTCGTCGCTGGTCTTCCAGCTCGGATATCCGTTCGTCAGTCATCAGCCCGAGTGGGCGTGGCGCGTGATGCTGTGGTCGGGCGTGCTGCCGGCGCTGGTGGTGTTCGCCGTCATGTGGACCGTGCCCGAGAGCCCGATCTGGCTGGATCGGCAGAAGAAACTCGCGGCCGAGGGCGGCGCCCAGCGACTCTCGCTCGGACGCCTGTTCGATCGCGATCTGGTGTGGGTCACGCTGCACACGTCGCTGCTGATGGGCGCGTTCGTGTCGGTCTACCAGTCGACGACGTTCTGGTATCCGACGCTGCTCGCCCAGCTCAAGCTGCCGCCGCTGGGCTATCTGCTGCTGCTCAACGCCGGCGGCCTGCTGGGATCGGTGGCGCTGGGGGCGTGGTCCGAGACCTGGGGCGGACGTCGCGGATCGGCGACGCTGGGTATGGCCGTGGGCCTGCTCTCGGTGCCGCTGTACCTGTTCGTCGGCTCGCCGGCGCTGCTGCTGCTCGGCGCGTGGATGCTCGGCTTCTTCGCGGCCGGCGCCTGGGGCATGGTGCCCGGCTATCTGTCGGAACGCTTTCCCACCGAGGCGCGTGGCGTAGGCACCGGCTTCGCCTATCACGCCGGCGTCGGCATCGGATCGTACGCGCCCTTCCTCATCGGCCGGCTGCAGGATGGCGGCATGCCGTTGAACCAGGCGATGGCCTACTGCATGGTCACCGCGGGTGTCGCGTGCATCGCGCTGCTGTGGCTGGGCCCCGAGACGCGCGGGCGCTCGCTCGACTGACACGCCCGCACACATTCCCAACATCTTTCGGCGATCATGCGCGCAGGACGCGCCCGGCGCTGCACCACGTTCGCGCCGTGGCGTCCGCATCGTCATGTCGCCCACGCGCGTCGTCCCGCCGCTCTGGTACAGCAGCTTCTACTGGCGCATCGCCGTCAGCTTCATCGCGCTGGTGGTGACGGTGCTGACCGCGCAGAGCCTGATGGTCAGCTATCTGATGGAGCGGCGTGGTGGACCGTTCGCTGGTGACAACCCGAACGCGGCAGCGGCCGCTGTCGCCGCGCGAGTCGGCGCGGCGCTGACCACCGACCCACAGGTCGATCTGGATCTCCTCGTCCGCACGGCGATGCCCGGACGTCAGCCGGCGTACGCGGTGCTGCGGGATGGACGGGTCGCGGGGAACGGACCGGCGCCGCTGTCGGGCGCGCTACGACAGCAGGCGCAGGCCGTGCTCGGGGGCACCGAGCCGGCCGGTGGCGCGACCAGCGATCGCACCGGTCCGGTGGTGAGCGCGCCGATTCAGGTCGCCGGTCAGCTCGCCGGCCTCGTGCTGCTGCCCCCACCACCGCGACGCGGACTGCTGGGGCAAGCCGCGGACCTGCTGTCGCTGCCCGGCACGCTGTTGCTGCTCACGGCCGGCGCGCTGGCCGGCGTCGTGATCTTCGTCCCGGCGCGCCGACGCCTGCGCGCCCTCGAGGACGCGGCGGAGCGCTTCGGGTCGGGCGACCTCGGCGCCCGGGCCGCCGTGGAGGGCCGCGACGAGATCGCCGGCCTGGCGCAGGCGTTCAACCAGATGGCCGCCGACCTCGAAGCCCGCACGACCGCGCTCGAGACGTCGAACCGGCTGCGCCGCCAGATGCTGGCCGACGTCTCGCACGAGCTGCGTACGCCGCTCACCGCGATGCGCGGCTACCTCGAGACGCTGGCCATGGCCGACGTCGTGACCGACGCGCCGACGCGAACGCGACACATCGCGACACTGCAGCGCGAGACCGGCCGCATGGCGCGAATGGTCGAGGATCTGCTCGACCTGGCGAAGCACGAGCAGAAGGCGTCGTCGTTCACGCCGCGGGTCGTCGCCGTGGAGCGGATCTTCGAGCACGTGCGCAGCCGCTTCGATCAGCAGGCACGCGAGGCTGGCGTGACGCTGGAATCGCGCGTCGCACCCAAGGTCGACCAGATCTTCGCCGACCCCGATCGCGTCGAGCAGGTGATCAGCAACCTCGTCGCCAACGCGATCCGCCACACGCCGCCCGACGGCCGCGTCTCACTGGCGGCCGAGGCGCATGCGGGGGGCTGCCGGCTGTCGGTCGTCGACACCGGCGAAGGCCTGCCGGCCGAGCACACGGCACACGTCTTCGATCGCTTCTACAAGGTCGAGGCCTCGCGCGCCGGCGGCGGGGGCAGCGGCCTCGGGCTGTCGATCGTGAAGGCGATCGCCGAACGGCACGGCGGCTCGGTGTCGGTCGAGAGCCGGCCCGGCCGCACCGCGTTCATGGTGGATCTGCCGCACGCGGCCGGCGAGGCGCTTCAGTCGCTGCCGTCGGCGCACTTGTAACCGACGCCCCAGGCCGTGAGCAGCAGGCTGGGGTCGTGCGGGTCGCGTTCGACCTTGCGACGCAGGCGGCTGATCACCGCGTCGACGGTGCGTTCGGTCACGAAAGTGTCGTCGCTCCACACCTGCTGCAGCAACGACGCGCGGCTGAACACGATGCCGCGCCGTGAGGCCAGCAGGAAGAGCAGGTCGAACTCCTGCTTCGTGAGCTCGATGGCGGCGCCGCGCACCGTCGCCTGACGCCGCTCGCGGTCGAGTGCGACGTCGCCCACGTGCAGACGCGAGACATCGGCAGGCGCGGCGTGGCCGCGATCGTGACGGCGCGTGACGGCGGCGACGCGGGCCATCAGCTCGCGCACGCCGAAGGGCTTGGTGATGTAGTCGTCGGCGCCGCTCTCGAGGCCCAGCACCGTGTCCGACTCACCGTCGAGCGCGGTCACCATGACGACCGGGGTCGCCGTGTTGGCTCCGCCCGACCTGAGCGCGCGACACACGCCGATGCCATCGAGGCCGGGCAGCATGACGTCGAGCAGCACGAGATCGAAGGCAGTGTCGCGAAGGCGTTCGAGCGCACGGCGGCCGTCGGATTCCTCGATCACCTGGAAGCCCGCGAGGCCCAGATGGAACCGCATCAGTTCGCGGAGGGCCTGTTCGTCCTCGACGAGGAGGGCACGGCGGACGCTGCCCGAGGCCATGGGGCGAGTGTACGCGCCTGCCCGCCAGGCCCTGCAGTCTTTTCGTACTCACCGAACACTTCTGCAACATCTGGTCGGAATACTGACCCTCACACGACGATGCGGCCTCCGCCAGCCGGCCGCGTCCCGCTGGAGACCACATGACCCGTCACGACGACCACCACGACGACTTCGGCGGGCTGGTCCGCGACCTGCGCGCGACCGGCGCCGCCATGAGCCGTCGGCGGCTGCTGGGCATGAGCATGCGCCTGGGTGCCGCCGTCACCGCGCTGCCGCTCGTCGGCTGCAGCGACTCGCCCACCTCACCGTCGTCCACCAACACCTCGACGTCGTCGACGACCGGCACCACCACGCCGCCCACCAGCGGCTCCTGCAGCCGCGTGCCAGAGGAGACGGCCGGGCCGTATCCCGGCGACGGCTCGAACGGGCCGACGGTGCTGAGCACGAGTGGCGTGGTGCGCAGTGACATCCGCGCCAGCTTCGGTGGCCTGAGCGGCACCGCCGACGGCGTGCCGCTCACGGTGGCACTCACGATCGTGTCGAGTTCCACGTGCGCGCCGCTGGCCGGCCGCGCCGTCTACATCTGGCACTGCGACCGGCCGGGCCGCTATTCGCTCTATTCGAGCGGCGTCACCAATCAGAACTTCCTGCGCGGTGTCCAGGAGGCCGATGCGAGCGGCCGGGTCACCTTCACCACCATCTTCCCGGGCTGCTACGCCGGCCGGTGGCCGCACATCCACTTCGAGGTCTTCCCGTCGCTGTCGGCAGCCACGTCTGTCTCGAACAAGGTCGCGACGTCGCAGATCGCGCTGCCCAAGGACGCCTGCGACGCGGTCTACGCGACGAGCGGCTACGAGGCGAGCGTGCGGAATCTCGCGGGCGTGAGCCTGGCGAGCGACAACGTCTTCAGCGACGGCTCGGCGCTGGAGCTGGCGACGATGTCGGGCAGCGCTGTCAGCGGCTACAACGCAACGCTGACCGTGGCCATCTGAGGCAGCTTCTGCACCGGCGCCGGCAACGTCCGTTCGAGAAAGGGGACAGGCACCTTGTACGGTGCCTGTCCCCTTGTATGATGCGCCGCATGCGCATCGCCCTGGCCGGCCTGCTCGTCACCTCGCTGTCGCTCGACGCTCTGGCGCAGAACCCCGCGCCGCCGCCGGGACCGCGCACGACGCCGACGGCGGTGTGGGCCGCGAAGCTGAGCACGCTGAAGCCGTATCCGCCTGGCGTTCGGCCGTGGCTGAAGCTGGCCGACATCAAGGCGAAACACGCCGGCCAGGCGGCGTGGACCGAGGCGCTCTTCAACGACGGCCGCCTGATGGCCGACTACGTCGCCGCGCCATCCGGCATGTCACAGAGCGCGCGCTTCCATCCCGACACTCGCGAGTGGTTCGCCGTCGTCGAAGGCGAAGTGCGCGTGGAGATCGAGGGCCAGGCGCCCATCACCGCCACGCGGGGGTCGCTCGTGAACATCCCGCGGCAGACCGTCTTCTCGGTGCATACCGTCGGCGCGACGCCCAGCCTGCGCTTCGTGCTCAACGTCGCCAACGCGCGCACGTTCTTCGTCGCCGACGACGGATCGGCACCGCCGGCGGCCGCGCCGCCGGCCGGCACTGGCTGGATGCGCACCACCATCAACCGCGCGCCCGGGCTCTACGACCAGTTCAACGCGCCGCACACGAACATCCATGAGGAAGGCGCGAAGAACCCCAAGTACACCGGCGGACGCTTCGTGCGCGACGACAAGAGCGAGATGCTCGTGATCTACGGCTACGAGAAGAACATGCCGCCGCTCGACCCCGCCGACAAGGGCCACTTCCACGCCGAGAGCGCCGAGGCGTGGCTGGTGTTCACCGGGAAGATCCGCTACGCCTTCGAGGGCCAGGAGCCGTTCATCGCCAGCGAGGGCGACGTCGTCTACGTGCCGTCGAACACCTGGCACGCCACGCGCTTCATCGGCGACGCCGCGTCGTGCCGGCTGTCGATCACCGAGTACGTCGGCAACACGCTGGTGCTCGAGCCACGGCCGCCGGCGAAGCCCGGAGCGCGCTGAGCCGCGGCACGCGCCGCCGCCACCGCTATTTGCCGGCGCTCGTGGCGTTGTACTTCGACACGAACCCGTTCGTGCCGGAGTGCTTCCAGGTGCGCGACGCGCTCGTGTGCGTGTGCGACACGCTCCGGAACTGCGTGAAGTCCTGCAGCTGCTGGCTGGGCAGGTTCAGCACCTTGATCGCCTGGCCGTTGTAGCCGCGCACGACCTCCATGTCCACCGACGACTCGGGCGTCGTGAAGCGGACGCGGCTGTCGCTGATCTCCAGCGTGAGCGGCACCTTGCTGAAGGACTGCATCGTCTTGTGGAAGCCCGCAAAGGCGATCGGCAGCAGCGCGTTCACGGCGGCTTCCTGCTGGGGCGTGACCTTGTCGGTGAGGTAGATCTTCGACCACGTCCCCATCTCGAACGTGACGAGGAACGCCACGCCCGCAAGGTCGGTGTCGCCGTAGCGGCCCGAGTCGATCGAGATCATGCGGTTGCCCTCGCACGGCATGCGATTGGGCCGGCCGCCGAAGTTGCACGGGCACGAGATGGTGCAGCTGCAGCTCTCGGCCACCGTGGCGGAGAGCTGCCACGGCGGCTGCTGGGCGCGCGTGGGCAGCGTGAGAACGAACAGGGCAACCGTGGTCAGCAGGCCGACGACGCGCATACGCACCTCCGCGGCCCGAGCGGGCCGGCGGGGACAATCTGCGTCATCGCGGCGGGCGTGTCAAACGCCGCGTCGGCGCGGGCCGCATCCGCTGCCCGTGGCGCCACGGACCGGCGGCCGCGTGGTGTTCATCCCCGGTCCGAGGTAGTGTGAGCGGCGTCATGACGCCACCCGCGCCCCTCACCCGACGGCGGTTCCTGGCCACCGCGGGCGGTGTGGCGGCCGGGGGTCTGGCGTTGCGTGCGCAGTCCAGCCCGCCACCGCGCGACGCCGACGTCGTCGTGATCGGCGGCGACCCGGCGGCGCTGGCGACCGTCTACCGCCTGTCGCGGACGGCCGGCCTGCGCGTCGTGCTGCTGGACGACCGGCCTGCTTACCTGTCGGCGCCTCCCCCGCCACCGGCGTCGATCGCCGCGGCGCCGCCGTTCGCGCGCGGCCACCAGGTGTGCTTCGACAGCTGGCGCGACGCCGGCAATCCCGGTTGGGGCTACGAGGACGTGCTGCCGTCGTTCAAGCGCCTCGAGAAGTACGAGGCCGGCGCCAGCGAGTATCGCGGCGGCGACGGACCCGTGGCCGTGGCCCACTGCTGGGATCCGCATCCGCTCCATCGCGCCTTCCTGCTCGCGGCCGTCTCCGGCGGATTCCAGCAGGACTCGCGGCACGACTTCAACGGCCCGCGGTCGCAGGGCATCGCCGGCTACTTCCAGAAGACCATCGTCGACGACCGGCCGCAGCTACTCACCGAGGCGCTGCTCGATCCAGCGGTGAAGGCGGGCGTCACCGTGGTGCGGGCTGAACCGGTCGTGCGCGTGGTCGTCGAACGCGGACGGGCCGTGGCCGTCGACTACGTCGTTGCTGGCACGCGCGCCACGATCCGGGCCGCGCGCGGGGTCGTCGTGGCGGCATCGCCGGTGCGCGCGGCGCAGCTCCTGATGATCTCGGGCATCGGCCCGGCGGCGCACTTGCGCGAGCACGGTGTAACGGTGGTTGCCGATCGTCCGGGTGTGGGTGGCAACCTGCAGCTGCATCTCCGGGTGTCGCTGCGCTGGGAGGCGCTGGCGCCGGCCCGCGCGCTCCCGGAATCGACGGTGAGCGCCGGGATGTTCACGGTGTCGCTGCACGCCTCGCCGCCCGACCTGCAGATGGACTTCCTTGACCCGCGCGCCACCGGCGACGGGTTGCTGGGCACCGACATCACGCTGGTGCAACCGGCCTCGCGCGGCGAGGTCCGCCTGAACGACGCCGACGCCGACGTCGTGCCGCGCGTGACGTCGCGCGAGTTGTCGGCCGAGGCCGACGTGATCGGGCTGGTGCAGGGCATCCGCCTGGCACGGCTCACCGCGGCGAGCCCGCAGCTCGATCGGATGCGAGGCGAGGAAACCACCGCGACCCGCGGCCTGACGACGCAAGCCGACCTGCAGGCCCTGGTGCAGAAGATCGCCCGCGTGGCCGGCGCCACGGCCGGCACCTGCGCGATGGGCCGGGCGACGAACGCCGACGCGGTCGTCGACGCTACGCTGGCAGTGCACGGCGTCGAGGGCCTGCGCGTGGCCGGGGCGGCGGTGATGCCGGCGATCGTGAATGCGCCGCCGGAGTCTGCCGCGCTGATGATCGGCGACCGGGCCGCCGACTTCGTGCTGGCCGCCCGCTGACCTGGCGCGAGGACCGGCCGATCGGCCGCCAGCTTGACCGGCGCACCGGGTGTGGCGACGATGTCCCATGGCCGTCGCCAGCTCCAC
>CADEDM010000119.1 GCA_902826065.1 uncultured Acidobacteriota bacterium | reverse complement strand
AGCCGCCGTCCCCGCTCGAGATCCTCGAGCATCGACGACTTCGCCTGCGGCGGCACGCTATTGAACATACCGAAGACTTCGTCCTTCAACGCTGGACCGAGGGCCACCCCGTGCGCGCGGCCGACGGCGATGGCCTCGTCGACGGCGGCGTGCATCATGGCGACCAGCCCGGGACTGGCGCGCAGCACGCCCACCGGCGAGCGCGTGACCGACGTCATGCCGCTGAACACGGACAGGCGCGCGAACTTGGACCACAGGTCGCGGCGGATGTCGTCGCTGGCCGTGAACGAGAACCCGGCGGTGGACGCGGCCTCGCGCAATTTCGCGAGCCGCGGGGAGATCACGCCGTCGAGTTCGCCGACAATCAGCGCGTCGAGCGCCGTGTGGCGGATCACGCCGGGCTCGGCGATCACGGCGGCCACGTAGGCGACGCCGCCGGCCACGTGGCCGTCGCCCACGCGGCGGGCGACCATCTCGGTGGCCTCGACGCCATTCTGCAGGGTCACCACCATGGTGTTCGGGCCGACCAGCGGCCGCAGCTCCGAGGCCGCGGTGTCGACGTCGTACATCTTGACGGTGAGGAACACGACGTCGGCCGGCCCGAGGTCCGCCGGATCCGCGCTGGCCCGTACCTCGCGCACGTGCGCATCGCCCTTGGGGCTCACGAGACGCAGGCCGCCGCGCTGAATCGCTTCGAGGTGCGCGCCGCGCGCCACGAACGAGACATCCGCCCCGGCCTGCGCCAGGCGTCCGCCGAAGTACCCGCCGACCCCGCCGGCGCCGAAGAACACGATCTTCATGTCTGACCTTTCGCTTCCGGGCCGAGGCGGCTAGCCGCCAGCCGCTATCCTGATCGCGTCCAAACTCACCACCGCTTCCTCCCCCACCACCGTCGCGTTGTGGCGGCGGCCGCGCGGGACCTCGACCCAGTCGCCGGGGCCGAGTTGCGCGGTGTGGCCGCCGATGACGAGGCGGAAGCGTCCGGAGACGACGGCGTCGATCTTGTCGACGTCGTGGGCGTGGTCGGGGAAGCGCGTGCCGGGCGGATAGACGTAGCGCGCCACGACGTAGCCGAGGGCCTCGAGCCTGGCGCGCAGCGCCGCTTCGGTCACCGGGCCGTCGGCGGCCGCGTTCCAGCGGCGCACCTGCACGGCGGCCGTCCTACGCGGCGCCGCCGGTGCCAGCGGCAGAGGGCATGCCGGGCATCGAGTTGGTGGCCAGTTCCTGGTCGATCATCAACAGGCCGACGCCGGTCGTGCCGCCCAGGCGGATGCGGCCGAGGATGGCGCGCACGGCGGCTTCCTCTTCCATCTGCTCGTTGACGAACCACTGCAGCAGCACGATCGCGGGCCGGTCCTTGGCCGCTTCGGCCATCACGTAGAGCTCTTCGATCGAGGCGGTGACGGCCTGCTCGTTCTCGAGGACGTGACGGCAGAGCGCCTCGGCCGACTCCCACTCCGACGGCGGCTGCGCGATCGCCGGCAGCTCCACCTTCTGGTCGCGTTCGACCAGGTGGTCGATGAATTTCTGGGCGTGCAGGAGCTCGTCGCTCGACTGCTGTGTCATCCAGGTCGCGAACCCGGTCAGGTCGTGCGTGGCAAGCCACGCCGACATGGCGCGGTACTCGTGCGAGGCCTTGAATTCGAGCTTGAGATGATCGTTCATCCCCTTGAGCAGCTTGGCATTCATGCTCGTCAGACTATCACGCGCGTCGCGCGCCGTCAGCGGCCGGCGTCAGCGGGCGCGGCGGCGCGCCAACTCGAAACTCAGACCGCCGAGCCCGACGAACAGCGAGGTGCCCACCAGGGCGACCGGCGTGAGCTCGTGTCCGGCGAAGTACACGGCCGCGATCATGGCGGCGACGGCCCCGCCGGCCGTCGCGAGGACCTGCCAGAGGGGCGGCGCGCCCGACGGCGTCGAGGGTGGGACGTGACCGGGATGGAGCTGATTCATGGCAGGGAGATGCGATCGCCGAGCATGGCGACACTGAGCGCGTAGGCGTTCGCGCAGTTGTAACCGAGGATGGCTTCGTAGTTGCCGTAGACGAGGAACTGGCGATCGCCGGCGTCGAGCAGCGACGCCGTGCGTTCGACGACCGGCAGGGCCCGACCGGCGGCGGTGCGCACGCCCATCTCCTGCCATTCCTTGAGGTAGCGGCGGCGCGACAGCGCCCGTTCGGCGCGGCAGCCCTCGCCGCGTGATCCGGCCCGTTCCACGAGGTCGGCAATCTTCCCCGGCACCTTGACCTCGCGGCCCCACGTGGCCTCGCCGTCCCACCCGTAGGCCTTGAGATAGTTGGCGATCGACGCGAAGACGTCGGCCTGGTTGGTCCAGATGTCGCGGCGGCCGTCGCCGTCGAAGTCCTCGGCGTAGCGCAGATAGCTCGAGGGCATGAACTGCGGCTGCCCCATCGCGCCGGCCCATGAGCCCTTGAGCCGCTCGAGATCGATGTGGCCCTTGTCGACGATGCGCAGAGCATCGAAGAGCTCGTTCCTGAAGAGGTCGGCGCGGCGGCCGTCGAACGCCAGCGTCGCCAGGGCCTGGACCGTCGGACGCACGCCGGTGAAGCCCCCGAAGTTCGACTCGAGTCCCCACACCGCAACCAGGTAGCGCGGCTGCACGCCGTAGGCCTTGCCGACCTTCTCGAGCAGGGCGCGATGCGTCACCGCCATGCGTTGCGCCTTGCGCACGGTGGACGCGGTGAGCCGGCGCCGGACGTAGGTGTCGATGCTGAGCACCGCCTCGGCCTGGCCGCGATCGCGTTCGACGACGACCGGCAGCGGCACGAGGCCGTCGAGCGCCCGCGACGCCACGGGCTCGCTGATGCCGCGGCGCACGGCCTCCTCTTTCAACTCGACGACGAAGGCGGCGAACTTCGCTGCGTCGTCGGCGGGCGCCGCGCTCGCGGCCGGCTCCTGCGCCTGCCGCGCCGACAGCGGCACGACCGCGACGGCGATGGCCGCGATCGCGAACAGGGGCAGGACGCGGCGGGTGGACAAGAGGGCGGCCGGCACGGGACTGACTCCATTGTGCACCCCCGGGGCCGCGAGGGCCAGCCGGCGCGGCCGGTCGAGCCGGGCCGCGGCGCGCACTATGCTGAGCGCACAGGAGCCGTCATGCCCGTTCATCGCCTCGACCGACTGCCCACGCGCGAGCTCTTCCCCGGCTTCACCGCCCGGCTCGTGCACACGCCGCTCGTGACCCAGTCGTTCGTCGACTGCACGGCCGGCGCGGCCTTTCCCGAGCATCACCACCCGCAGGAGCAGACCGTCATCGTCCTCGAAGGCGAGCTGGAGCTGGTCGTGAACGGCGAAACCCATCGCCTCACGCCGGGCATGGTCTACGCCATCCCCGGCAACGTGCCCCACGCAGGACGCGCCCTCGTGACGTCGAAGGTGCTCGACGTCTTCTCGCCGGTGCGGGAAGACCTCAAGACGTAGCGGCGAGCGGCCAGGGGGCCGCGCTACAGCGCGGCGGTCGCGCCGCCGTCGACGATGATCGCCTGGCCGCTGATGTAGCGGCCGGCATCGGAGGCGAGGAAGACGAGCAGGTTGGCGAATTCCTCGGGCGTGCCCAGGCGGCCCAGCGGAATCGACGCGACCGATTCCTTCTTCACCTGCTGCAGGTCGACGTTGCGGCGCGAGGCCGCGGCCTGATCGAGTTCCTCGATGCGCTCGGTCTGGATGCGGCCCGGCGCCACGAGATTGATGAGGATTCCAAGCGGACCCAGCTCGCGGGCGAGCGTCTTCACCAGGCCCCAGACGCCGGTGCGGAGCGCGTTCGAGAGCACGAGCCCCGGAATCGGCTGCTTGATCGACGACGACGCGATCGTCAGGATGCGTCCGCCGCCGGCCTTCTTCAGCTCGGGCACGGCCGCGTTCACGAGGCGCACCAGGCTCATCAGGTTCTGGTCGAACGCCTTCTGCCACTGCGCGTCGGTCATCGCCAGGAACTCGCCGGCCGGCGGGCCGCCGGCGTTGTGCACGACGATGTCGAGCCCGCCCAGCGTCGACGCGGCGTGGGCGACCAGCCGCGCCGCCTCGTCACCGGAACTCACGTCGGCGACCAGCGCCTCGACGCGCGCGCCCGTGGCCTCGCGAATCTTCTTCGCGGCGTCCTGGATGCGCGCCTCGTCGCGACTGCAGATCACGAGTGCGGCGCCTTCGCCGGCGAGACCGAGGGCGGTGGCGTAGCCGAGGCCGCGGCTCGCCGCGAGAACCAGGGCTCTCTTGCCAGTCAGGTTGAGATTCATAGGACTCCCGAGACAGCAGCCACCGGCCAGGGACCAGCGCTGGAAGTGCTCATGCAATCGTCACGGCGCCACGGCCGGCGAGGCCGAGGCGCGTGAGCAGGTCGTCGAGATCGGCGAGCGTGGCGTCGTCCACCGGAGCGAACGGCGCACGCACGCGTGGCGAGGCGATGACGCCTCGGCGATGGTAGATGTGCTTGCGCAGCGCCAGGTTGATGCGCGGCTGGTTCTCGAAGCGGATCAGCGGACAGTACTTGTAGAAGACGGCGGTGGCGCGATCGCGATCCCCCGCGGTCCAGGCGCGCGCAATCGCCACGAGGATCTCGGGGAAGGCGAAGCCGGTCATCGTGCCCACGGCGCCGTGGCGCAGTTCCTCGAGGAACATCATGCCGCCCAGGCCGCCCATCACGCGCACGGCCGGGTTCACGGCCAGCACCTGGCTCACTTTCTGAGGTGAGGGCTCGTCTTCCAGTTTCAGCGTGACGAGCCGCGCCGACGCCTTCGCCAGCCCGCCGATGAGCTCGGGGCTCATCGTGATGCCGCCGACGGCCGGCGGGAAGTCCTGCACGACCACGGGGATGTCGAGCGCCTCGGCCACCGCCACGTAGTGGCGATGCAGCGCCGCGTCGTTCGACCGCGCCAGCTTCGGCGGCGCCACCATCACCGCCCTGGCGCCGAGGGCCTGCGCCCGGCGACTGTAGGCGATGCAGCCGTCGGTGCCGGCGTGCGTGGTGCCCACACAGATCGCAAAGCCGTCGCCCGCGGCGGCCAGCGTGGTCTCGATGACGCGGTCGCGCTCGGCTTCGGTGAGCTTGTCGGCCTCGCCCAGCACGCCCAGGATGGTCATGCCCTGCACGCCGGTCTCGCGCGTGAACGCGGTCAGCCGCGTGAGGCTCTCGAGATCCAGCGAGCCGTCGGGATGGAAGGGCGTAGGCGTGATGTTGAAGACGCCGGTGAGGAACTCGGACATACGACGTGGGGCTCGCGGTTGGGGGCCCGGCGCGACGACGCGCGGGCGCGGCAAACCCATACCCTACACCAGAGCCGCGGCCGGTGGCATGCGCGGACCGCGCCGGCTTGGGGCATCATCGGGGCATGGCCGGGATCGACGACGCGATCGACGAGTTGTACCGCGGCGACCTCGCCGGCTTCATCGCCGCGAGGAACGCGCTGGCGAAATCGGCGAAGCAGCCGGATCTGAAGTCGCTCGAGAAGCCGTCGCTGCCGGCGTGGGCGGTGAATCAGCTCTACTGGCACCGGCGCGACGTCTTCGATCGCGTCGTGCAGGCGAGCGAGGTCGTGCGTGAGGCGCACGGCCTGGCGCTCAGCGGACGCGCGGCGGACATCCGCGCCGCCGAAAGCGATCAGCGCGAGGCCATCCGTGCGGCCGTGCAGGTGACGAAGGAGCAGATGACCGCGGCGGGCCAGACGGTGACGCCGGCCACCGTCGAGGCCGTGACGCGAACGCTGGAAGCGCTGCCCTCGCCCGAAGCCCAGGGCCGGCTGGTGCGGCCGCTGACGCCCGCCGGGCTCGAGGCGCTGGCCGGCCTGACGCTCTCGGTGCCGGCGCGGCCGGCGTTCAAGCCCGCGCCGTCGCGGCCGACGCCATCGGCGCCGGCGTCGATCGCCGACGCGCGTGCCACGCGTGAGGCGGAACGGGCCCGCGAGCACGCCGAGCGCGCCGCGCGGGACAAGGAAGAGCGCGAGACCCGCCGGGCCGCCGCCACCGAGACCCTGGCGCAGGCGCAGACCGTGCTCGACGCCGCCGAGGCCGCCGTCGAGGCCGCCGAAGACGTGCTCTCGGCGCGCCAGCGCGACCGCGATCAGGCGCGACAGGCGGTGCGGCAGGCACGCCGCGAGCTCGAGACGATCTGAACCGGCGTGCCGGCTAGGGCGTACCGGCGAACTTCTCGACGCGGTTGACGACCGGCTTCTGCGTGCGAAGGTAGGCGTAGATCGCCGCGAGATCGTCGTCGGTCATCCCGGCGTAGTCGGTCCACGGCATCTCGGTCTGCTGGTCGCGCTCGGCACCCTCGAGCCGGCGCGCCGGGGCGCCGCGGAAGGCGCGGAACTTGTCGACGAACTGCTGTTCGGTCCATGTGCCGATGCCGGTGCCCGCGTCCGGCGTGAGGTTGGCCGAGCGCACGAGGCCCGACCCGTTCGGCGTGAACACCATCCCCCCGGCGTAGTCCATGCCCGGCAGCGGCGCGCCCTGCCCGTCGATGGGCGTGTGGCAATCCGAGCACAGCGCCGCGTTGATCACGTACTCGCCGTAGGCGACGCGGTCCGACGGCGACGGCATCGGCCGATGCGACGCCGCGGTGGGAATCGTGCGGACGATGAGCGGCAGCGGGAAGTTCAGCGATCGGGCCGGCTCGGGTGGGTTGGCGACGGCGGGCAGCGTCCGCAGAAACGCCACGATCGCTTCGACGTCTTCCCGCGCGAGCTTGCCGAAGTGCGGGTACGGCATCAGCGGGAAGAGCGCCGTGCCGTCGCGGCCGACGCCAGTGGTCATGGCGCGGATGACCTCGCCGTCGGTCCACTCGCCGAGGCCCGCCGGCGTGATGTTCTTCGCGTAGAGCACGAACGGCTCGAGCCCGAACCCGAAGCGCTGGCCGCCCTTCCCCGCCGTGCCGCCGACGACCGGGGCCGAGAACACCGACCAATCGCGGTCGGCGTGGCAGACCACGCAGCCGGTGACGTGCTCGGCGAGGTACTTGCCACGCGCGACGCGCTCCGGCGTCTTCGGCACGGTCACGGTCTCAGCCGCCGGCACGTTCGGGTAACGCAGGAAGAAGTACGCGAGGCCGGCGCCGACCACCACGGCGGCAAGCACGACCAGCGCGCCCAGGATCTTGAGGAGGAGCTTCATCAGGGGGTCTCCATGTCGCCACGCAACCGCGCGTGGAACAGGTCAGTATGCACCGGGGCGACGCCGCCGATCACGCCGGTTATCGCGGCGACGTCGCGGCCGGCGGCAGGGCCATCGCCGCGCGGGTGAGCGCGTGGTCCGCACCCAGGCCGTGCGTCAACGCGTCAGCGGCGAGCGCGACGTCGGCGGCCGTCTCCGACGCCCGTCCCATCGCCAGGAGCGCCCGGACGCGCAGCAGCGCGGCTTCGCCGACCTCGGCGCTCTGCGTGCGGTCGCGCGCGATACGCGTGGCCACCGCCACCGCATCGCCGGCAGCGACTTCCGCGCCGGCGGCGTCGCCCTGTGCCAACCGGAACTGCGCCATCAGGCGGAGGGCGCGGTCGAGATTCAGTTCGTTCCGGCGCGCGGGATAGCCGAGCTGCGCCAGCGTCTGCTCGACCAGCGCTATCGCCGGCGCCAGCGGGCCGGTGGCCGCCAGGATCTCGGCCCTCACCAGCGACGCCTGCACGAGCACCCGCGCATTGCCCCTGGCGTTCTGGCGCAGGAACGCCTCGGCGGCATCGAGTCGCCGCGCCGCCTCGTCGGGGCGGTCGAGCGCCAGCAGAGCCCGCGACGCGAGCAGATCGGCAACCGCGGCCAGCAAGGGGTTGCCCGCCTTCACGTCGGCGAGCCGCTCGGCGTCGGCCAGACGCAGGGCCTCGGCCGGATTCCCGATCCGCAGTTCGGCGAGGCCGATGTTGCTCTGGACCGCGAGCGGCGTCACGGGAAAGACGCCGCGATCGAGCCAGGTGCGCAGCTCGCGATAGATCGCCAGCGCCGCCCGATGTTCGCCCAGCCGCGCCAGGGCCGCGGCGACGTTGTTCATGCCGCCGAACTCGTTCAGCGTGCCGGCCTGGCCGTGGCGCCGCACATCCGCCAGCCCGTCTTCGTTCATCCGCAGGGCGTCGGCGACGCGGTCGTCCTGCCGATAGAGATCCGTCAACTGCGTTCGCACCAGGCTGCGCCGGCTCCAGTCGGCCTCGGTGTCGAGCGTGAGCCGCGGCAACTCGGTTTCGAGCAGGGCGATGGCATCGGCCCGCTGGCCGTCGGCGTCGAGCACCCGGCCGCGCGCGCGCAGGCAGTCGGCGCGGACGCGGAACGGGGGCGCCGCCAGGCCGTGCATCGCCTCCAGGCCGCCGGCCAGCCGCGCCTTCGCCTCCGCCAGGTCGCGCTGGGCCAGCGACCACGCCGCGGCGCACTGGGCGGCGGCCTCGAGCGGACGGTCGCCGGCCCGGCGCGCCCCGGCCGCGCTCTTCGTGAGCAGCGCCACCTCGCGATCGGTCTGGTTGAAGCGCAGGTAGTGCGTCGAGATCTCGTACTGGAGGAAGGCCAGCACCGCGGGGTCCATGGTGGTGTCGGCGTCGAGCTGCGCGGCGCCGCGGTCGAGCAACTGGGTCGCAGTGAGCGGCGTGTCGACGCCGGCCTGCTGCAGCAGCGACTGCAGGAAGCCGCTCGACGCCTGGGCCCGCGCCTGCTGCAGCAGGGCCGCGTCGCGCTCGGCGCGCGCCACGCCGGCCTGCCAGATGGCGGCGCCGGCGCCGGTGAGCACGGCGGCGAGTGCTGCCGCCGACGCCGCGACCGCCACGCGATGCCGGCCGACGAACTTGCGCAGGCGGTAGGCGCGTGAGTCGGGCCGGGCCAGCACCGGACGCCCCTCGAGCCAGCGCGCGAGGTCGTCCGCCAACGCTTCGACCGACGGATACCGCGCCTCGGGATCCTTCTTGAGCGCCTTGGCCAGAATCGTCTCGAGGTCGCCGGCCAGCATCCGGCGTGCGGCGGCCGGCGCCACTTCGCTGGCGCGCCGCGGCTCCTGCGTGAGTACCGCGTCCTCGAGTGCGGCCGCCGATTGACGCGCCAAGGTGTACGGACGCGCGCCGGTCAGCAGTTCGAACAGCACGACGCCCAGCGAGTAGATGTCGGTGGCGACGCCGAGCGGCTGCTGCCGCACCTGCTCCGGTGAGGCATAGGCGAGCGTCATGGCCCGGCCGGCGTCGCGGGTCAGCGTCGAGTCGACGCCGCCGTCGGCCAGCAGAGCGGCGATGCCGAAGTCGAGCAGGCGGACGTCGCCGTCGCCGGTCACCAGGATGTTCGACGGTTTCAGGTCGCGGTGGATGACGAGACGGCCGTGCGCGAACGCCACGGCGTCGGTGACCTGCTGGAAGAGGCGCACGCAGGCACGGACGTCCAGGCTCCGTGTCTGCACATGGCGGTCGATGGCCTCGCCCTCGACGTACTCGAGGGCCAGATAGGGCTCGCCGGTCGCGCTCAGTCCAGCGTCGTAGAGCCGCGCGATGTGCGGGTGCGCGAGACGCGCCAGGATGTCGCGCTCGCGGCCCATGCGTTCGGCGAGGCCCGGACGAAACGCGAGGCCGTGAGGGAGCTTCACGGCCACCGGCCGCGCCAGCAGGCCGTCGGCCCGCTCGGCCAGCCACACGCTGCCCTGTCCGCCGCTGGCAATGACCCGTACCAGACGGTACGGGCCAACCATCGCGCCGGCACGCGAGTCGTCGCCGGGCGGAGCCTCGCCCACCGCCGTTGCGAACTTCGGGAGCGTCGCCAGGAACGCGTCGCGATCCATCGCCGACGCGTCGGTCAGCAGCGCCCGGAGCTGCGCCTTCACGCCGTCGTACTCGGGCGCCAGGCGCTCGACCCACGCCGCGCGCGCGGCCGCAGGCAGGTCGAGGGCCTGGTCGAGCAGCTGGCTGATGGTCGTCCAGGTCGCGACGTCCATGGCGCTCTGTATACCAGAGAAGCGCCACGGGGCCGTCACCACCCTCGACGCCTACTGCGCCAGCTTCACGCCGACGATACCCAGCACGATGAGCGCCACCGACGCCAGCCGGATTGGACTCAGTGGCTCACCGAACAGCAGCATTCCGGCGATCGCGCCCCCGGCCGCGCCCACCCCGGTCCACACGGCGTAGGCCGTGCCGGCCGGGATCGTCTTGAGGGGCACCGCCAGCAGCGCGAAACTCAGCCACGCGACGACGACACTCGCGACCCCGTAGAGCGGCTGCGCGCCGCTCACCGACCGCTTGAGCGCCACCAGCCAGACCACCTCGAGCACGCCGGCCGTGACCAGCACGCTCCAGGCGACGGGGGCACGCGTCGACAGCACCAGGAGATCCATGGCGGAGTCCTCAGCGCCGCGACGACTCGAGCGCCGCCTGCAGCGCCGCGACCTCGCGCGACAGGCGCTGCACCTCCGCCAGCAGCAGCGCCGGCAGCACGTGGTACTTCACGGTGGCCGGCGCGCCATCGGCGTCGTACGCCACCAGGTCCGGCAGGACCTGATCGACTTCCTCGGCGATGAGACCGTACTGCAGCGGCGTCGAGCCGTCGGCGAACGCCTGCGTGTAGCGGAACTGCACCGGGTGCAGCCGCTGCAGGGCCGCCGTCACCGTCGTGTCGAGGTCGGCGATGTCGAACTTCGTCTTCCGGCTCGAGCTGACCGTCCCCAGCTGTCCGTTGGTGTCGATCACGACTCCGACCGCATTGTTGAGACCCGTGGCCACGCCGCGGACGCCGGCCACGAACGCTCGATCGTGGGTGTTGGTCGTGCCGATGCGAATCGTGCCGGACTCGTTCGCTCCGGAGCTGCCGACGTGGATGTTGTCGGAGCCGGAGGTCACCGCCAGGCCGGCGCTGCGTCCGACGGCGATGTTGTTGCTGCCGGTCACGAGCGCCGACAGCGCGGCTGCACCCAGCGCCGTGTTGAGGTTGCCGGTGGTGAGCGTGTCCATCGTCTGGGCGCCGACGGCGACGTTGTAGTTTCCGTCGACCTCGCGCAGCGCCTGGTAGCCGATACCGGTGTTGTGATCACTCGTGGCGCCGTCTCCCAGTTCGAGCGCGCCGGCGCCGACGGCGGTGTTCCTCAGGCCGCCCTGCAGGTTGGCCGAGTGGCCGATGGCCGTGTTGTCGGCCTGGGAGAACCCGCTGCTGAAGGCCATCGCGCGGTGGCCGACGGCCGTGTTGCGGACGCCGACGGTGTTGGCCTGCAGCGTGGCCGCGCCGAACGCGGTGTTCTCATCGCCGCTCGTGTTGGCGGTGAGGGCGGCATAGCCGGCGCCGGTGTTGGACGCCCCCGACGTCGTCGCCGCCAGCGTCGAGGCGCCGATCGCGGTATTGAACTGGCCGGCGCCGTTGTTCCCGTACGCGCCGTCGCCGATCCTCGTGCTCGTGAGGCCCGAGCCGAAGGCGTGCGTGTGGTCGGCCTTCGCGGCGGCACTCTGGGCGCCGGTGCCGCCGAAGATGACCTGGAGGGCGACGTCGCCGGTGGCCCCGCCGCCGCTCAGGCCGACGCCGGCCGTGACCCCCGTGATGTCGCCGCCCGCGCCGGATGTCACCGACTGGCACACCACCGTGCCGTTCTGGTTGACGCCGGTCATCAACTGATCGGTCGGGCAGGCGCTCTGGATGCGCTGCTGCACCTGCGCCGGGTCGATGTCGAGCGCGCCGACGGCGCCATCGGCGATCTTCGCCGTCGTGATGCTGTTGTCGGGAATGCCGAGCAGCGGCTCCGGGCGCGGAACGCCGCCCGTGCCGGCGCCCGGCGTGAAGACGAACGCGCCGGTGTGACCGGCGCTGTCCGACCAGTTGCCGCCGAGCGTGGCCAGGTTCAACGCCGTCTGCACGTGCACCGGGGCGCCGGCCGGCGTCGTGACGATCGTGAAGCCGAGCGTCACCGATCCGTTGGGATTCGGCACCGCCGTGCCCACCACGCTGGCCCGTTCGGCGGCGCCGCACTGGTCGTCGTAGCCATCCAGCGTGTAGAGGCCGCCGTTCTGCGTCACCGTGACGTTGACCACGTTGCAGTACGGCTGCAGCTGCCACCGGAAGGTCCCCAGCGACTGCCCGGCCGCCACGTCCGCCCATCCGATTCCGGCCGCCAGCGTCAGCGCGGCGGCGTTCAGTGTCCGACCCATGATGTCCTCCTCGAGGTTTGCGGAATGTCCGCGTTCGAGGAGTCCTACGGGGTGGCGCCGCGGATCCGGACACGCCCGTCCGGGCCGGCGGTCAGGCGAGCATGCCGGCCAGCAGGAGCCGGGCCTTTTCCCAGTCGCGCCGCACCGTGCGGTCGGTGACACCGAGGGCCTCGGCGACTTCCGGCTCGGTCATGCCGGCAAAGAAGCGCAGCTCGACCACCTGGGCCGCGCGGGCATCGCGGGCCGGGAACCGCTCGAGGGCCTCGTGCACGCGCATGACGAGATCCTCGGCGTCCGGATCGGCCGCCACCGGCAGGTCGGCGGTGAACACGACCCGCACGTCGTCGCCGCCGCGCCGCTCGGCCAGTCGGCGGCGGGCGACGTCGACGATGACCGACCGCATCGCGCGCGCCGCCCAGCGCTGGAAGTGCAGGCGGTCCTCGACGCGCAGCCGGCCCGAGGCGACGAACCGCAAATAGGCTTCGTGCACGAGGGATCCGGTGTCGAGGGTCGGCGTGCGGACGTGCGCGCGGAGGCGGGCCCGGGCCATCCGCTGCAGCATCGGATAGCTCTCGGCGAACACCGCATCGGCGGCGACGGCGTCGCCGTCGCGCGCACGATGCAGCAGGTCGGTGAGATCGCCGGCCATGCGGCGATTATCAACCGCGCCGCACTGGCGTCCCTCGTCATTCTCACCTTCGTCTCATGCCATTGGCCCCGCGGCGGCGCCCGCCTGCTGGCATGATGGGCACTGGTGCGCGATTTCTGGTCGAGGTCCACGGCAGGTCCTTGACGCCTTCCATGGCTTCAGCGCACCGTGGGTGCCCATGCGTCTCCTCGTTGCGCTCGCCCTGTGTGTGTCCGCCGTCGCGGTCTGCCCCGCCGCCGCCCAGCCGACGCGCCGCGTCGGTGTGACGATGGGGTATCCCGCCGGCATCGGCGTGCTCTGGCACGTCACCGACGGCCTCGCCCTGCGTCCCGACGTAGTGCTCACGCGTGGCACGACCGACACGACGACCAGCGGTTTCGGCGGGGTCAGCACGACGACGTCGCAAACCGACTGGACTGTCTCGGCGGGCCTCAGCGCGCTCATCAGACTGCGCGACATCGACCGGCTGCGGATCTATGCGGCGCCGCGCGTCGCTTACCTGCGCGCCGAGACGTCGACCGACGGCGCCTCGGGACTGGGCGCCATCGAGTCGACGACCGACGGCGTGGTGGCGTCGGGCGCGCTCGGTGTGCAGTACGGCCTCGGCGACCGCGTGGCCGTCTACGGCGAGTCGGGCGTGCAGTACCTGCGTCAGTCGTTCGAGTCGGGCTTCGGCACGTCGAGTTCGAAGGCGACGCTCACGCAGGTGGGCGTGCGGTCGGCCATCGGCCTCGTCGTCTATTTCTGACGACCGGCGCCGGCGTCAGTCGGTGCGCAACGCCGTCATCGGCGCGATGCGCATCGCGCGGCGCGCCGGCACGAGGTTGGCGATGCCCGCGGCCGCCGCCATGCCAGCCGCCGCCAGCAGCCAGGCCGCCGGGTCGAACGGCGTCACGCCGTAGAGCAGCCCGCGCAGCATGACGGCTGCGCCGGCGGCCAGGCCGGCGCCGACCACGAGTCCTGCGCCGACGAGCGTGAAGCCCTGCCCGAGCACCATGGTCAGCACCGTCCGTGGCTCGGCGCCCAGCGCCATGCGCAGGCCGATCTCCTTGGTGCGGCGCGCCACCGAGAACGCAATCACGCCGTAGACGCCAATCGCCGCCAGCAGCGTGCCCAGTACGCCGAAGCCGATGGCCAGCATGGCGCCCACACGCGCCGGCAGAAGCGACGCGGCCAGGTGCGCCTCCATCGTATTGGCGTCCATGATCACCAGCCCGGGTTCGAGCGCCAGGAGTTCGCGTTGCATCGCGTTCACGAGCGTGCGGGCGTCGCCGGCGCTGCGAGCGACGAGGAAGTTGTAACGGGTCGGTCGCTGCGCCTCGGCGAAGTAGACGAAGGGCGCGGCCTTCTCCAGCACGCCGTGCATCTTGTGATCGGCGTTCACGCCGACGATCCTGTAGGTGCGTCCCGTGGTCACGGTCTGCACGGTGTGGCCGAGCGCCGACTCCCCGGGCCAGAAGCGCCGCGCCATGGTCTCGTTGACGATCGCGACGTCGGGCGTGCCCGGCGCGTCGCCCGCGCCGAAGTCGCGGCCTTCGAGCAGCCGCGTCCCGAGCGTGGCCAGGTAGCCCGGCGACACCGACACGTGTTCGATGGTGTCGGCGCGCTGGCCCTCGACGTAGGTACGATTGTCGACCTTCATCTCCTGCTGGTTGAAGTTGAAAGTGAACGGCAACGTCGGCGAGACGACCGCCGCGCTCGTGACGCCCGGCAGCGCCGCGATGCGGGCGCGCGCGGTGCGCCAGAACTCGAGACCGCGCTCCGGCTCGTAGCGCATCATGTCGGTGTCGAAGGCCACCGCCGCCAGGCCGCGCGACTCGAAGCCGACATCGGCGCGCTGCGAGGCGCCGAGACTGCGTAGCAGCAGCCCGGCGACGACCAGGAGCACCGAGGTCAGGGCGACCTGCGCCACGACGAGGCCATCACGCAGTGCCCAGCGCCGTCCGCCGACGCGGGCGGCCGGGGCTTCACCGCGCAGATCGCCGACGACGTTCGGGCGAGAGGCCTTGAGCGCCGGCAGCAGGCTGGCCAGCATTCCCGTGAGGGCGGCCACGCCAAGCGTGAACGTGAGGACGCGGGCGTCGAGCCGCAGGTCGAGCGAGACGTCGACCGGCAGCGGCAACTCGATCCCGGCCAGCGCCCGCGTCAGCGCCCACGCGCACGCCACCGACGCGGTCGCGCCGGCGACGCCGAGCACCAGGCCTTCGATGAGCAGCTGTTGCACCAGGCGGCCACGGCTGGCGCCCACGGCCAGGCGGACGCTGATCTCGCGACGTCGTGACGTGGCCCGCGCCAGCAGCATGCCGGCCACGTTGGCGCAGGCGATGAGCAACACCAGGCCGACCACGGCCATCACGCCGGCGGCGCCGGCGGCGATGACGCCGCCCGCCTGCGGTACCAGCAGGCGGACATCCTGGCTCGGCACCGCGGACGTCCGGTGATCCGTGTTGGTCTGCGGATGCGCGGTGGCCAGCTGCTGGCCGATGAGCGCGAGGTTGGCGTGCGCCTGCGCCGCGCTGACGCCGTCCTTGAGGCGTCCCTTGACGAACAGCCAGCGATAGCCGCGTCGTTCCAGCGGCGTTCGCCCGGGGCCGGGCACGTTGTTGGTGATGCCGATCGGGTCGATCTCGGCGGCGTGCGCGATCGGCAGCCAGAACTCCGGCGTCAGCAGGGCCACGACACCGGTGAACGCGGGCTCGGCGACGCCGACGACGGTGTAGGTCAGCCCGCGCAACGTGAGCGTGCGGCCGACGATGCCGGGGTCGGCGCCGTACTCGCGGCGCCAGGTCCGGTCCGACAACACCAGCACGCGCTCGGCCGCCGGCGTGTCGTCGGCCGGCGTGAGCACGCGGCCGAGCTGCGCGGTGACGCCGAGCAGCGCGAAGTGGTTGCCGGTGACGATCTGTCCGAGGGCCACGCGCGAGCGATCGCCGAGGCTGAGCGGCGCCATCATCGGGCTGTAGGCCGTCATG
>CADEDM010000118.1 GCA_902826065.1 uncultured Acidobacteriota bacterium | reverse complement strand
GTCTCGATCTCAAGCAGATGCTCTGGCACTTCCTGCACTTCCGGCTCGACGTCGTGACCAGCCGGCTCGAACACGAGCTGGCGCAACTGCAGAAGCGCATCCACATCCTCGAAGGCTTCGAGAAAGTCTTCGATGCGCTCGACGAGATCCTGAAGATCATCCGCAAGTCGGACGGCAAGGCCGACGCGGCGCAGAAGATCATGGCGCGGTTCGAGCTCGACGCCGGGCAGACCGACGCCATCCTCGAGCTCAAGCTCTACCGGCTCGCCCGCCTCGAGATCCTCGTCATCCAGAACGAGCTGAAGGAGAAGCGGTCGCGGACGCGCGAGATCAGCGCCCTGCTGAAGGACGACTCGGCGCGCTGGAAGCTGGTACGCGAGGAACTCGAGGAGATCCAGAAGAAGCACGGCGACAAGCGCCGCACCACCCTGGAGCAGGCCGACGAAACCGAGTACACGGCCGAAGCGTTCATCGTCGACGAGGACAACGTCGTCATCGTCTCGCGCGACGGCTGGGTGAAGCGTCAGAAAGAGGTGAAGGACCTCTCGACGACGCGGCTGCGCGAAGGCGACGCCGTGCTGGCGGCGGCGGCCGGCAGCACCCGGGCCACGATGGTGTTCTTCACCAACTTCGGCGTCGCCTACACCGCGCGGTTCGCCGACGTGCCGGCGTCGACCGGCTACGGCGAACCGGTGCAGCGCCTGTTCAAGTTCAAGGACAACGAGCGCGTGGTCGCGGCGTTCAGCCTCGACGCGCGGGCCATCGGCGACATCGGCCGGGCCAGCGGCGACGACGAGCCCGCCGCCGACGCCGAAGTGGAAGTGCCGCCGGTGCACGCGATCGCGGTGTCGAGCGACGGCTACGCCCTGCGCTTCTCGCTGGCCAACGTCGCCGAGCCGAGCACGCGGGCCGGCCGCCGCTACGCCCGCCCGGCCGACGGGGCGGAGATCGTCGGCGTGGGCATCGTGACCGGGGACGAAACGGTGATCGCAGTGACGCGCGAAGCCCGCGCCATGCTGTGCCCTGCGGCTGAGGTGAACTTCCTGTCCGGACCGGGCAAGGGCGTGATCCTGCTGAAGGTCGCCGAGGACGATCGCGTGCTCGGCTTCGTGGCGTCGACGGGCGATCGGGACCTGATGACGGTCGAGACGTCGCGCGGCGCCGAGCAGACGGTGAGCACCGCGAAGTACGAGGTGACGGGCCGCGGCGGCAAGGGCCGCGAGCTCATGCAGCGCGGCCAGTTCACACGCGTCGTGCCTGCATCCGCCGTGCTACAAGGGTGGAGTGAGGAGTCGTAAGGCGCTGGTGCGCGCGGCCACGGCCGCCTGTGCCATTGCGGCCGCGCTGCTGTGCGTGCGCGGCACGCTGCGGGCCGACGTCGCGTCGGCGCCGGCATGGACGATCGCCAACGGCGTCTCGGTCGCCGTGCCGTCGGGCAGCGACGTCTACGTCGCCGGCGCCTTCACGCAGCTCTTCACGCCTTCCACCGTCGAGGACCAGTTCTACGACATCGCGACCGGGCAGGTGCGCACGGAATGTGCGCGCTCCACCGATCCCGACCAGCCGCTGTTCGCCTATCCGGACAACCAGGGCGGGCTGCTCGTGCCGATCGGCTTCGCCACCGGGTTCGCCGATGCCGGCGGCCCGTTCGTGCCGGCCGAGGGCACGACGGTGCTGCGCATCGCCGCCAACTGCACGTGGGACCGCCCGTTCGCCATGGGCACGATCGACCCGTCCGACTCGTTCAACGTCGCCGTCAATCAGCCGGCGCGAGCCGGCGGCCTCGTGGTCGCGAGCAACTCGGTGTTCGACTTCGCCACCGGCTTCCAGCGTGCGCAGACGGCAGCGTTCAGCGCGACCTCGGGCGTGCGCGTCGGGTTCCGCGATCGCTACCAGCAGCTGGGCGGCACGCTGGTGTCGGAACTGGGCGTGCTGGGCGCCACGCCCACGCGGGTGATCGTGCGTGTCCGCACTGGCGCCAGCGGGCCGTACACGCTCGGGGCGATCGACCCGGTCTCGCTGAACCTCACCGAGTCGTCGAGCGAGCTCGCCGATGAGAGCCTCGGCGTGCGCTCGTGGGTGCGCGGCACCACGCTCTACCGCCTGCGCCCGGCGCCGGCCAACACGCTCGAGGCCTACGATCTCACCACGCTGCAGGCCAAGAGCGGGTGGACGCCGCCCGTGGTGCCGGCGATGGCCGACCTCGAGGTGGCGGGGAGCCGCGTGTTCCTGGCGGCGCGCGTGGTGAACGGTCAGGCGGTGACCCCGCCCGCCGCGGTGCTGGCGGCGAGCGGCGCGCTCGACACATCGTGGACGCCGCCGGTGCTGACCCGCCGCATCCCCGATCCGAACGGGATCCCGTATGTGCCGGCGCTGACCGCGCTCGCGAGCGACGGCCAGCGCTTGTACTACTCGGGGGACTTCGAGCTGGTGGGTGGTCTCGATCGCGATGGCGTGGCGGCACTCAACGTGCAGAGCGCGGCCCTCGAGGGCTGGGACACCGCGCCGTGGCAGGTCACGCCGATCGAGGCGACGACGACGGCGGTGCTCGCCACGCGGCCCACCGGCGCCAATCGCGTCACCCGCCGCTATCTCGCCGCCATCGATCGCACGACCGGCGTGCCCACGACGTGGAATCCGAACGACCCGGCCGCGACCCTGCAGCACACGCCGACGCCGGTGAGCGCCGTCGCCGTCGACGCCACGCACGTCTACTTCGCCAGTGCGACCAACGGCCAGGTCCTACGCGCCGATCGCACGACTGCGGCCGTCGACCAGGGCTGGCGCGCGGTGGTCTCACGCAGCGACGGTACGCCCGGCGTCGTGACGTCGATGGCCGTCGCCAACGGCCTCGTCTACCTGGGCGGCACCTTCGATGCCGTGAGCGGCACGGCCTTCGCGGCGACGCCGCGCCAGTGGCTCGCTGCCGTCGGCATCGACGGCCGCCTGGCGACGTGGGCGCCGGTGCTCTATGGCGACCCGGGCACGACCTGGCTGCGGACGCTGATCGCCGAGTCCGGCACCATCTACCTCGGCGGCGACTTCACGGCGGTGAACGGCATCTACCTGCTCGGCTATGCGGCCGTCGACGGCGTTTCCGGTGCCGTCACGCAGCCGCTGATGTACGTGCAGGGCGAGAACTCGAAGTTCTACGGGCTGGCCAGTGACGGCACGCAGACGTTCGTGGCCGGCGAGGCGTTCGGCGCTCCCACCGTCGGCTCGGCCAGCGTTCCGGATGCGATCTTCACGCCCTACGCCCCGGCGCCGGCCCAGGTGCCGCGCAGCGCCGCGTTCGTGGCCGGGAAGCTCTACGCCGGACTCGAGTACGACCCCGAGACCGGCGTCGCCACGACGCGCACCACCGAGTGGAAGCGCGTCAGCGCCGACTCGCAGGGACTGGTGCACGTGCGCGACGACGGACTGGTCGAGTACTTCCCCGCGATTCCGGGGAACCCGCCGGGGGCGCCGACGTTGACGGCGATCTCGAGCGGCAACACGGTGTCGGTGTCGTGGACGCCGAACCCCTCGGGCGGCGTGGCCTCGAGCTACACGCTGTTCGCCGGGTCGGCGCCAGGCGTCGCGAACCTGGCGGCGATTCCCATTCGTGGCGCGACGACGTTCACCGCCGCGGTGCCCACCGGGCTCTACTACCTCACCGTCGTGGCCCGCAATGGCTACGGTACGAGCGCGCCCTCCAACGAGGTCGCCGTGCAGGCCGGCTGCGTCGCCCCGCCGGCGGCGCCAGCGGCGCTCGGCTACACGAAGTTCGGCGGCTCGGTGCGCCTGGCCTGGTCGGCCGCGACGACGGCCACTGGCTACTTCCTGGAAGCCGGACAGGCGCCCGGCGTGCCGAACCTGGGCGCGATTCCCCTCGGCAACGTCACGTCGTTCGCGGCCACGGTGCCCCTCGGCGTGTACTACGTCCGCGTGCGCGCCGTGAACGGCTGCGGCGTCGGGCCGGCGTCGAACGAGGTCGCCGTCATGCTCGACGGCGCGACACCGCTGCCGCAGGCGCCCGCCGGCCTCACGGCACTGGTCGCGGGCACGACGGTCGCATTCCAGATCACGCCGGCCGCGTCGGGCGGGCTGGCCGCCGCCTTCCAGATCGAAGCCGGACTCGCGCCCGGCGGCACGATCGCCATCCTGCCCACGGCCGCCACGACGCTGATCGTGTCGAACGCGCCATCGGGCACGTTCTACGTGCGGGCGCGCGCGCTGAACCCGGCCGGCGCAAGCGCGCCGACTGCCGACGTCGCGGTCGTCATCCCCTGAGTGAGGAAAGGACCGGCATGCGAGTGAGCCGTCGGTTCGGCATGGCGGTGGCGGTAGCGGCTCTGTGCTGGGCGTGCAAGTCGCCGTCCGAGGCGCCGCCACCGAACGCGCCGCCGCCGCCCGGCGGAGACGGCACACCACAGGTCGTCGTCGATGCCGCGACGCGCTTCCAGACGATCAACGGGTGGGAGGCCGTGTCGCAGGCCGGCCACGACGAGTCGGAGGCCTTCCCGGCCTACCGCAACCAGCTGTTCGATCGCGCCGTCGACGAACTGGGGCTCGATCGCCTCCGGGTGGAGGTGCGCTCGGGGTCGGAGCAGGCCGAGGACTTCTACGCCGCCAAGCTCGCCGGACGCCTCAACGAGGAGCAGTGGCGGCAGGTACGCTACGCGACGGTCAACGACAACGGCGATCCGTTCGTGCTGAACGAACGCGGCTTCTGGTTCACCGAACTCGACAACCAGATCGAGAAGGTGGTCCTGCCGCTGCGCGAGCGGCTCGAGGCGCGTGGCCGGCGGCTGATCATCAGCATCTGCTACGTCGCGTTCACCAACCAGCTCCCCGGCTCCGCGCGCTACGACCACGCCGACCCCGAGGAGTACGCGGAGTTCGTGCAGGCGACGCTGCAGCACCTGTCGAGCCGCTACGGGATCGTGCCCGACGCGTGGGAGATGAGCCTCGAACCCGACAACACGCGCGAGTGGACGCCCGCCTACATGCGGCGCGCGGTCGTGGCCGTCAGCAACCGCCTGGCGCGCATGAATCTGCAGATCCCGCTGATCGCGCCGTCGACGACATCGATGGCGCGGTCGCTCGACTACGCCGACGCGCTCGTCGACGGCGGCCGCCCAGACCTGTGGCGGACGCTGTCGTACCACCGCTACGAGGGCGTGTCCGACGCGGTGCTGCGGAGCATCGGCGCCCGGCAGCAGCAGCTCGGCATCGAGACGGCGATGCTCGAACACCTGTCGAGCGGCTACGCCGAGCTGCACCAGGATCTGAAGGTGGGTAATGTCTCGTCGTGGCAGCAGTTCACGATCGCCTACCCCGGCGAGAGCGGCGACGGCGTGTACTTCGCCGTGGACGCCGGCAACGCCTCGGCGCCGTCGGTGCGCCTGACCGCGAAGTCGACCTATCTCGCGCAGTACTTCCGCTACGTGCGGCAGGGCGCGGTGCGCGTCGGCGCGACCAGCAGCGACGCGGCGTTCGATCCGGTGGCGTTCGTCAACGCCGACGGCAAGCCGGCCGTCGTGGTGATCGCGAGCCGCGCCGGCGCGTTCGACGTCCGCGGACTCACCGACGGCCCCTACGAGGTCACCTACACCACCAGCGGCACGGCGAATGCGCGCGCCGGCTCCGGCACCGTGACGGCCGGCGGCGCCCTGCGGGTGCAGATGCCCGCGGCGGGTGTCGTGACGATCGCGGGCTCCTAGTCCGCGCGTCAGCGCTTCGCGACCTGCAGCGTGCCCAGTGTCGCGGCCACGTCCGCGCCGGCCGTCGAGACCGTCACGGCCTTCTCGATGTGCAGGATCCTGCCGTCGACCCCGATGTAGAACGTCCACCGGTTGGGTACGCCGAAGCGCCCGAGCACCCCATAGGCCCTGGCGGTCTCCTTCGCCGGATCGGCGAGGATCGGATAGTCCGCGTCCACGTGCTGCGCGAACTTCGCGTTCTCGTCCGGCGTGTCGACGCTGGCCGCGAAGTAGGCGACGTCGTAGGCCCGAATCGCTGCGCCGCTCTCACGGAGCGACTTGCACTCGATCGTTCACCCGCCGGTGAACGCCTTCGGGAACCACGCCAGCACCACCGCGCGCTTGCCGCGATGCTCCGCCAGGGTATGGGTCAGCCCGTCGGAGCCGCGCAACGAGAAGTTCGGCGCCGGGTCGCCGGGATTGAGCGCCACGCCGTTCTGACCCCGTCCCGTGATCGCCGCGACGACGCCCAGCGCCACGCCGACGCCGACCTTGATCCACGACCGTGCGCGCATCGCGCCTCCGCCCGCGATCGTAGCAGCCGGCCGGGCTTGCGGCACACCCGCCGATCCCGGTGAGCCGACCATATGATGGGAAGGTGAGGGGCTGGATGACAGGCCGGCTCGCCCGGGCGGCGGCGGCGCTCGTGGTGCTGGTCGTCGTGGCGATGGTCGCGGCCGCCGTGTTCGTGCAGACGCAGACCGCGGCCCGCTGGGCCCGCGAGTGGCTGATCCGCGAGGTCGCCAGCCGCTGGCAGCTCGATCTCGCGGCCAGCAACCTGCAGGTCGAACTGGGTGGCCGGCGCCTCACGCTGCGCGACGTCCGGCTGGCGGCGCCCGGACATGCCGGCGACCCGTTCTTCAGCGCGGCGCGCGTCAGCGTCACGTTCCCATGGGCGGTGTTCCGCGGCCGCTTCGGCCTCTCGTCCCTCGAACTCGACACCGCGCGCGTGTTCCTGCTGCGCGAGGGCGGGACGCTCGTGAACCTGCCGCCGTCGTCGGGGTTGCCGCCGCCGCTGGTGCCCCGCCGGTTCGAGTTCGACGCCCTGCAGGCGCGTGGTCTCCAGGTGGACTACGTCGATCGCACCGGCGACAGCGACGTCAACGTGCGTGACCTGACATTGTCGCTGACGCGCGGCAACGGGGGCGCCGATCCCGTCGGCCCCCTGCGCGCCGCGGCGATCCACGTCCGGCTCGGCGCGCGTGAGACCACCAGCGGCGCCGTCGATGGCCGCCTCGCGTTCGACGGCTCGAACGTGACGTTGCAGGCGCTCACGGCGGCGTTCCCGGAGCTGACGCTGATCGCCGACGGCCCGATCTCGCGGGTGCTCGACGACGTCCGCTTCGGCCTGGCGGTGCGTGGCACGTTCGACGTCGCCCGGGTCGCCGAGTGGACGCCGCCGCCCGTGCCGGTGTCGGGTGCCGGCACCTTCGAGGGTACGTTCGCGGGCCCGCTCAACGCCTATCAGCTCACGGCGCAGCTCGCGTCGAGCACGTTGCGGATCGCGCGGGCCGAGGGACTGCCGCTCTCGGGCACGTTGACCCTGACGTCGCCGCGCACCGTCATCGAGCCGTTCCGCATCACCATGCCGGCGTCGCCGGCCTCGCCGCGCACCGGCGTCGTCGACGGTCGCTTCGTCTATACGTTCGGTGCCGGGTCGAGCGACCTGGAGGCGACGTTCCGCGACGTCGACCTCGATCGCGCGCTCGCGGCCTACGACCAGGACCCGGTGACCTTCGTGGCGTGGGAAGACGGCCGTGTGCGCATGCGACGAGCCGGACCCGGCGCGCCGATGACGATGCAGGCCAGCGGCACGAGCCGTGCGCTGGCCCGGCCCGACCGGGTCGCCATCGACGGCACGTGGCAGGCCGACCTCGACGGCGCCCGCTGGCGGGCGGACCACGATCACCGGCTGCTCGCGACCGTGCGTGCCTCCGGGACGATGGAGTGGCCAGTCGCCGACGACCCGACGCGGCAGCCGCTCTCTGGACCTCTGGCCGTGGAGATCACCGATGTCGGCGCGATGGTGCGCGCCGCCCGGCAGTCGGGCATCGACCTCTCCGAGTCGCTCATCGGCGTGACGGGGCCGGCGACGGGCACGCTGGCGATGGACGGCACCATCGACCACCTGATCGTGCGCGGACGCGTCGCCTCGACCAGCCTGCGCCTGCCCAGCGGCGCCGCGGCCACCGCGGCCGCCGACATCGTCTACGACGGCGACACGCTCAGCGCGTCGACGTTCGATCTGAGCACGCCGGGTGCACGCATGACCGGCAACGTGATCATGGCGATGGAGCCGGGCGATCTGCAGGGCCAGTTCTCGGCGGTGGCCGACGACCTGCCGCGGCTCGCGGCGCCGTTCGGCGACTTCGCGACGCTCACGGGGCGCGTCGAGATGCAGGGCACGATCGGCGGCACCACGGCGATTCCCGACGTGCCGTTCACGGTGCGCGCGACGCCGATCGAGTACCAGGGCCAGCGCATCGGCAGCGTCGAATCCGAGGCGCGGCTGCTCGGCACCGTCGTCGAGTTCACGACGCTCACAGTGGACCAGGACCCCGGACGCCTGACAGGCAAGGGCCGCGTGGACTACGAGACGGGCGCCTACGACGTCTCGTTCGACGGCCAGGATCTGTCGTGGACCAATCCGGCGGCTGACGCCCCGGTGCAGAGCGTCACTGCTCAGGTGTCGTTCGCGGGCGCCGGGACGTTCGAGGCGCCGGGCGGCGCCGGCACGCTCTCGCTCGTGCCGGTCGGTGGATCGCTGGGCGAGATCGTCGGGCCGACGAACGTGGAATGGCGCTTCGAGCGCGACGGCGTCCACACCACGGCGTCCGTGCCGACGCTGCGCACCGTGGTGCAGGCGACGGTCGAGCCGCGCGCGCCCTACGCGTTCCAGGGCACGGCGGCAGTGAGCGCACTCGACGTGCAGCCGCTGGTGCTGGCGCTGGTCGCGATGCCCGAGGCGGTGTCGGGCACGGTGGGCCTCAGCGCCACGTTCGAGGGCCGCCTCAACGACATCAACCAGGCGCAGGCGCTCGTGAACCTGCAGACGGCCGACCTCTCGGTGGGCGGTCTGCCCGTGCGCCTCGAGCGTCCGGCGCGTATCACGGCGCGCGCTGACGACTTCAGCGTGGACGACCTGGCCGTGCGCGCCGGCGAGACGGTGCTCACCGCGTCCGGCCGGTTCCGCGACGACTCCAGTCAGCCTTTGCGCGCCACCGTGAAGGGGTCGATCGGCGACGTCTTCGCGCTGGCTCGCGCCGCCGGCTACGCACCGGCCGGTGTGGCGATGACGGGCGCCCTGGACGGCACCTGGGAGAGCAAGGGCGGCCTCGAGAACTCGCGCGCCACGGTGTCGGTGACCGGGGCGACGGTGACGGCGGAAGGGGTGCCATCGATCACGGGGCTCGGCGCGACGGCGACGTTCGATGGCGCCGTGCTCAGCGTCGACGCCGTGACGGCGTCGCTCGAAGGCGCGGCGATCGAGGGTCGCGTGCGCCTGCCGCGCGCGGTACTCGCGGCCACCTCGGCGGCGCCGGCAGCGCAGCCCGGCCGCGTGGACGTCACGATCAAGGGCCTGACGCAGAAGGCGCTGGCGGGCTGGCTGCCGCCGGAGTCGATTGCACAGACCGATGCCCGGGTCTCGGCGACGCTCGGCCTCGACGTCACGTCACCGACCGTCGACGGCCTGCACGGCACGCTCGTGCTCGACGAGGCGTCGGTGACCGCGGCCGGTGTGCCGATCGCGCAGGCGCGGCCGGCGCGCATGTCGATCTCCGGCGGCACGCTCATCTTCGAGGACGTCGCCTTCAGCGCCGGCACGCCGGTGGTCATCAGCGGCACCATCACCGCCGGCGAGACCACCACGCTCGCCGTCACGATCACGGGCACGCCCGGGTTGCGGCCGCTCTCGGTGCTGTCGCCGTCGATCGCCCTCGACGGCGCCGCCAAGGTCGACGTGTACATCGGCGGCACGCCGCAGGCGCCGCGCGTCCAGGGCCGCATCGATCTCGATGACGCCGAGGTGGTGATGCGCAACCCGCAGGTCATCGCCTCCGACATCTCGGGCCCGATCGTGTTCGAGGGCGACAGCGTGCGTCTGGGCGATCAGAGCGGCGACATCCAGGGGTTCCTCAACGGCGGCGACTTCCAGGTGGGCGGCCGCGCGCAGGTGCTCGGGGTCGATGTCGCCCGCGGCCAGTTCATCTTCCAGGCGCGCGGCGTCGCCGTCGAGTATCCGAGCAACGTCGACAGCGAGATGGACGCGCTGCTGACCTTCACGCCGGGCCCGGGCGCGCCCAGCCTGACCGGCGATGTCCGCGTGCAGCGCGCGTCGTACCGCGCCGCCATCAGCCTGCCGGCGCTGTTGACGCTCACCCAGACCCGTGCGGTCGCGACGCAACAGGCGGCGCCCACCTACGCCGATCGCGTGCGGCTCGACATCGCCATCACCACGGTCGACGACATCGCCGTCGACAACAACTACGGCCGCTTCGCTGCCGGCGCCAACATCCGCGTGCAGGGCACCGCGACGCGGCCGGGCGCCACCGGACGGGTCGACCTGCGCGAGGGCGGCGAGCTGTTCGTGCTGGGCGGGCTCTATCGCCTCAACGAGAGTTCGATCACGCTGACGAACCCGGCGGTGATCGAGCCGGAGCTGAACATCTCCGCCGTGACGAGCGCCTCGGGCAACGAGGACACGCTGACGCTCTCGGGCACGCTCGACCGCCTGTCGACATCGGTGACCTCGAGCGATCCCGACTCGCAGCAGAGCGCGCTCGACGTGCTGCTGCGCACCAACTCGCTCAACCGTGAAGACGCGCTGGCGCTGCTGTCGGGCGAGTTGCTCGGCGTCGGCCGGGCCCTGGGGCTCGACAGCCTGCGCGTCGATCGTGGCTACGACCCGGACATGGTGCGGCAGGACGCCGGCAGCCTCGCCGCGGAGAACATCAACCCCGCCACGC
This sequence comes from uncultured Acidobacteriota bacterium, assembly GCA_902826065.1. Lineage (GTDB taxonomy): Bacteria > Acidobacteriota > Vicinamibacteria > Vicinamibacterales > UBA2999 > CADEFD01. The sequence goes on along the minus strand of CADEDM010000118.1, from coordinate 5,011 downwards.
GCCTCACGCTCTCGAAGCGGCTCCGTCCTGACGTCGAGGTCATCGTGTCGCAGGACCTCGGCAACACCGGCGGGCTGGCCGCCGTCGTCAGCTACCGCCCCTGGCGCGGACTCGAGCTGCGCGGCACCCAGCGCGACAACTCGGATCGCAACTACGCGATCCGCCACCAGATCACGTTCGGCGGCGCACCGGCCGAGACCATCGCGCGTCGCGTGCTGCCGGAGGTCGCCGCCGTCGACATCGAGGGCGCGCCGGCGGCCGACGAGCCGGCTTTGCGCCGGCTGCTGAAGCTCGAGGCCGGCGACCGCTTCGACTTCGTGAAGTGGCGTGAGGAGATCGACCGGATGCGGGCCTGGTACCACGAGCGCGGGCGCCTCGAGGCGCGGGTCCGCGCCGACCGCACGCCTCGCGACGACGGTCGCATCGCGCTGCGCTACCGCGTCACGCCGGGCCCCGAGACCGCGCTGGTGCTCGAAGGCTTCGAGGTCCCCGGCCGCCTGCGGCGTTCGCTCGAGGAGGCGTGGAAGTCCGCGGTGTTCGACCGCTTCCTGGTCGACGAACTGCGCTGGCTGGTGCAAGTCGATCTGGTGAAGCGCAACCGGATCGGCGCCATCGTGGACGCGAAGCTCGAGACGCCTGCCGACGGCAGGAAAGTGGTGCGCATCGCCGTGAGCGAAGGCCGGCAGGCCAGCGCCAAGCGCGTGCGCTACCAGGGCCAGCAGACGCTCGGGTCTGCCGACTTCGCCACCCAGGTCACGGCGATGGGGCTCGACGAGTACGTCTGGATGGAGCCGCTGGCGATCGTCCGGCCGCTGAGCGACCTCTACTACGCGATCGGCTACCGGCACGCCAACATCGATGCGGCGGCGGTGGAGTTCGAGGGCGACGTCGCCGTGCTGCCGGTGACGATCACCGAAGGCCCGCCGACCACGCTCGCCGGCGTGACGTGGTCGGGCGTGGACGACGCCTTTCGCGAGCCGGCGCTCACCGCCGCGCGGCTCGAAGAAGGCAAGATCTACCGCGACGCGGCCGCCGACGAGGCCCGCCGGCGCATCGAGGCGCTGTATCGCTCGCGCGGCTACAACAACGTCGCCGTCACTCCGCGGATCACCACCGACGAGACGGCGCACACCGTGCAGGTGAACTTCGAGGTCTCGCCAGGCGCGCAGCAGCGGCTGGCCGAGGTCGTGGTGGAAGGCGAGCGCATCACGCGCGAGAGCGCGGTGCGCACCGCGCTCGGGCTGAAGGAAGACACCCCGGTCGACTTCGCCGCGTGGGGCCAGGCCCGGAAGCGTGTCTACGACACCAATGTCTTCCGGCAGGTCGAGCTCAGGCCCGAGGTGATCGGGCCGGGGGCCGACGGCACCGAGCAGGTGCGCGCGCGCGTCAGTCTCATGGAGTGGCCGGAGTGGCGGGTGCGCTACGGCTTGCAGCTCGACGACGCGCTCAACGCCACCGGCACGACCGACGCCACCGTGGGCCGCAGCCAGAACCTCGGCATCACCGCCGACCTGCAGAACCGCAACGTCTTCGGCCGTGCCTTCACGTTCGGCATCACCGGCCGGGCCGAGAAGCTACTGCGCTTCTCGAGCACCTACTTCACGTTCCCGACCTTGTTCGGACGTCCGGTGCAGACCTACGTCTTCGCCTCGGCCGAGCGTGAGGACCAGCCGCTGATCGAGGACACGCCGGACTTCCGGGATACGAGCACCCAGATCTCGATCGAGCAGCGCATCCGCCGCGGCACGGCCTTCCAGGTCGCGTATGGCTATCGGGTGAAGCGCGAGATCCTGGCGCCCATCGACCCCGATCCCGATGACTTCTTCCGCCAGGAGACGCTGTTCGGCCGCTTCACGGCGTCGGTCTTCAGCGACCGCCGTGACAACCCGTTCAACGCCCGAGGCGGCTGGTTCGGGGCGTTCAACGCCGAGCGCATCACCGAGTTCGAATCGGGGGACGACACCATCAAGCTGCTGTCGACCGCGTACTACTACCGCACCATCCGCAGGATCACCCTGGCGTCGGCGGCGCGGCTCGGCGCCTCGTTCCTCGATCCACTGCTCTTCAGCGAGCGGTTCTACGTGGGTGGCGCCGATACGGTGCGCGGCTACGCCGAGAACGCGGCCGGGCCGAAGGACCTGCTGGGCCTGGCCCGCGGCGGCAATGCCATGCTGGTGCTGAACCAGGAAGTGCGCGCGCCGATCTTCAAGTTCATCAACGGCGTCGCGTTCGTCGACGCCGGCAACGTCTTCACCAAGAATGCCGACGTGTCGTTCGGCGACCTGCAGGTGGGCTACGGCGTGGGGCTGCGCTTCGACACGTCGTTCTCGATCTTCCGCATCGACGTCGGCTGGCCGAAGGGCGGCGGGAACCCGCGCTGGTACTTCGGGTTGGGGCAGGTCTTCTAAGGTCTGGCGCAGAGCCGCCGCCGGAAGCGCGAGCCATCATCGACTCGCGGCCGGCGACGTTCTGCTCGGTGCGCGGCGGGGGACACCCGGCGCCACCGCATGTCGGGACGATCAGCCCCTGAGGGCCGCGAGGGCGAGCTGCACCTGCTTCCGTTCCGGCGCCTCGGGCGCCAGTTTCATGAAGGCGGTGAACTGCTCGGCCATGCGGTTGAAGTTCTTCGCGCGCTGGTGCGCGACGCCGGCGTTGTAGAACGCATAGGCGAACTGCGGCATCAGCTCGGCGGCGCGATCGAACGCCTGCGCGGCGTCGCCGAATTCACTGCGCTTGAGATGCACCAGGCCGAGCTGGTAGAACGCGAAGCCCGATTCGCCCGAGGTGTCTCGCGCCTTGCGGCCTTCGCCCACCGCTTCGTCGAGGTTGTTGTCGAGCGCGCCGATCGCCGACTGGCCGATCGCCTTCCACGTCTCGTTGTCGCCGTTGCTGAGGCGGGCGTACTCAGCGCGCGCATCCTGACCCCGATCGGCCTTCTCGAGGGCCAGTCCCGCCAGGTACGTCGCCGCCGGGTCGTTGTTGCCGGCCTCGCGCTCGGTGTTCACGCGCTGCGCGGCCTCGGCGTAAGCGCCCTTCTCGAAGAGCTGCTGCGCCGACTGGGCCGCCGCGGTGAACGGAGCGGCGAGGGTCAGGGCCAGGACCGGTACGAGCAGGTGCTTCGTCATGTGCGTAGTCATTGCAAGCAGGGTGCCACAGACGGGCCGGAAAACCATCCGCGAATCGGACGACCCCTGATCGATCAGACGGAGGGGCGTGTCCTTTGGTCCTCGCCGGTGTACAAATTGCCTTCGCGAGGCACAGAGTGATGCGCGAGACGGAACGGCTGGCGGACCTGGTGGAACGCGTGGTGGATGGCGACCCGTGGCATGGGTCGAACGTGGTCTCGCTGCTCGACGGCCTCAGCGCCAGCGATGCCGCCCGGCACGCCGTGCCGGGCGGACACTCCATCTGGGAACTCGTGCGCCACATGACGGCCTGGTGCGACGAGGTGCGGGCGCGACTCGGCGGGGCGCCCGCCGGTGAACCGGCACCCGGCGACTGGCCGGCGATCGGCGATGTCTCGCCCGCGGCGTGGGCCTCCGCCGTCACCGCGCTGATCGAGAGCCACCGCGCGCTGGCGGCCGCACTGCGGGCCACCGATGAGGCGCAACTCGACGTGCCCGTGGTCGATCGGCGCGATCCGGCGTCGGGCACCGGCCTGTCGCGCTACGTCACGACGCACGGGCTCGTGCACCACACCGCGTACCACGCCGGGCAGATCGCCCAGGTGCGCCGCGCATTGCGCGAGAGCCGCGCCTAGACGTCTACCAGCGCCGCCAACGCCGGCGATCGGGGCTGGCGCCAGGACCGCCGCGCGGCCCCGGCGGGTTCTCCCAGTTCGTGCCCGGGCCGCCCGATGGTCCCGGCGGATTGCCGTCGCGATCGCGGTACGGCCGCAGCCGGAACGGACTCGCGCCCGGACCGCCGGCCGGCCCCGGCGGGTTGGCCCAGTTGGTGCCGGGGCCGCCGCGCCAGCCGGGCGGATTGCTGCGCCAGCCCCGGGCCCCCCGCGAGGCGCCCGGCCCGCCGCGAGGCCCGGGCGGGTTCACCCAGGTCGTCCCCGGCCCGCCGCGTGGCCCCGGCGGGTTGCGTCGCCGATGGGGGTGGGCGTCGGCCACGGTGGCAGAGAGCCAGAGCAGCGCGACGCCGCCGAGCACGGCGGTGCGGAACAGTCCAGATCGCGGGACACTCATGCGGTCCTCCGGGAGCAGCTGAAGCGAGGCATCTGCCGGGGTTAGACCGTCGCGGCCGCGAGGGGTTGAAACGGGCGCAGTCGCCGGCCGGCCCGAAATCCGGGCGGCTCCGGGCCTTGACTGCTATACTGGCCGACGAGCATCTCGCACAGGGGCAGTCCGGGGCGGCACCATCGGCCCGGTTGTTCACCAGCAGCCGCCCTTCGGGTGGCTCGCGTCCAGCTCGCGCGGACCCTTCGGTCGTTCCCGCGCACTGGCCGTGCGGAGAGGCTGGCGCCGAGCACGTGACCGCGTGCCTCGCGCCCTCGTAATCCGTTCTCAGCATTAGTGTCGTCATCAACTTCGGCCGTGTCCCGCGGTGAGTCCGCGCGGTCGTCCCGCGCGACGATGGCGCTCGCCCTCGTGGTGGCGGCCGCGTTCGTGGCGCCGCTGTCGATTCGCGCGTTCAACCGCATGGCGGTGGGCATGCCGCCCGGACTAGGCTACCTGCCGGCGCTCGAGTTGAGCCGCGAGCATCGTCCGTTCAACCCCGGGGTCATCGACAATCTGCGCCACGGCCGGCCGACCTGGGTGTTCATCGGCGACTCGATGATGGGCACCCGCATCGATCCGACGCTGCTCGGCGAGTTGTCGACCGCGCACGACGACTTCGTCTCGCTGCTCTACCACCCGGCCACCGGTCCCGCCTGGTGGTACCTGTCGTTCAAGAACCACCTCATCGCGTCGGATGTCACGCCGCGCGCCGTGTTCGTGTTCTTCCGCGACACCAACCTGACCGACACGCTGTTCCGGCTCGAGAGCCTCTACGGCAACGCCCT
>CADEDM010000117.1 GCA_902826065.1 uncultured Acidobacteriota bacterium | reverse complement strand
GTGCCGCCGCTGCGCTCGACGATCCAGATGTTGCCGGCGTAGGCGAACGCGATGTGCGTCGCACTCACCGTGGGCATGCGCAGGAGGCGCGTGCCGTCGGCGCCGGGGTCGTCGCCGGGCACCGCCCCGCGAAGCGCAGCCACGGAGGCCGCCACGGCGACCATCGACACGACGACTCGGCCAATGCCGGCGACTCGACCAGTCATGGGGACACCCTCCAGGCCGTCACCGGGCGACGGCGCTGGTATGGTTCCACAGCCGGCGATCGAAGGCCAGACAGACCATGGCGATCGGAGGAGCCTCCTATAATCCCGGCATGCGGGTCCGCTCAGTCGCCGTCGTCCTCGCCGTCGTACTCGCTGCCGTCCTTCCCGGCCGGGCGACTCAGCCACCCCCGCAGTACGACGTCGTCATTCGCGGCGGCACGGTGTTCGACGGCACGGGCGCGGCCGGCGTCCGCGCCGACGTCGCGATCGCCGGCGACGGGATCGCGCGGGTGGGCGACCTCGACGGCGCGCGCGGCACGGTCGAGGTCGACGCCACCGGACGCTACGTGTCGCCGGGGTTCGTCAACATCCACAGCCACGCCACCCCGGACGGACTGACTACCGCGGCCAACATGCTGACGCAGGGGGTCACGACCGAGATGGTCAATGCCGACGGCGCCGGCCCCATCGACATCCGCGCGCAGCTGTCGGCGGCCGAGGCACGCGGACTGGCGGTCAACCTGGCCACCGCCATCGGCTTCAACAGCGCGTGGGCCGAGGTCGTCGGCCAGGCCGACCGGCGGCCGTCCGCGGAAGACCTGGCTCGCCTGCGCAGTCTGCTCGCGAACGGGCTGGCAGATGGCGCCTGGGGGGTGTCGGCCGGCCTCGACTACAAGCCGGGCTACTACGCCACCACCGAGGACGTCATCAAGGTCGTGGACGTGGCCCGCACGTCGCGCACGTTCTTCACCAATCACGATCGGGTGACGCCGGAATCGAACTTCAGCTCCATTGCCGGCATGGCCGAGACGATCGCCATCGGCGCGCGCTCCGGCCTCACGCCGGTCATCACGCACATGAAGGTGCAGGGACGCGAGCAGGGCCGTGCCGCCGACATCCTGAAGCAGATGCGCGAGGCGACCGACCGCGGCACCTACACGGCCGCCGACGTCTATCCGTACCTCGCCGGCCAGACCGGGCTGGTCTCGCTCATCATCCCGGGCTGGGCGCAGGACGGCGGACGCGAGGCGATGCTGAAGCGCTTCGCCGAGCCGGTCCTGCGGGCGCGCATCGTCACGGAGGCCGAGGAGGCGATGAACGCCCGCTTCGGGGGCGCCGCCGGCGTCTACCTGCCGCAGACGAAGCAGCAGCTCACGGCGGTGATGCAGTCGCTGGGCGTGCCGGCCGGCGAGGCGGTGGTCCGCCTGCTCGAACAGGGCAGCCCGGGCATCATCGCGCGCTTCGGCGTGGAGTCCGATCTCGTCGCCATCCTGCAGCATCCGACCTCGTCGGTGGCCTGTGACTGTGGCGCCGTCAGCGGCGACGCCTCGCATCCGCGCTACTACGGCACGTTCCCGCGCGTGCTCGGCCGCTACGTGCGAGAGCAGAAGGCGCTGACCTGGGCCGACGCGATCCGCAAGATGACCGGCCTGCCGGCCGCCACCATCGGGCTCGTCGATCGCGGCTGGCTGGCGCCGGGGATGGCGGCGGACGTCGTGGTGTTCGATCCCGCGACCGTCATCGACCACGCGACGTTCGAGGCGCCGATGCAACCGTCGGTGGGCATCCAGACCGTCGTGCTCAACGGCGCGGTCGTCGTCGATCGCGGCGCGGTGACCGGCGTGAAGGCGGGACGGGCCCTGCGACGCGGCCCCCACATGCCGACGCGGCCGATGTCTCCGGCCGGCCGGCGTGCGGTCTCGCACAAGGTCACGCTCGGCGAAGTGGAAGCCGTCGTCGACGTGGCGCAGGCGGCCGGCGCGCGCGCCGCGACGGGCCGCGTCTCGTTGCGGCGCCCGAGCGACGGCGTGTCCCTCGAGCTTACGGTCTTCGGCCAGATTCAGAGCGCGCCCGGCTGGGCCAGCCTGACCGGCCGCGGCCGTGTGCGTCCGGGTGATCCCGAGGTGAGCGTGGTCGTCACGAGCGACGGCGACACCCTGGTCGTGCGGGCGGGCACGTTCGCGTTCACGAACGCCGACCGCTGAGCACGCCCGGCGGCGGCACGCCCACGGGATCAGGCGGCGAGGATCACGCGATCGCGGCCCTGGTGCTTGGCCGCATAGAGGGCGTCGTCGGCCTTGCGCACGAGGTCGGCGACGGTCTGGCCGGGCATGAACACGGCGATGCCGATCGAGATCGTGACAGTGAGGCCGGGCGCCAGGTCGTGCCAGTCGCGGGCCGCGACGGCGCCGCGCAGGCGCTCCATCGCCGCCTGCACCTCCTCGACCGTGGAACACGTGAGGATGCAGAGGAACTCCTCGCCGCCGTGCCGCCCGACATGGTCGGTGACGCGCAGCGTCTGCACCGCGAGATGCCCGAAGGCGTGCAGCACCTGGTCGCCGACGCCGTGCCCGAACCGATCGTTGACCGACTTGAAGTGATCGAGGTCGAGGATCGCGACTGCCAGGTCTTCCATCCCCCGCTCGGCGAGGGCCGCGTGGTCCTCCAGCAGGGCGCGGATCGAGCGTCGGTTCAGCAGCCCGGTGAGCTCGTCGTGACGGGCGAGCCGCTCGATGCGCTCCGAGGCGGTCACGAGCTGATCGTTCGCGCGACGCAACTCGTCCCGCAGCATGCTGCCGGTGAGGCCGACGAAGGCGCAGCGCGCCATGGTCGAGGCGTAGGAGAACGCGAGCAGGCCGAGCTCGACGGGTGACGTCAGCGCCACCGGCGCCGGCCAGGCCGTGGCGAGCACGAAGGCGGTGGTGAGGCTGGACACGATGCAGCCGACGACGATCTGCAGGCGCGTCATACGCAGCGAGCCGAAGGCGAACACCACGAACAGGATGTTCTGGAAGACCAGCGTCAGCGCCGGCGCCAGCAGCAGCCCGCCGAGGGCCACGACTGTGCCGGCCGCGACCTGCTGCGCGGTCCAGAACGGATCGCGAACCGCGGGATCGGCAACCCTGCGACGCAGCAGCACGAAGAAGGTCGCCGACACCAGCGCGGCCGCGGCGGCGTGAGCGGCCGGCACCAGCCAGGGCACGGTGCCCGCCGCTGCGAAGCCGGCCACGATGGCGACGTCGCTGGCGTAGCTGGCCGTCACCCACGCCCACGCGGCGCGGCGCGATGGAGTGCGGTGCCGCTGCGGCACGGCGGAGACGACGACGGAGGCGGTCGAAGCGGCGGTCATGGCCGGACGGAGTGGTGTTTGAGGGAATCGGCCGTCGCGGCGGGAACTTGAGAGCGACGGCACCGGCGAGCCGGCCGCCGCCGCAATTCGCTCGCTGCGCTAGACTTCCGCATGCCCTGGCTGTTTTCGTACGGCACGTTGCGCGACCCTGCGGTCCAGATCGCACAGTTCGGACGGCGACTCGACGGCCATGCCGACGCTCTGCCCGGCTTCACGCGCGGACGCCTGCCGGTCGATGACGACGAGGGCCGCGCCGCCGGCCTCTCGCACTACGAGAACGCGATTCCCGGCGGCGGTCCCGAGGCCCGGGTCGATGGCCTGGCGCTCGACGTCACCGACGACGAGTTGCTGCGCGCCGACGACTACGAGGCGCCGGCCGGCTACACACGCCACGAGGTGACACTGGCCAGCGGCCTGCGTGCGTGGGTCTACGTGGCGGCGGGGCACTGATCCCGCAGGCGGCCCGGCGCACTACGGCACGTCGACGACGATCTCGTTCGACGGCGCCGACACCAGCGCGCCGTGGGCCGCCCGCACCCGCACGTAGTAGCGGCCACTCGGCACGCCTGGAACGGCGAGCCCGGCAACCGGGCCGAGCAGGGCCCCCGGCACGATGTTCGCGAGCCCGGACGCGGAGCCCGCTTCGATCACGTAGCCGGTGACGGGGCCGGATGGCGCCAACCAGGTGAGCGACACGGTGCTGGCGGCCACGGTGGCGACGAGATCCGCCGGCGGCGCAGGCGGCGGCGGAGGCGGCACGACGACCGCAACCTCGTTCGACAGCACGCTCACGCCACATCCGTTCACTGCGGCGACGGCGACGTAGTAGATGCCGGGAGGCGCGCCGGCCGAGGAGAACGCGGTCGACGACGCCGGCAGGGGCAACCGCAGAAGGGCGGGCGCTCCCGGCGAGAGGCCGGCGCGCAGCTCGAAGCCGGTCACGGTCTGCGATGGTGCGGCCCAGGTGAGCAGCGCCGGCGTTCCCTGCACGGTGAGTGCGGGTGCGTCGGGAGCGGTCGTGCAGCCAATGCCCCCGGCGATGAACGCGACCTCGGGCGAGAACAGACTCTCGATGCCATTGGCACGTGCGGCAATTCTCACGTGATATCGACCGGCGGGGAGTCGCACGCCGAGCGACGGCGCTGGCCCGAGCACGACATCGGCGATGTCGGATGCACCGGGCTGACTGCCGGCGATGAGCCGATACTGCGTCGGCAGAGCCCCCTGCAGGGACGGCGTCCATCGCAGCGTCACGAGGTCGCCCTGCAAGTGTGCCGCGAAGTCGACGACCGGCTGCGGGCCACCGCCCGGCAGGCGCCGCCGGAAGAAGTACGGTGAGGGGGCCGACAGACCCGGCAACGAGGTGGCGAACACACCGTCGGAAAACGCCCACACGTCCCACGTCCCAGTTGACGCCGTCGGTGTCCAAGCCGTCCGCGAAAACGCATACGGAGGCGGAGGGATGAGGTAGCCAAAGGACGCGAGCCCCGTCGACGGGTTGCTGAACGATCTTACGGCGGTCACCTCGTCACCGCGCACCGCAAACCGCTGTCCCGCGCCCGGATAGGTGAACTGCCACGCCGGATCGACGACACCGGTCTGGGGATCCATGCGCGCAATGCGCGGACGCACCAGCCCGCCGAATCGATCCCAGTCTCCCTGAACGTGCAGGTAGCCGCCATCGAGCGACAGCCGATTGGTCGGCTGGTCGGGCATCGGGTCCACGGCCGTCAGGGCCGCTGTCGTTGCATCGAACACCGCGAAACCGGTCCGAGCCACGCCGCCCACGGCCGAGAACCGTCCGCCCACCCAGACGCGTCCGGCCGCGGTGACGATGGAGGCAACGCCGCGAAAGGCATCGCCGGTGAGGGCGCCGGGCGCCCATGGCAGGAGGGCGCCGCTCGTGGCATCGACAGCCGCCAGCGACCCTCGGGCGCTGCCATTGACGGAATCGAATCCCCCACCCACGACGAGACGGCCGGCGTCCGCATGCAGGGCCGTGACCTGGGCGAATACGCTCTGCGACTCGACGAGAGGCGCAAACGGCAGCAGCTGGCGCGTGGTCGTGTCGAAGGCCGCCAGCAGGGTTCGCGGTTCGCCCCCGACACTCGAAAACGTACCGCCGGCAAAGAGCCGTGTGCCCTCGACCGCCAGGGCTTTCACGCTGCCGTTGGGAGTGGGGAACGTGCTGTAGCTGCCGGCGGCGACATTGAACCCGATGAGATGGGCTGCCGGGACGGCACGGTAGGTCGTGAAGAGCCCGCCGAGCGCCACGCGCGCGCCATCACTGAACACGGCCGACACCGCCCCGCCGACGCCCGGCTGCCAGCCGAGCGGCGTGCCGGTCACGAGCGAGATCTTGAACGCCGACTGCACCGTGGGGCTGGAGGCCGAGACGAGGCGCTGGCCGGCCACCACGACCCCGTCAGGAAGGGCTGACATCGCCTGGACGGAGCCGCTCGCCAGCGGCGCCCAGGGGAGCAGCGCGCCGGTTCCCATGTCGAAGGCCGCAGCCGACATCCGCACGTCGACGCCAACGCGGTCGAACGTGCCGCCGATGAAGAGCGTCGACCCGGTGGTCGCCAGGGCCGAGACGAAGGAACCGCCGAGCGTCGAGAAGACGAGCGGCGCAAAGGCGTCGAGGGCACCGGTGGCACTCGACGCGGCCGCGACATGGAATCGCGTCTGTCCATCGACAGCGTCGAAACTGCCAGAGAAATAGACGCGGCCGCCTCCTGCGCCGATCGCGGTGACCGAGCCCGATGACGTGACGGCCGGGCCCCACGCGGACCAGGCGCCAGAGGCCAGCTCGAGGCGCGCAAGATGACTGCGCGCGAGGCCGCCGACGCCGTCGAAACTGCCGCCGACGTACAGCTGCCCCCCGTGCACCAGCAGGGCGTAGACGCCGGCTCCAGACACGGCCGGATCGAACGGCAGCAGCGTCTGCGTGGCGATGTCTACGACGGCGAGGCGACCTCGGGGCTGGCCGGCGAACGCCGCGAAGTTCCCGCCGATGAAGAGCCGCCCGCCGTCGCGGGCCAATGCCCGCATCTCGAAGAAGCCGCTGCCAGTGGGTTGCGGCGCCCACGGCACCTGTCGGCCGGCTCCGTCGATGCGCACGAGCCGATGACCCAGCGAGAGAATCCACCCGCCCGCCCCGTCGTCGACGATGGCGCGTACCTGTCCGGCAAGGGACGGATCGGCGGCGCGCAGTTCCGCGGTGCCCGCGTCGAAGACGCCAAACGGCCCGATCACGCGACTGCGGGGGGCGACGGCGGTGAAGTCGCCGCCGACGTACACCATGTCGCCGACGCGTACCGTCGCCGCCACGATGCCCCCGTCGAGCGTCCACGGGAACGACGACACGTCGTCGGGCAGTGTCTGCGCGGACACGGGCACGGCGGCACCCAGGAACAGCGCCGCCACGAGCGCGAGAATTCGAGACATCGGGACTCCTGTCACCAAGGGCGGCGCGCGCCGCCAGGGAGGGGGTCGGCCGATCGAACGACGCGCGGCGACGGTCGCGCTACCGGAAGCGCGCCTGCAGCTTCTCGAGCTCGGCGCTGCCCGGGCACAGCGACTCGAACGGCAGCGTCGTCAGCGACGCGGCCCCGAGGTCGTTCTGCGCCGCCATGTCGCGCGAGTCGGGCGACACGTAGAGCAGGCCCGTGAGCACCTCGCCGGCCTTCTGTCGTTCGCGGATGTAGCCGTAGGCCGTGTCGCGGTCGGTCGGGTCGTAGTGCTCCGCCACCGAGCGGAACGTGATCCACGAACCGTCGTGCATCATCACGCTCTTGGCGCTGCCGGGCTCCTGCTCCGACGTGATCTCGTCGCGCATCGGGACGAAGTCGGCCTGCACCACTTCCACCTGGTGCTCGCGCGTGTAGGCGTAGCTCTTGGTCGAGCCCTCGTGGTCGTTGAAGGTGACGCAGGGCGAGATGACGTCGATGAACGCGAAGCCCTTGTGCGTGAGTCCGGCCTTCAGCAGCGGCACGAGCTGCGCCTTGTCGCCCGAGAAACTGCGCGCGACGAAGGTCGCGCCGAGGGTCATCGCCAGCAGCACGCCGTCGATGGCCTCCATGGTGTTGGCCTCGCCCTTCTTGCTCATCGAGCCCGGGTCGGCCGAGGCCGAGAACTGCCCCTTGGTCAGGCCGTAGACGCCGTTGTTCTCGAGCACGTAGAGCATGTTCACGTTGCGGCGGATGGCGTGACAGAGCTGCCCGAGGCCGATCGACAACGAGTCGCCGTCGCCCGAGACGCCGATCATCGTCAGCGCGTGGTTGGCAGCGCCGGCGCCCGTGGCGATGGCCGGCATGCGCCCGTGGACGCTGTTGAAGCCGTGCGCTTCCTTCAGGAAGTAAGCCGGTGTCTTCGACGAGCAGCCGATGCCCGACAGCTTCGCCACCGTGTGCGGGGCGATGTCGAGTTCCCAGAATGCCTGCACGATGGCGGCAGTGATCGAGTCGTGACCGCACCCGGCGCACAGCGTCGTGATCGCGCCCTCGTAGTCACGGCGCGTCAGCCCGATCGCGTTCTTCTTCAGCGACGGGTGGTGGACCTTCGGCTTCGCGATGTACGTCATGCCGCCTTCTCCAGCCTGGCCTTCACGCCCGCAATCACGTGGTGGGCGCTCATCGGGAATCCGGCGTAGTAGCGCACCGACTCGAGCTTCGTCAGCGGCGTGCCGGTGTCGAGCATCAGCAGGCTGCGCAGCTGCCCGTCGCGATTCTGCTCGACGACGAAGTTGACGTCGTGCTCGTCGAGGAACTGCCGCACGTCGTCGCCGAACGGGAACCCGCGCACGCGCATGTAGTCGAGATGGATGCCGTCCTTCGCCAGCAAATCCATCGCCTCGACGCAGGCGGCGTGGCAGCCGCCCACGGTGACGAGGCCGATTTTCGAGCCGCCGCTCGCGCGGCGGATGACCGGGGCGGGCACGGCCTTCGCGGCGTTCTGGATCTTGCGGGCGACGCGGTCGACGACGTCCTGGTACTCGTCGGCGTCTTCGGTGTAGGCGCCGAACTTGTTGTGCCCCGAGCCGCGCGTGAAGAACGCGCCCTTCGGATGCACGCCCGGCAACGACCGCTGCGGGATGCCGTCGCCGTCGACGTCGAGGTAACGGTAGAAGCTCTTGGCCTGCTCGAGTTCCTCGGCCGACAGCACCTTGCCGCGATCGGGCCGATACGCGTCGTCCCACGTCAGCTTCGGCACCATCCAGTCGTTCATGCCGATGTCGAGGTCCGACAGCACGAACACCGGTGTCTGGAAGCGCTCGGCGAGGTCGAACGCCTTGCCGGCGAACTCGAAGGCTTCCCGCGGGTCTGACGGGTAGATGCAGATGTGCCGCGTGTCGCCGTGCGAGGCGTAGGCGCACAGCATCAGGTCGCATTGCTGCGTGCGCGTCGGCATGCCGGTGGACGGCCCGGTACGCTGCACGTCGAAGATCACCGCCGGTACCTCGGCGTAATAGGCCAGGCCGATGAACTCGTTCATCAGCGAGATGCCCGGACCCGACGTTGGCGTGAACGCCCGCGCGCCGGCCCACGACGCGCCGATCACCATGCCGATGGCCGCCAGTTCGTCCTCGGCCTGGATGATCGCGTAGCGGTTCTTCTTCGTCTCCTTGTCGACGCGGTACTTCGTGCAGAAGCCCTTGAAGGCCTCCATCAGTGAGGTCGAGGGCGTGATCGGGTACCACGCGCCGACGGTGGCGCCGGCGAAGACACAGCCGAGGCCCGAGGCGGTGTTGCCGTCGATGAGGATCTTGTCCTTCGTCTCGTCCATGCGCTCGAGACGAATCGGCAGCGGGCAGGGGAAATTGTCCTTGGCGTAGTTGTAGCCGAGCGCGATGGCGGTGTCGTTCGACGCCAGCAGCGCCGGCTTCTTCGAGAACTTCTCCTGCGTGAGCTGGCGCACGACCTCGGTGTCGATGCCGATCAGCGCCGCCAGCGCCCCGGCGTAGGCGATGTTCTTCATCAGGATGCGCTCGCGCACCCCCTTGAACGACGCGTTGCACAGGTCGGCCAGCGGCACGCCCACGTAGGTGATGTCGGGCCGGTTCAGCTTGTCGTCGAGCGGCCAGCTCGAGTCGTAGAGCAGCCAGCCGCCGGGCCGCACCTCGGCCACGTCCTTCGCGTAGGTGGCGGCGTTCAGCGCCACCATCAGATCGAAGTGCGGCGTGCGCGCGGTGTAGCCGTGCTTGTTGACCCGGATCTCGTACCAGGTGGGCAGGCCCTGGATGTTCGACGGGAACACGTTCTTCCCCGTCACCGGGATGCCCATGCGGAAGATGGCCTGCATGATCAGGCCGTTGGCGCTGGCCGAGCCGGTGCCGTTGGCCGTGGCGATCTTGAATGCGAAGTCGTTGACGCGATCCATCACTCGGGCGGACTCCCTTCGCTGCACCGCGGATTATAGCGTCCCGTCCGCGGCCGCCGCTCTGGCCCGGAGATCGGGCCGGTGCGGCAGGCCAGGGTGACGCCGTGCGCCCCTGCGTGCTGGTTCCGGCGAATGGCCCCATCCGGCGGTCCTTTCCGTTTGGGGGGTAGCTCTTTGGAAAGGACGCTCCCAGATGACCCAGCGACGCTCCCTCTTGTCCGCCCTCGCGATGATTGCCATCGTCGCGTTCGCCGTGCCAGCCGTGGCCCAGCCCTCGGCCCCTGGCGCACCCACGAACCTCCAGGCTGCGGTCGACGGCAACCGCTTGAACCTGAGCTGGGCGGCCCCCGCGACAGGCGGCACCCCGACCGGCTACACCCTGGTCGCCCGGGTGTCCGCCGGAGGACCAGTGCTGGCCGCCTTGCCCCTCGGCAACGTCCTGTCGCTCTCGGTGATCGGCCCGAACGGCGCCTACGTGATCAGCATGGCGGCGTCCAACGCCGTCGGAACGGGCCCGGAGTCGTCGTCGGTCACGGTGATCCTCCCCACGGTGCCCGCACCGCCAGGGGCGCCGTCGAGTCTGGGGGCGAGCGCCGCCGGCGACACGGCCGCGTTCACCTGGAACGCGCCATCCTCCGGCGGGCCGGTGGCGAGCTACGTGCTGATGGCTGGCGTGACGCCCGGATTCTCGGTGCCGCTCGCGTCGCTGCCCCTGCCGGGAACGTCCACCAGCTTCGCCGTTCCTGGTGTCCCCGCGGGCACCTACTACGTCCGCCTGGTGGCGCTGAACTCCGGGGGCCCCAGCGCCGCGAGCAATGAGGCCGTGTTGACGGTGGTTGGTCCGACTGCGCCCGGTGCGCCGACGCTCAGCTACTCTGGCTCGGGGAACACGCTGGAACTGGCCTGGACACCCGGCGACGGCGGCGCGCCGACGTCGTACGTGCTGATGGCGTCCACGACCGGTGGCACGCCGATCACCTCGGTGCCGTTGTCGGGCACGGCGGCGTCCTTCCCGGGCGTGCCGAGCGGCACCTACGTGCTGCGGCTTGCCGCCCTGAACGCGGTGGGCACGAGCCCCGCCTCCGCGCCGGTGACAGTCACGCTGCCGATCACGACACCGCCGCCCACCGGGCCGATCGTGCAGGTCGGCAACGACCTCACGGGCGGGGGCGGATTCGGCTCCACCGTTTCGCTGTCGGCCGACGGGCAACGCCTCGCAGTCGGTGCCTACTCGACGGCGAACGGCACGACGCGGATCTATCAGCGCACCGGCAACACCTGGACGCAGCTCGGCGCCGACATCCTCGGCGAGGCCGCCGGCGATCGCGCGGGGCGCGCCCTGGACCTCGACGACGCCGGCACCCGCGTCGCCATCGGCGCATATCTGAACAACGCCGGCGGCACGAATCGCGGTCACGTGCGCGTCTACGACCTCGTCGGCTCGACCTGGACGCAGGTGGGCGCCGACATCGACGGCGTCGCCAACAATTCGCAGTTCGGGTTCAGCGTGGCCCTCTCGGGCGACGGCAGCCGTCTCCTTGCGGGTGCCCAGAACGCCAACAACCTGAATGGGCAGGCCAGGGTCTACGACCTGGTCGGCGCGTCGTGGACGCAGATCGGCGCGACGCTGTCGGGCACGAACGAGTTCGCGTCCCACGTCGCCATCTCCGCTGACGGCACCACCATCGCCATCCCGTCGGATTCAGCCGCGGGCTCGTCGCGCGCCGGCACCGTGCAGGTCTTCAGGCTGAGCGCCGGGAACTGGGTGCAAGTCGGGAACACCCTGCAGGGGGAGCAGGTCCCTGACAACTTCGGCAACCGTGTCTCGCTATCGGCGAGTGGCGGCCGCATCGCGGTGTCGGCGCCCGCCGACGATGAAGCCGCGACCAATGCGGGGAAGGTGCGGGTCTTCGACCTGGTTGGAGGCACCTGGACGCAGGTCGGTCAGGACGTGGTGGGCCAAAGCGGCAACGAAATCGGTGGCTACGGGCTGGTGCTGTCGGACGACGGCACACGGTTCGTCACGCAAGCCGCCGGCTCGAGCCTGGCGAGGGTCTATCGCCTGGGCGGCGGAACGTGGACGCAGATCGGCGCCGACGTCAGAGGGGGACTACGGGCGGAGGGCGCGACGATGTCCGCCGACGGCGGCACCGTCGCGGTGGGCTGGGTCAATGGCACGAACCTGGTGCGCGTGTACAGCGTGACGCCGTAGCGCGATCGCTACTCGCTGTCGTGGCTGGCGACGTCGTCGATCTGCAGACGGCGCGCCAGCCACGCCCGGGCCACGCGGAAATCCCGCTTGGCCGTGGTCAGCGAGATGTCGAGCAGTTCCGCGGCCTCGGCGCGACCGCAGCCGAGGAACGCGCACAGCTGCACCAGTTCCGCCTTGCGCGGGTCGAGCGCGGCGAGTTCGTCGAGCGCGGCGTGCAGGTCGAGCAACTCGGCGTCGGTGGCGTGCGCCAGCTGCAGGTCTTCGGTCAGCGGGACGCGAGCCCGGTGCGTCGGCCGTTTGGCGGCCCGCCCGGTTCGGACATGGTCGACGAGGATGTGCCGCATGGCCGCCGACGCGAAGCCGAAGAAGGCGCGGCGGTTGGGGAAGCTGGCGCGTTGCTGCCGCACCAGCCGCAGGTAGAGGTCGTGCACCAGCATCGTGGCCTGCAGCGTGCCGGAGCGGCTGCCGGCCAGGTAGCGGTAGGCCATGGAGCGCAGCTCCGGATAGACGGCCGTCACCAGCTGGTCCAGCGCGCCGGCATCGCCCTGGCTCCAGCTCTGGAGGATCTGCGTGAGGAGGGGTGAAGGCGCGTCGGCCACCACGACGCGCCAGTATGACGGTTTCCGCCGACAATCACGATCCGGTCGGCGGCCCCATGGCGGGGCGCCGCCGGGACCGCGGGTGCATCCATGAACTGGGAGCGAATCGAGGCCGTGTTCCACGAAGTGGCGGACCTTCCGTCGGGCGCCGAGCGCGACCAGCGGTTGTCCGACCTGTGCGGGCCGGACGCACGGCTGCTCGCCGAAGTGCAGGCCCTGCTCGCCGGCGACGCGCTGGCACGGCGGGCGGGCGACGACGACGACCCGCACCTCGGTCAGCGCCTCGGCCCCTACGTCGTGACGCGCCTCATCGCTCGCGGCGGCATGGCCGCCGTGTTCGAAGGCCGGCGCGATGACGGCGCGTTCACGCAGCGCGTGGCGGTGAAGGTCATGGATCTGCGCCTTTCCGACCCGGCCCTCGTCGCGCAGTTCGGGGCCGAGCGTCAGATCCTGGCCCGCCTCGAACATCCGGGCGTCACGCGCCTGCTCGACGGCGGCGTCACCGCCATCGGCGAACCGTACCTGGTGATGGAGTACGTCGATGGACAGTCGATCGACGCCTACTGCGACGGGCGACGACTCGACCTGGCGTCGCGGCTCGCCCTCTTCGCGCAGGTGTGCGACGCCGTGGCCTTCGCCCACCGCCAGCTCGTGCTGCACCGCGATCTGAAGCCGTCGAACATCCTGGTCACCGCCGAGGGCCGCGTCAAGGTCGTGGACTTCGGCACGGCCACGCTGCTGCAGCCCGACCGGCTGTCCACCGCCTCGGTCGCGCCCCTCACCCCGGCCTACGCCAGCCCCGAGCAGCTCACCGGCCAGCAGGTCGGCACGGCGAGCGACCAGTACAGCCTCGGCGTCGTCCTCTACGAACTGCTCACCGGTGTCGCGCCCTTTGGCGATCGGCCGTCGCTGCTCTCGGCCATCGAACGGGCGATGGCCGGTACCACGACCACCGCCCCGCACACCGTGGTCACCGATGCGGCGGCCGAATCGCGGCAGACCTCACTCGCGCGCCTGAGGCGAGTGCTCGCCAACGACCTCGGCACGATCGTGACGAAGGCCCTCGCGCCGGAAGCCGCGGGCCGCTACGCCAGCGTGCAGCACCTGGCCGACGACCTCGCGCGATGGTCGGCCGGTGCCCCGATCGAGGGACGGCCGCCGTCGGTCGTCTATCGCATGTCGCGGTTCGTGCAGCGCCACTGGATGGCCAGCGGCGTCGCCGCCACCTTGGCGGTGAGTCTGGCCGCCGCCACGGCCGTGTCGGCGGAGCAAGCGCGGATCGCGCGCGTCGAGTCGGACAAGGCCCGGCAGTTGAACCAGTTCCTGACCGACATGCTGTCGTCGGCCAATCCGAGCGTGGCGGCCACGCGTGGCGGGGCCCTCACGGTTCGCGAGGTCCTCGACACGGCGAGCCCGCTGGTGTCGCAGAGCCTGGCCGGAAGTCCGGAAGCAGAAGCGGAGATGCTGCTGGTGATCGGCACAACCTACAGCGGGATCGGCGCCGCCAAGGACGCGGAAGGGTACTTGCGGCGGGCGGCCGAGCGCTTTCGCGCGCTCGACGACGAGGTCGGCGCGGCCCGCGCGGACGCGCGTCTCGGCTCCGCCCTCATGGCCCAGGGACGATATCCCGAGGCTGAGCAGATGCTCCGCGCCGGACGTGCCGTGATCACGGCTCGCCCGGCCGCGTTCGATGCGCGCACGCGGCTGTCGTCCGCCCGGCAACTGGCGCTGGCGCGCACGTATCAGAAGACCGGCGACGAGGAGGCGCATCGGCTCTACCGCGAGGTGCTCGCCGATCCGGAGGGGGCGATGGTCCCGTTCGAAGGCGCGACGGCGGCGCACAACCTCGGGCTGGACCTGGTGCTCATCGGCCGACTCGACGACGCCGAGCGCTGGCTGCGAGAGGCGGTCCGCCGTTGGGACGCGATGGGGACCGAGATCGCGGATCGCTACGCCGTGAGCCGGTCGTTCTCGGAGTTGATGCGCACGGTCGGGAACTATCCCGAGGCGGTGCGGTTCGGCCGCGTCGCCGTCGCCGGTCTGGAACGGACGGTGCCGGCCGGGCATCCCTACCTGCCGGCGACGAAGACCACGCTCGGACGGGCGCTCGTGCTGAACGGCGATGTCGAGGAAGGTGAACGCGTGCTGACCGAGGCTCTGGCGCTCTTCCTGAAAATTCGGCCGAAGGGACACGTCGAGCTCACGGGCACCCAGATGGGACTCGGGGCGGCCTATCGCCGTCAGGGCCGGCTCGGGGAATCGGAGCAGATTCTGCGTGAGGCATTCGGCGCCGTCGCCAAGGCGCCCGTACAGATCCGGCCGGGGGTCCTCGGCGAGCTGGGCCTCACGTTGCGCGCCCAGGGAAAGGCGGCGGAAGCCCAAGCGCTCTTACAGGAGAGCTACGACATCTTCACGTCGTATCTGGCGCCCGGCCACCCGTTCATCGCCATCGCCCAGGCCCGACTCGACGGCGCCGACAAGTAGCGTGTCGCGCGCCTCAGGGCGCAGTGGCGACGTTGGGCGCCTCGACCTTGTCGGCGTGCGGCCACGACAGCACGAACTTCCGCATGTCCCACGCGTAAGTCGGGCAACGTTCGGCGCACAGGCCGCAGTGCAGGCACACGTTCTCGTCCTTCACCATCACCCGGCCGGTCTGCTTGAGCGGGTCGGAGACGAACAGCGCCTGGTCGAGGTTCTCGGCCGGGGCCAGCAGGCGCGTGCGCAGGTCGGGCTCGGGGCCCGACGGCACGATCGTCAGGCAGTCCACCGGGCAGATGTCGATGCAGGCATCGCATTCGATGCACAGGTTGTCGGTGAAGTGCGTCTGGACGTCGCAGTTCAGGCAGCGCTGCACCTCGGCGCGGGTCTGCTCGTCGTTGAAGCCTTCCTCGACCTCGATGGTCATGTTCGAGAAGCGCAGCGGCATCTCGACGTGCTTCATCTTCTGGCGCAGGGCGCCGTTGTAGTTGTTGCTGTAGGCCCACTCGTGCAGGCCCATCTTGGTGCTGGTGAGGTTCATGCCGTCGGGCGGACGCTCGGTCACCGGCAGGCTCTGGCAATGCTGATGGATCGAGATCGCGGCCTGATGGCCGTGCTCGACCGCCCAGATGATGTTGGCCGGGCCGAACGCAGCGTCGCCGCCGAAGAACACGCCCGGGCGCGTCGACATGAAGGTCTTGCGGTCGACCACCGGCATGTCCCACTTCTTGTCGAACTCGAGGCCGATGGTGCGCTCGATCCACGGGAAGGCGTTGTCCTGGCCGATCGCCAGCACCACCGTGTCGCACGGCAGGATCTCGCGGCCGGCCG